>CAZRGU010000270.1:0-5054 GCA_964599705.1 uncultured Ectothiorhodospiraceae bacterium | reverse complement strand
GCCCGCCGTCGAGCCCGCAGCCGGCGCCGGCCGCGGGTTGGGCCGAGCGGGGCTCGGTCACCGGCCGCGCCGGGTGCCGCTCGAGGCTCGATCCCGGGCAAAGCCCGGGCTACGGCGAGGGTCGGGATCGTCGTCGTCCGGGCGCCGTGCCGTGGGCGAAGGTCGGGATCGTCGTCCCGGGGGTTGGTCCCGGGCAATGTCCGGGCTACGGCGAAGAGCGGGATCGCCCCCGGGGAGGCGCTCCGCGGCCGATCGATCTTGTGATCGCCCCCGGCGGTGGCCTATTGTGCCGCCGGGTGCGCGGCCGGCCGGCCGCGCCGGGCAAGCCGCGGAGGAGAGCACCGAGATGGCGAAGTTACCGGCCAGCGCCCGGGTCGTGATCATCGGCCAGGGAGGGATCGTCGGGGCCTGTGTCGCCCACCACCTCATCGAGCAGGGCTGGGACGGGATCGTCGGCATCGACAAGTCGGCGATCCCCACCGACATCGGCTCGACCGCGCATGCCTCCGACTTCTGCTACATGACCGACCACAACAAGTTCTCGGTCTACACCACCCAGTACAGCCGCCGCTTCTTCGAGGCGCGCGGCGCCTACGTGCGCTGCGGCGGGCTCGAGGTGGCGCGGGTCGGGGACGACGAGCGCATGGCCGAGCTCAGGCGCAAGGTCGGCTCCGGCAAGGCGTTCGGCACCCAGGCGCGGATCATCGACCCGGCCGAGGTCAAGCGGCTCTTCCCGCTGATCGACGAGACCCGGATCCAGGGGGCGATGTGGGACCCGGAGGCCGGGCTGGTGGTGCCGCGCTCGCAGAAGGTGGTCGGGGATCTGGTCGACGAGGCGGTCGCCACCGGCAAGCTCGCGGTGTTCACCAACACCGCGGCCAGCCGCATCGAGGTGCGCGACGGGCGGGTCTGCGGCGTGCACACCTCGGCCGGCTACATCGAGGCGCCGATCGTCGTCCTCTCGACCGGGATCTGGGGGCCGATCCTCGCCGAGACCGCCGGAGTCGGGGTGCCGCTGATGCCCACCGAGCACCCGCTGCTGTTCTTCGGGCCGTTCGAGGAGTTCGCCGGCACCGGCAAGGAGATCGGCTACCCGCTGCTGCGCGACCAGGGCAACTCGAGCTACGTGCGCGACACCGGCGACCCGGCCACCACCGAGGGCGGCCGGCTCGAGTGGGGCTACTACGAGCAGGTCGAGCCGCGCCTGGTACGCCCGCGCGACATCCTCGAGCCCGGCCAGGGGGGGCTGTCGCCGTCGATGCGCGACCTGGAGCTCGAGCAGGTGATGGCTGGCTACGAGCGCATCGTCGAGCTGGTGCCCAAGCTCGGCGAGCTCGGCTGGGAGTCGCGGGCCTCGTTCAACGGGCTGCTCTCGGTGACCTCGGACGGCGGCTCGCTGATCGGCGAGGCTCCGGGGGTGCGCGGGCTGTGGCTCGGCGAGGCGGTCTGGATCAAGGACGGCCCCGGGATCGGCAAGGTGCTCGCCGACTGGATCACCCAGGGCGCCCCGGAGATGGACCCCTACAGCGCCGACATCTCGCGCCACTACCCGGTGCAGCTCCGTCCCGAGTTCGTCTACCGGCGCTGCTTCGAGACCGCCAGGAAGATCTACAACCCGCCGGTGCACCCGCGCGAGCCCTACGAGTCCGGGCGCAACCTGCGCCGCAGCCCGTTCTGGGTGCGCGAGGCCGAGCTCGGTGGCTACTTCATGGAGAGCGCCGGCTGGGAGCGGGCCCACGGCTACGCGGCCAACGAGAAGCGCCTGGCCAGCTACCTGGAGCGGGTCCCGGAGCGGCGCAACGAGTGGGACGCGCGTCACTTCTGGCCGGTCTCCAATGCCGAGCAGCTCGCCATGAGCGACGGGGTCGGCATGGTCAACCTCTCGCACTTCGCCATCTACGACGTCTCGGGCCCGGGCGCCGAGGGGCTGATGGAGTACCTGTGCGTGGCCAAGGTCGGCGGCGACACCCCGCCCGGCAAGGGCATCTACACCCACTTCCTGGAGCGCAACGGCGGGATCCGCGCCGATCTGACCGTGATCCGGCTCGCCGAGGACCGCTACCGGGTGGTCTGCGGCGGCCCCACCGGGCACCGCGACCTGGTGTGGATGCAGCGCATGCAGCAGGACCGCGGCTTCGCGGCGCGCATCGAGGACCGCTCCGAGCACCTCGCCTGCCTGGGCCTGTGGGGGCCGAAGGCCCGCGAGACCCTGGCCCAGTTCCTCGAGGACCCGGCCGCGATCAGCCACGAGCGCTTCCCGTTCGCCACCACCCGCGAGCTCTGGGTCCAGGGCATGCCGGTGTGGGCGTTTCGCATCTCCTACGTCGGCGAGCAGGGCTTCGAGCTCTACTTCCCGTTCTGCTACGGGCTGCAGATCTGGGACCTGCTCTTCGAGGCCGGCGCGGTCCCGGTCGGCATCGAGACCTACGCCAACTCGCGGCGCCTCGAGAAGAGCCTGCGCCTGCAGAACGCCGATCTCGAGACCAACTACAACCTCTACGAGGCCGATCTGGCCCGCCCGCGGGTCAAGGCGGCCGACTTCTTCGCCAAGGAGCGCTACCTCGAGCAGCGCGCCCGCGACCACCAGAGCGCGATCCTCTGCACCCTGACCATGGAGGACAACGTCGACGCCCAGGGGGTGGCCCGCTACCCGGTCGGGCACTGGCCGATCCTCGACGCCGAGAGCGGCGAGGTGCTGATCGACAGCGAGGGGCGCCGCTCCTACAGCACCAGCGTCGAGTACGGGCCCTCGCTCGGCAAGAACATCGTGCTTGCCTACATCCCCCACGAGCGCGCCGTGGAGGGGGCCGGGTTCCTGCTCGAGTACTTCGGCGAGCGCTACCCGCTCAGGCTCGCGGCGGTCGGCTACCGGGCGCTGCTCGACCCGGACAACACCCGGCTGCGCTCCTGAGGCTGCGCGGCCACGGCACCGCGCAGGCGGTGGGCGAGGGGCGCGCCGGGCGCGGAGAGGAGCCCCCGGTCCGGGTCGCGGTCAGCGCCTGCCTGCTCGGCCACGCGGTGCGCTACGACGGCCACCACCGGCGCGATCCGTTCGTCAGCGGGGCGCTCGGGCGCTGCTTCGAGCTGGTGGCGGTGTGCCCGGAGGTGGCCATCGGCCTCGGCGTGCCGCGCGCGCCGATCCACCTGGTGGAGGTCGCCGGCGAGGTGCGGGTGCGCGGCGTCGCCGACCCCGGGCTCGACGTCACCGAGGCGCTGCGCGCCTGCGCCGGCGAGGCGGCGGCCGGGATCGAGGGATTGAGCGGCGCCGTGCTCAAGCGCGGCTCGCCGAGCTGCGGCCTGGAGGAGGTGGAGGTCGAGCGCGGGGCGGGGGTCGTGGCCGGGCGCGGCGCGGGGGCCTTCGCCGCGGCGCTCGCCGCCGAGCGCCCGCTGCTGCCCCGCGAGGACGAGGGGGGGCTGGCCGACCCCCGGCGCCGCGCGGGCTTCGTGGCCCGCGTGCTGATCTACCATCGCTGGCAGCGGCTACGCGCAGGCGGCCTCGGCGCGCCGGCCGGGCCCGGCGCCGAGGAGGCCCGCCGGGAGCTGCTGCGAGCCCTGCGGCCGGCCGCCCGCCCGGGGCTCGCCCGGCTGCTCGCCGGCGCCGACCCCGCCCGCCTGGAGGGGCTCGCCGAGCGCTACGCCGGCACCCTGCTGGCCGCGCACGGCGCCGGGCCGGGGCGGGCGTGAGGGGCCTCGGGGCGCTCGGTGCGGCCGCGGGCGCAGGCCGCAGGCATCGGGCAACGGCGGGCGGAGCCCGCCCTACGAGAATGGCGCCCGGAGGTCGGGCACTGCCCGACATTGCGTTGCCCACGGCGGGACATTGCCGTAGGTCGGGCACTGCCCGGCATTGCGTTGCCCGCGGCGGGGTGGCGGTCCGTGTCGTGAGGGTGCCGGCCGGGCAGGCGATGCAGAGGAGGATGCCGTGAGCGAGCAGAGCGGTCTTGGCGACGGGGTCGCCTTCATCGACGAGGCCTACGTGCCGATCGGCGAGGCCCGCCTGCCGATCCTCGACTGGGGCTTCACCCGCTCCGACGTCACCTACGACGTGGTCCACGTGTGGCGCGGGAGCTTCTTCCGGCTCGAGGACCACCTCGAGCGCTTCCTGCGCTCGTGTGCGCGGCTGCGCCTCGACCCGGGGCGCGATCGCGCCGCCATCGCCGAGGTGCTGGCCGGATGCGTGCGCCGCTCCGGGCTGCGCGAGGCCTACGTCGAGATGGCCTGCACGCGCGGCGTGCCGCGCCCCGGCTCGCGCGACCTGCGCACCTGCCGCAACCGCTTCCTGGCCTTCGCGGTGCCCTTCGTGTGGATCCTCGACCCCGAGACCCAGGAGCGCGGCGGGCACCTGCACATCTCGGACGTGCCGCGCATCGCGCCGGCCTCGGTCGACCCGACGGTCAAGAACTTCCACTGGGGGGACCTCACCCGCGGGCTGCTCCAGGCCCTCGAGCGGGGCGCGGACACCGCGGTGCTGGTCGACCCCGAGGGCTGCATCTCCGAGGGGCCGGGGTTCAACGTCTTCGCGGTCCGCGAGGGGCGGGTGCTCAGCCCCGCCGGGACCGTCCTCGAGGGCATCACCCGGCGCACCGTGCGCGAGCTCTGCGAGGCGCTCGACATCCCCTTCGAGCTCGGGCGCCTGACCCCGGAGGCGCTGCGCGCGGCCGATGAGGTCTTCCTGTCGTCGACGGCCGGCGGGATCATGCCGATCACCCGGGTCGACGGGCGGGTGCTGGGCGACGGCCGCCCGGGCCCGCTGACCCGGCGGCTGCGCGAGCGCTACTGGGAGTGGCACGCGCTGGAGCGCTACGCGACCCCGGTCGAGTACCCGGGCGAGTCGTGAGGCGAGGGAGGCGGGGCACTGAACCGGGCGCCGCGCTCGCCGAGGTGGTGAGCGCTTCGCTGACCGTTGCGCCCGCAGTCGGTGCGTGATTCGTTCACCAGCTCTCAGGACCTCGACGAGCGCGGGTCGCGCGCTTCCCTGGCCTCCCCGCCGGTGCCCGCCGGGGGACCGATCCCGGGCAGAGCCCGGGCTACGAGAGGGATCGAGCCAAGGTGCAGCC
>CAZRGU010000269.1:2109-5062 GCA_964599705.1 uncultured Ectothiorhodospiraceae bacterium | reverse complement strand
CGGGAGGCCATCCGCCTCGACCCGTCGCGAGTCGAGGCGCGATCCATGCTGGCGATGACCGAGCTCAAGCTCGGTCGCGCCGAGGAGGCGCTGGCGGCGGCCCGCGAGGCGCTTGCCCTCGATCCGGAGTCGGCCAACGCGTGCAGCGTGATCGGCATGGCGCTGCTCGACCAGGGGCGCATCGAGGAGGCCCAGGAGATGTTGCGCCGCGCACTGGAGCTCAACCCCGCAGACGTCAACACCTGGTTCCAGCAGGCCGGCGCCCGGCGCTTCGGAGAGGACGATCTCGAGCAGATCCGCCAGCTCGAGGCGCTGATCGAGGCGGGAGGCCATCCCGACGAGCAGCGCTCCTACCTGCACTTCGCGGTCGCCAAGATGTACAACGACTGCCGGCGCTACGACGACGCCTTCCGCCACTACCAGGCCGGCAACGAGCTTGCCCAGCGTACCCACCCCCACGGACACGACGAGGCCGAGGCGTACTGCGCGCGCAGCGAGCAGGTCTTCGATGGTGCCTATTTCGAGCGGGTCAGCGGGCTCGGGGTCGACACGCCCCGGCCGCTGTTCATCGTCGGCATGCCGCGCTCGGGCACCACCCTGGTCGAGCAGATCCTCGCCAGCCACCCGCGGGTTGCCGGCGGCGGGGAGCTCGATGCGATCCCGCGGGTGGTGCGCCGGCTGGCCGCCGAGCTCGCCCCGCCGCCCTACCCGGCGTGCCTCGAGGGGATCGGTGCCGACCGGATCCAGCGCGCCGCGGCCGAGTACCTGGGCGTTCTCGACGAGGTCAGCAGCGAGGCCGAGCGGGTCACCGACAAGCTGCCCGGGAATTATCTCCACCTCGGCCTGATCGCCACCCTGCTGCCTGGCGCGCGGGTCGTCCACTGCCGCCGCGACCCGCGCGACACCTGCCTGTCGAACTACTTCCAGCGCTTCGCCGAGGGCCACCACTACAGCTACGACCTGGCCGCCCTCGGTCGCCAGTACCGGCTCTACGAGCGGCTGATGGCGCACTGGCGGGCGGTGCTGCCGCTGCCGATCCTGGAGGTCGAGTACGAGGCCCTGGTCGGCGATCTGGAGGCCGGTGTGCGCCGGCTGCTCAAGTTCGCCGGGCTGCCCTTCGACGAGCGCTGCCTGCGCTTCTGGGAGACCGAACGCACGGTCAGCACCGCCAGCCACTGGCAGGTCCGCCAGCGCGTCTACCGCGGCTCGGTGGGGCGCTGGCGGCGCTATGCGCGCCACCTCGGCCCACTGCTCGAGGCGCTCGGGATGGACGGCGAGGCGACGTCCGGGTGAGCCGGCGGGGAGCGGGCGCGACCCCTGGTCGGGTCGAGGCCGTCTATCGGCGCGCCGTCCGCCACCACCAGGCCGGGGCGCTGGCCCGCGCCGAGCGCGACTACCGGCGGGTGCTGCGCGAGGCCCCGGCGCACCTCGGCGCGCTCTGCGACCTGGCCATGCTCGAGGCCCGCGGCGGGAGCCCCGCGGCCGGCATCGAGCGGCTGCGCCGGGCGATCGGGCGCGGGCTTCGCGCCCCCGAGCTCTACAACAACCTCGGCGTGCTGCTGCGCGCGGCCGGTCGCCTCGAGGAGGCGATCGGCGCCTACCGCGAGGCGATCGCGCTCGCCCCGGCGCACCGCAACGCCCACTTCAACCTGGCCAACGCGCTGCACGCCAGCGGGCGGCCGGCCGAGGCGGTGGCGCGCTACCGCGAGGTGGTGCGGATCGCCCCGGGGGATGCCCAGGGCTGGGCCGGGCTCGGCTCGGCGCTGCTCGACGCCGGGCGCGCCGGCGAGGCGAAGAGCGCCCTCGAGCACTCGCTTCGGCTCGCCCCCGAGGTCCCCTACACGCTCAACGAGCTCGGACTGGTGCACACCGACCTCGGCGAGTTCGAGGAGGCCGCGCGCTGCTTCCGCCGGGTCCTCGAGCGCGACCCGGCCGACGCCAGGGCCTGTCTCAACCTGGTGCGCACGCGGCGCATCGAGGACCCCGAGGATCCCGACGTGGCGCGCATCGAGCGGGCCGCGCGGGCGGCCGGCGCCGACCCGGAGGCGCGCGCCGACCTGCACTTCGCGCTCGGCAAGGTCTACGACGACTGCGGGCGCTACGAGGAGGCCTTCGCGCACTTCCGCGAGGGCAACGAGCTGGGGCGCGCGGGGCGCGCCTTCGACGCGGCGGCGCGGATGGCCGAGATCGAGCGCATCGCCGCGGTCTTCGACCGCGCCCTGCTCGCGCGGCTCGCCGGGCTGGGCAGCGACTCGGAGCTCCCGGTGCTGATCGTCGGCATGCCGCGCTCCGGGACCAGCCTGGTCGAGCAGATCGTGGCCAGCCACCCGCAGGCGGCCGGGGCCGGGGAGCTGCCCGACCTGGCGGCCGCGGCGCGCGAGCTGCCGGCCGCGCTCGGCAGCGAGCGGGGCTACCCGGAATGCGCCGCCGAGCTCGATGGCGAGCGCGCGGCGCCGATCGCCGAGGCCTACCTCGCCCGGCTCGCCGAGGCGGGCGGCGCGAAGGCCCTGCGGGTCACCGACAAGATGCCCAGCAACTGGACGGTGCTCGGCCTGGTGGCGCTGCTCTTTCCCCGGGCCCGGGTGATCCACTGCCGGCGCGACCCGCGCGACACCGCGCTCTCGATCTACTTCCGCCGCTTCACCCAGGGGCACGGCTACTCGTTCGATCTCGCCGACATCGCCGCCGAGATGCGCGCCTACCGGCGACTGATGGCGCACTGGCAGGCGGTGCTGCCGCTGGCCATGCTCGAGGTCGACTACGAGGCGCTGGTCGCCGACCAGGAGGCCCAGATCCGCCGGATCATCGAGTTCCTCGGGCTGCCCTGGGACGGGCGCTGCCTGCGCTTCCACGAGACCCGCCGGGCGGTGCACACCGCCAGCGCCTGGCAGGTCCGCCAGCCCATCTACGCCCGCTCGGTCGGACGCTGGCGCCACTACGAGCGCCACCTCGG
>CAZRGU010000269.1:0-2009 GCA_964599705.1 uncultured Ectothiorhodospiraceae bacterium | reverse complement strand
GGGGCGGTAGGTTGGGCGTCAGCCCGGCGCCGGGTCGGCGGCGGGCACCGAATCCGGGTGAGGATCGGGACGGTCCCCAGGGGGGACAGCCCCGCCGCCACAAAAAAAGCCCCCGGCCGGGGCCGGGGGCTTGCAGGCGATGGCGGGCGGGGCCCGCCGAATCGGTCGTGGTTACTTGAACTTGATGCGGGTGCCGACCACGAAGGCGTCGACGTCCTGGAACTCGGCGGTGCCGATGCCGATCGCGGCCTGGGAGGTGGCGTTGAGGCCGATGTCGAAGTTGTGGTAGCCGGCGTAGATGTCGACTCCGGCCTTCGGGAAGGCGTGGTTGAAGCCCACACCCCAGTAGGTCAGGTCGGTGTTGGCGATCGCGTCGTTGACCTCGCCGTAGCTGAGCGACACGCCGTTGTTGCCCCAGTCGTGGGCGAGCTTGACGTAGAAGCGGTCGCCGTCGACGGCGCCGGCCGCGACCTTGTCGTCGGCGGCGTACTGCAGCGAGATGCTGGTGCCCTGGGAGAACTTGAAGCCGCCCGAGATCGCCCAGATCGAGTTGCCGCTCTGGTTGTCGCGGTCACCGTAGCCGGCCTTCAGGGCGAAGCTGCCGCCGGCCATGTCCTGGCTGACGCTCAGGCCGATGCCCCACTGCTCGTTGTTGCTGATGCTGGCCGCGATCTTGGCCGGGCCGAAGGCCGGCGAGTCGTAGCGCAGCACGTCCTTGCGCGAGCCGTCGAAGGTGGTGAAGAAGCTGCCCACCGTGCAGGTGCCGCCGCAGCCCGTCGACGTGCCAGCGTTCGCGGTGTTCAGGCGCAGGGCGACCGAGCCGGCGACCGCGCCCGGCGAGGTGGCCGAGTCGGCCATCCAGGTGCGCGACATGTCGACCGTGCTGGTGCCGTCGTTGGCCTCCGAGGTGTGACCCATGGTCACCTTGCCCCAGGAGCCGCTGAACCACAGCGCCGAGTGGCGGATGTTGAACGCGGTGTCGGTGGCGGCACCCTCCCGCGCCTTCAGGGCGGTCTTCGAGGCCACGCTCGAGGCCACCGCGGTCTCGAGGTAGGTCCCGACCTTCATGCCGTTGCCGAGATCCCCGCTGCCCTTCATCCGGAAGCGCGACATCGAGGCGCCGTTGTCGAGGTGCTGGATGTCGGCGCCGTCGCCGTCGTCGGCGATGCGGATCATGCGGTTGACGTGGCCGGAGACCGAGAACTCGATCGCCTGGGCGGCCATCGGCGCGGCCAGGGCGCTGGCGATGGCGGCGGTCAAGAGCTTCTTGTTCATGTGCTCATTTCCCCTGTTGTGTTGGACTGCCCCCGAGCGGTCGGAGGTGCTTCGCGAAGCCCCTCGTCTATGAGGAAGCGGGGCGGAGTATCGCGACAGGGCAACATCGGATGCAACGTTTTTCGGCCGATTTGCAACGATCCCCCGCCGATCCGTTGCATCGATACCACATTCCTTGTCGGACAGCCTGCCCGGGGCACGCCGAGGAAGGGGATCGGCCGGTGGCCCGGCGGCTCGCGGGCGCGCTGCGCCACGGCGGGCTCTTGTCTCGCGCCGCCGGGGCGGCGAGGATGGCGGGCGCCCGGGGCGCGAGCCGTTCGCGCCGCCGAGGGCGGGGAGCGATCCGGGCGGGGGCAGAGTCAGTTAAAGAGGTAAGAGGAGAGAAGCCGTGCTGCAGCGATGGTCGAGCCTGGTGGCCGGGGCGCTCGCCCTCGCCGTGCTGAGCCCGGCGCTGGCTGCGCCCCGCTACGGGGTCTGCACGGATCAGATCAAGGCCGACGTCGAACGGCGCTTCGGGCAGGCGGTCACCGAGATCGACTACCGGCTCGACAACGACACCGACATGACCACCGGCTTCGACGGCGAGACCAACGAGGCCATCGTCTACGTCGCCGAGTGCCCCGGCTACTACTGGTACGAGGTGAGCGCCGACGAGTACACCTGCCTCGACCGGCCGCACTACGGCAAGCCACCGACCTACGTGCGCTTCCGCAGCGCCAACGAGGGCTGCTGAG
>CAZRGU010000268.1:0-5069 GCA_964599705.1 uncultured Ectothiorhodospiraceae bacterium | reverse complement strand
TCGGTCCCCCGGCGGGCACCGGCGGGGAGGCCAGGGAAGCGCGCGACCGGCGCTCGGCGGGGCTCTGAGCGGCACGGACCGGGGGCGTGCTCACCGAGGTCATCGTAACCGGCTCCGGTGCTCCGCGGCCGCACCCGCAGCGGGCCGGGCCGGGGCTGCTGGTGCGCCGTGGCGGGCTTTGCCTGCAGGTCGACGCCGGGCGCGGCACGGCGATGCGCCTGGCCGCCCTCGGGGTGAGCTGCCGGGATCTCGATGTCGTGCTGCTGACCCACCACCACTCCGATCACCTCGTCGATCTCGCCGACCTGGCGCTGTCACGCTGGACGGTGCTCGATCGGCCGGGCCCCGATTGCCCCCTGCGGGTGGTCGCTCCGCGCGGGCCGGCGGCGCGTTTCGCCGCCGCCCTGCTCGACCCGTGGGCCGCGGACATCGCGGTGCGCAGGGCCCAGACCGGCCGCCCCAGCACTCCGGCCGTGGAGGTGCTGGAGTTCGACCCCGGGCCGCGACCGGCGCCGGTCTGGGAGGGCGATGGGGTGCGGGTGCTCGCCGCCCGGGTCCACCACCCGCCGGTCGAGCCGGCGGTCGGCTTTCGCATCGAGACCCCGGAAGGCGTGGTCGCGGTGAGCGGCGACACCCGCCCCTGCGAGGAGGTGCTGGCGCTGGCCGCGGGGGCCGAGGTCCTGGTCCACGAGGCGGTCCTCGGCTCCCGGGTCGCGGGCGAGCCGTGGGGCGCAAGCATCCTCGGCTACCACGCCGAGGCCGAGGCGCTCGGCCGGCTGCTGGCCGGCGGCGCCCGCCGCTGCGCGGCCGCGGGGGCCGGAGCGGGGCGCGGGAACGCCGCGAGCGGGCCGCCGACCCTGCTGCTCACCCACCTGATCCCGGCCCCGGCCGGCGAGGCCGAGGAGCGCGAGTACGCCGCCGCGGTGCGTCGCGGCGGCTATGCTGGCCGGGTGGTGGTCGCCCGTGACCTCACCCGGGTGGTGCTCGGCGACGATTGATCGGCGTCAAGCGCCCGGGTGTCGGTGCTCGCCCGCCGGGCCCGATTGACGTAGACTCGCCGCGGTCGAGGGGAGGAAGAGCGCGGTTCGGCCAGCGCCGGACCGAGGCCCCGGATGGCGATACCAGGGGGCTCGACGGCTTGAAGGGATTGCAGGCGGCGAGCGGCGAGCGAGTCCACGACACCCCCCAAGCGGCTCAGCGCCCGGCTGCGGCGGGCGCCCGTCGAGCGAACGGCCCGGATCAGCGGGCGCGCGCAGTGCAAGGGAAGGGCTGCCGATGAAGCGCTGGAGATCCTATGCCCGAGAGGGCGTCCCCGATTACCTCGCCAGGCACTACTGGTGGGCCTACCTGTCGCCGGTGGCGGTGAAGTTCTTCGATCACCAGCCGATCATCAGCGCGATCCTGTTCGGCAACTACCAGCGGCTGCTCGAGTCGACCTTCCGCATGCTGCGCGGCGGGCCGATCGGGCGCACCCTGCAGCTCACCTGCGTCTACGGCAGCCTCACCCCGCGGCTCGCCGAGCACGTCCCGCCCGAGGACCTGCATGTGGTCGATGTCGCCCCGATCCAGCTCGACCTGGCGCGCAGCAAGCTCAAGAACGGCTCCGACGACCCGGCGAGCATGGCCCGCCTGGTGCGCATGAACGCCGAGAAGCTGGCCTACGCGGACGACAGCTTCGACACCGTGATCATCTTCTTCCTGCTCCACGAGCTGCCGCCCGAGGTGCGCCGGCGCACGCTCGCCGAGGCGGTCCGGGTGCTGCGTCCCGGGGGGCGGCTGCTGATCACCGAGTACGGCGAGCTCACCCGCCGCCACGTCTTCCACAAGGTCCCGCCGCTGCGCTGGATCTTCGGGGCCGCCGAGCCGTTCCTGCCCGCCTTCTGGTCCGAGGACCTGGGCGCCAGCATCCGCGACCGCTGCCGCAGCTACGGCAAGCGGATTCGCGACAAGCTCGAGGTGCTCGCCTTCGGTGCCTTCTATCGGGTGGTCCAGTTCACGCTCGACGAGGAGCGGGTGCTCGAGGCCGCCGAGTAGGGGCCGGGGGGCGCGCGCCGTGTAGGCCGGCGCCGCGGTGCCTCCGGGGGGCCGAGCGGCGCCCCCGGGGTGCCTATATACTGGCCGCGGACTCCTCCGCGACCGTCAGGTGATGCAGCGCAGCCCGGATCTCTCGCCCGCCCGTGGTCGCAGCGGTGCGGCTCGGCCGGTTCGCCTCCCGGTGAGCGATGGGGGCTGACGGCGAGCGCGCCGAGCAGCTCGGCGCCGTCGTGCGCGAGCTCGTCGAGGAGCTTCATCCCCACCTGCGGGGGCGCTGCGCGGTCGATCTCGACAGCTCGCTCGAGCGCGACCTCGGGCTCGACAGCCTCGCCCGGGTCGAGCTCGCCGCGCGCCTCGAGGAGCGCTTTGCGGTGGCGCTGCCCGAGGGCGCGGCGCTCGCTGCCGAGACCCCGCGCGATCTGCTCCGGCCGCTGCTCAGCGGCGGCGCCGATCGCGGGCCGGCGCCGCCCGTCGAGGCCCGCGAGCTGGCCCTCGGCGAGGCCCTCGCGGCGCCGGCCCGGGCCCGCACCCTGGTCGAGGTGCTCGACTGGCACTGCGAGCATCAGCCGCGGCGCACCCACGTGCGGCTGCTGGGAGCCGGCGAGGAGGTCGCGGAGCTGACCTTCGCCGCGCTCGCCGGGGGCGCCCGGCGGGTCGCCGGGGCGCTGCACGAGCGCGGCCTGCAGCCCGGCGAGAGCGTCGCCCTGATGCTGCCGACCGGGCTCGCCTACCTCGAGTGCTTCCTGGGGGCGATCCTGGCCGGCGGCTTCCCGGTTCCGATCTATCCGCCGGCCCGCCCCAGCCAGCTCGAGGAGCACCTCCGGCGCCATGCCCGGATCCTCGCCAACGCCCGGGTGCGGGTCCTGATCACCTTCGAGGCGGTGCACGCGGCCGGCCGTGCGCTCGCCGCGCTGTCCTCCGGGGTGCGCGAGGTGATCGCCGCCGAGGAGCTGACCGCGGGGGACGCCGAGCCGGTGAGCATGGCGCCGCGCCCGGGCGACATCGCCTTCCTCCAGTACACCTCGGGGAGCACCGGCGACCCCAAGGGGGTGGTGCTCAGCCATGCCGACGTGCTCGCCAGCCTGCGCGCGATGGGCGCGGCGCTGAACGCGGGCGCCGATGACGTGTTCGTGAGCTGGCTGCCGCTCTACCACGACATGGGCCTGATCGGGGCGTGGCTGGGGAGCCTCTACTACGGCTTCCCGCTGGTGCTGATGTCGCCGCTCGACTTCCTCAGCCGCCCGGCGCGCTGGCTCCAGGCGCTGAGCGCCTACCGCGGCACCCTCTCGGGGGGGCCGAACTTCGCCTACGAGCTGTGCCTGCGCCGCATCGACGAGGCCGATCTCGCCGGGGTCGACCTGGGGCGCTGGCGGGTGGCCTTCAACGGCGCCGAGCCGGTCAGCGCGGCAACGCTGCGTGCCTTCGCCGAGCGCTTCGCCCCCTTCGGGCTGCGCGGCGAGGCGCTGGCCCCGGTCTACGGGCTCGCCGAGGCGACCCTCGGCGTGGCCTTCACGCCACTCGGGCGCGGCCCGCGGATCGAGCGCTGCGCGCGCTCGCGGCTCGCCGAGGCGGGCTACGCCGAGCCGGTCGATGCGGGCTGCGCCGATGGCCTCGATCTGGTCTCGAGCGGGACCCCGATCCCGGGCTTCGAGGTGCGCGTGGTGGGCCCGGCCGGGGGCGAGCTCGGCGAGCGCGAGGAGGGCAGCCTCGAGGTGCGCGGTCCCTCGCTGACCTCCGGCTACTACCGCAACCCCGAGGCCAACCGGACGCTGTTCGACGGCGACTGGCTGGTGACCGGGGATCGCGGCTTCCTGCTCGACGGCGAGGTCTTCGTCACCGGGCGCGACAAGGACGTGATCATCCGCGCCGGGCGCAACATCCATCCCTACGAGCTCGAGCAGGCGATCGCCGAGCTCGACGGGGTGCGGCGTGGCTGCGTCGCCGTGATCGGGGTCCCCGAGCCCGCCGGCGGCACCGAGCGGCTGGTGGTGGTGGCCGAGACCCGCGAGAGCGAGCGGGTGGCGCGGGCGGCGCTCGGCGAGCGGATCGCGGCGCTCGCCGTCGAGCTCACCGGCCAGCCGGCCGACGACATCGTGCTGGTGCCGCCCGGCGCGGTGCTCAAGACCTCGAGCGGCAAGATCCGGCGCGCGGCGCTCGCCGATCTCTACGCCCGCGGGCGCCTCGCCGGGGCCGCGGGTGCGCGCCGCCTGGCCCTGGCCGGGCTGGCGCTGCGGGCCCTGCGCGGGGAGGCCCTGCGCCAGGGCCGGCGCCTCGCGGCGCGGCTCTGGTCGGGCTACGCGCTGGCGGTGACCGCGCTGCTCGGCGGCGGGGTCTGGCTGGTGGTGCTGGCGCTGCCCCGTGACCGGGCTCGCGCCTGGACGGTGGTGCGCGCCGCGGCGCGCGCGGTGCTCGCTCTGTGCGGGGTCAGGCTCCGGGTCCGCGGGCTCGAGCACCTCCCGGCGCGCGGGCCCTGGGTGCTGGTGGCCAATCATGCCAGCTACCTCGACGGGGCGGTGCTCGGCGCCGCGCTGCCGGTGGCGCTGACCTTCGTGGCCAAGGGCGAGCTGCGCGGCTCGCGGCTGCTGCGCCCGCTGCTCGAGCGCCTCGGGGCCTGCTTCGTCGAGCGCTTCGACCGCGCGCGCAGCGTCGCCGACGCCGAGGCGCTGACCGCGGCGCTGGCCCGCGGGGAGGTCCTGGCGGTATTCCCCGAGGGCACCTTCCGCCGCACCCCGGGGCTGCTGCCGTTCCAGCTCGGGGCCTTCCGCAGCGCGGTCGAGGCCGGGGTGGCGGTGGTGCCGGTGGCGCTGCGCGGGACCCGGGCGATGCTCCCCGACGATCAGCGCCTGCCCCACCGCGGCGCGCTCGCCGTCGAGGTCGGCGAGCCACTCCTGGCGCCGCCGGACGCCGAGCCCTGGCAGGCGGCGCTCGCCCTGCGCGAGGCGGCGCGGGCCTGGATCCTGGCCGCCTGCGGCGAGCCCGACCGCGGCGACGCCACCGCCGAGCGCCCGGCCACCATCGCACGCGCCGGCTGAGAG
>CAZRGU010000267.1:0-5146 GCA_964599705.1 uncultured Ectothiorhodospiraceae bacterium | reverse complement strand
GATGGATCGGCGACCGCAGCCGGGGATCGGTGAGATATGCGGGTTAACTGCGCGTGCCCGTTGCTACCGCGCGCCGCCGAGCGCCAGGGCGATGGCACAGGCCCCGACCACCTCCTCGACGCTCGCCCCGCGCGACAGATCGCTGACCGGGCGGGCGAAGCCCTGCAGCACCGGGCCGACGGCCTGGGCGCCGGCGAGCTGGGCGACCAGCTTGTAGCCGATGTTGCCGGCATCGAGATCCGGGAAGACCAGCACGTTGGCCCGCCCGGCGACCTCGCCCGGCTCGCCGAGCTTGCGCGCGGCGACCGCCGCATCGAGCGCCGCGTCGGCCTGCAGCTCGCCGTCGATGGCCAGCCCCGGGGCGCGCTCGCGGGCCAGCGCCACGGCGGCCGCGACCTTCTCGACCCGGGCGTGGCGGGCGCTGCCGCGGGTCGAGAGCGAGAGCAGCGCCACCCGCGGCTCCTCGCCGAGCAGCGCCCGGGCGCTGGCCGCCGAGGCGATGGCGATGTCGGCGAGCTGCCCGGCGTCGGGCTCGACGTTGACCGCGCAGTCGGCGAACAGCAGCCGCCGCGCGGGGCGCCCGGCGCGCCCCGGCACCACCATCAGGAAGAAGCTCGAGGGGGTGGCGATCCCGGGCGCCGGGCCGATGCAGAGCATCCCGGCCTCGATGACCCGCGCGGTCGGCTGCGCGGCCCCGGCGACCAGGGCGTCGGCCTCGCCGGCCGCGACCATCAGCGCGGCGTGGTACAGCGCCCGGCGGGCGAAGCGCTCGGCCACCCCGGGGCGCGCGCCCGGACGGCGCGCGCGGTAGATGGCCGCGTAGCGCTCGATGCGCTCGGGGTCGCGCGGGGCGAGCACCTCGATGCCGGCGAGATCGACGCCGGCCTCGGCCGCGGCGCGCGCCGTCTCCTCGGGCTCACCGACCAGCAGCGGGCGGGCGATGCCTTCCTCGGCGAGGCGCCTGGCGGCCGCCAGGATGCGCGGCTCGCCGGACTCGGGGAGCGCCACCCGCCCCCCCGGGGCGCGCCGCGCCGCGGCGATCAGCTCTGCAATCGGGTCCATCTGCTGACTCCTTGATCCAAGGACGAAGTCGGGGCACGGCGCGCGCCCGCCGCCAGCGGCGCGGGCAGGCGGTGCCGCCTGCAGGCTCGCTGGCGCATGCCGGAATCCTCGCGCACAGGTGGGGTCAGTCGCGCCGGGTGCGGCGCTGGTCCTCCTCGACGCCGCGGTAGTGCAGCGAGGAGACCTGCTCGGAGAGGATCCCGATCAGGAAGGTCAGCAGCGAGGAGAGCAGCACCAGCGCGCTCATGTTGGTGAAGCGCCCGAAGTTGAAGTAGGTGTAGGCGTAGTAGCTCAGGCCGGTGACCAGCAGCAACGCGCTGATCGGCAGGAACAGGCGCATCGGCGAGAACAGCGCCCCGATCTTGAGGATGATCACCAGGAAGCGCAGCCCGTCGTTGAGCAGCCGGATGTGGCTGCGGCCCGCACCCCGGCGCCGCTCGGTGCGGATCGGAACGTAGGCGACCGGCAGCGCCGAGCGGAAGAAGGCCATCGTCGAGGTGGTCGGGTAGGAGAAGCCGTTGGGCAGCAGGTAGAGAAACTTGCGGAAGTGGCGGGCGCGCACCGCGCGAAAGCCCGAGGTCAGGTCCTCGATGGGGAAGCCGGTCATGAGGCTCGCCAGGCGGTTGTAGATGCGGTTGCCCTGGAGGCGCAGCCACGAGGCCTGGCCATCGTCACGGCGCGCCCCGACCACCATCTCGTAGCCCTCGGCCAGTGGCGCGAGCAGCCGCGGGATGTCCTCGGGCCGGTGCTGCCCGTCGGCGTCCATCAGCACCAGCAGCTCGCCGCTCGCGACCCGCGCCCCGGACTTGACCGCCGCACCGTTGCCCATCGAGTAGGGATGGCGCACGACCCGCACGCCGTGCGCCGCGCACACCGCGGCGGTCTCGTCGGTCGAGCCGTCGTCGACGACGATGATCTCGGCCTGCGGCTGGCTCGCCACCAGCTCGGGGAGCAGCCGCGCCAGCCCGGCGGCCTCGTTGCGCGCCGGCAGCACGATGCTCAGGCGCTCCTCCATCTCGACCCTGGTGCCTCTCGCGCTTGACCGCGATCAGGATAGCGCATAAGCAAATCACCGATTCGTCTTTCCCCCCCGGGGCGCGCCCGGCAAGATGGCGGCGACGTTGACCCGGCGGGGGAGGCCCATGTACCGCTACGACGAGCACGACCGTACGCTGGTTCGCGAGCGCGTCGTCCAGTTCCGCGACCAGGTGCGCCGCTACCTGGCCGGCGAGCTCGGCGAGGAGGAGTTCAAGCAGCTCCGCCTGCGCAACGGGCTCTACCGCCAGCGCCACGCCTACATGCTGCGGGTCGCGATCCCCTACGGGCTGCTCTCGGCGCGCCAGCTCCGTGCCCTGGCCGCGATCGCCCGCGACTTCGACCGCGGCTACGGTCACTTCACCACCCGCCAGAACATCCAGTTCAACTGGCCCGAGCTCGAGCGGGTGCCCGAGATCCTCGAGCGGCTCGCCGCCGTCGAGATGCACGCCATCCAGACCAGCGGCAACGTGGTACGCAACATCACCACCGACCCGCTGGCCGGGGTGGCCGCCGACGAGGTCGCCGATCCGCGCCCCTGGTGCGAGCTGCTGCGCCAGTGGTCGACGCTGCACCCGGAGTTCTCCTGGCTGCCGCGCAAGTTCAAGATCGCGGTCAGCGGAGCGACCCGCGACCGCGCTGCGCTGCGCTTCCACGACGTCGGCCTCGAGCTGCGCCGCGATGCGGCCGGCGAGCTCGGCTTCCGGGTCTGGGTCGGCGGCGGCCTGGGCCGCGCGCCGGTGATCGGGCGGCTGCTGCGCGAGCACCTGCCGGCCGCCGAGCTGCTCGGCTACCTCGAGGCGCTGCTGCGGGTCTACAACCTCGCCGGGCGGCGCGACAACATCCACCGCGCCCGCCTCAAGGTGCTGGTCGC
Source organism: uncultured Ectothiorhodospiraceae bacterium (assembly GCA_964599705.1). Classification (GTDB taxonomy): domain Bacteria; phylum Pseudomonadota; class Gammaproteobacteria; order HK1; family HK1; genus CAZRGU01. The sequence continues at coordinate 2,175 of CAZRGU010000267.1, read as the reverse complement.
CCAGCTCGGCATCGAGGCGTTTCGCGAGCGGGTCGAGGCCGAGTGGCGCGCGACCCGCTGCCCCGAGCTGCGGGTCGGCGAGGACGAGCAGCACGCGCTTGCGGCCTTCTTCGCCCCGCCGCCCTACCAGGACGCCCCGGGAGACGGTGAGCTCGCCGCGCGGCTGGCAGCCGAGCCGGCCTTCGCGGCCTGGTACCGCCACAACACGGCCGGCCACCGGGTGGCCGGCTACCGAGTGGTCACGGTGACCCTGAAGGGCCACGGCGCGGCCCCCGGCGACATCCGTGCCGCCCAGCTCGAGGCACTCGCCACCCTCGCCGAGCGCTTCAGCTTCGCCGAGGTACGGGCCAGCCACGAGCAGAACCTGATCCTCGCCCACGTGCGCCGCGCCGACCTGCATGCGCTGTGGCGGGGGCTGGCCGCGGCCGGGCTGGCCAGCGCCAACGCCGGGACCCTGACCGATCTCATCTGCTGCCCGGGGCTCGACTACTGCTCGCTGGCCAGCGCCGGCACCCTGTCGCTGGCCCGGGCCATCGACGCACGCTTCGCCGAGCTCGACGCCCTCTACGGGATCGGCGAGGTGCGGCTCAAGATCTCGGGGTGCGTCAACGCCTGCGCCCACCACCACATCGGCCACATCGGGGTGCTCGGCGTCGACAAGCACGGCGAGCAGTGGTACCAGCTCACCCTCGGGGGCGAGGCCGGCGAGCGCCCGGCGCTCGGCGAGCGCCTCGGGCCGGCCGTCGAGCACGACCGGGTGGCCGAGGTGATCGGCGAGATCCTCGGCGTCTACCTGGCGCTGCGCGCCCCGGGCGAGCGCTTCATCGACACCTACCGGCGGATCGGCATCGCGCCGTTCCGGGAGCAGGTCTATGGCGATCCTTCGCAACCGGCGAATCGAGAGCGACCCCTGGCGGCATGTGCCTGACGGCGAGCCGCTGCCGGCCGCCGGCCCGGTGACCGTCTCGCTCGGGCGCTGGCTGGCCGAGCGCGAGGCGCTCGCCGCGCGCTCCGACCCCCTCGGGGTGCGCCTCGGTCCCGAGGATCCGGTCGATGCCCTGGCCGGCGACCTCGGGCGCCTGGCGCTCGTTGCCATCGAGTTCCCGAGCTTCGCCGAGGGACGCGGCTACAGCCAGGCCCGGCTGCTGCGCGAGCGCCACGGCTTCCGCGGCGAGCTGCGCGCCCGCGGCGACGTCGGCCGCGATCGGCTGGCCTTCCTGGAGCGCTGCGGCTTCGATGCCTTCGAGCTGCGCCCCGGCGAGGACCCGGCCGCGGCGCTGGCCGCCCTCGAGGAGATCCCGGTGGTCTTCCAGCCGGGAGCGGACCGGCGCCCGTTCGCCGCCCGGCTGCGCGGGCTGCGCTGAGAGTCCGTGGATTGACCGCCCGCCCGAGGCGGGCGCCCCGGAACACCCCGGACCGCGCTGTTCCGGGCCTTCCCTGGCCCGGCCCCTGCGGGCGCGCTGCGCGCGACCCCATCCGCTCCCGGCGGATGGGTGCGGGGACCTCCAACACGTAGTCACGCACTCCGGCACGCTCCCGCACGCCGTGCGCCCAGCGCCCCGTCCGGGTCGCCCGGCAACGCCCTCGCTTCGCGGATCGGTGAGACATGCGGGCCAGCACGACGTCCCGGTTTGTCAGCACGCCCGACCTCGCCGATGATTACCGCCATGGGCTACGCCGACCACGACCCGCCGCCGCACGACGAGGAGCCGCGTGAGGCCCTGGGGGCGGTGCGCGCCGGGCTCTCGCTGGGAGTGCGCCTGCTCGGCGTGGTGCTGCTGCTGGCCGGGCTGTGGGCCGGCCTCGCGGTGCTCCTCGAGGGCTGGGCGCTGTACCGCGAGCCGGCCCGCATCGAGCGCCTCGCCGCGGCCGTCGAGCAGGGCTCGCACCTCGACGCCACGCTCGCCGCGGCCACCACCTCCGCGGAGACCGCGCCCGCCGGCGGGGGGGCTGGGGAGGAGGCGGGCCTGCGCCTGTCCTACTTCGCCGCCTGGCTGCTCGCCCTCGCCCTGCTGGTGGTGATCGGGAGCCTGGCGATGGCCGCAGTGGGCGCCGGGACGCGGCTGGCGCTGGGCGGCGAGGACCTGCGCGAGCTGCGCCGTGCGGTGGTCCGCGAGCTGCGCCGGCTACGGCGCGGCTGAGCGGCTGACTCAGAGCCGCGCCGAGCGCGGGTCG
>CAZRGU010000266.1:0-5161 GCA_964599705.1 uncultured Ectothiorhodospiraceae bacterium | reverse complement strand
GTCGCCCCGCGCCCTGCCCCGCTCCCCGACCCGGCGGGGGAAGGCGACCCGCCGCCCCCGGTCCGCGCTCAATCCGCCCGAGCGGTCTTGACAAGAATCACGGCGCATCTACCCCGCACCGGCGGGCGATCCGGGTCAGCCCTTGAGCAGCTTGCGCACCGCCGGCGAGGCGCTGACCTGGCCGCTGCCGGAGTAGGCCTCGTGGTTGGCCTCGATCTCGTCGAGCTTGTAGCGGTAGTTGACCATCATCCCGGCCGACTGGGCGAGCGCGCCCGGCGAGCGGTCGGCGAGCCAGTTGATGCGCTCGACCCGGGCCCCGTTGCTGAGGTGGAAGTGGGCGACGCGGTCGAGGGCGCGGGCGCCACGGCGCTCCTCGAGCAGGTAGCGGGCACACAGGCGCAGCAGCGGCGGGCGGATGACGTCGCAGACCGCCACGTCGCCGGGCCAGTCGTCCCGGGCGAGGACCTGGCGCAGCGCCTCGGCGGGGGCGGCCCCGGGGGCCAGGCGGGCGATCTCGCGGGCCTCGCCCTCGCCGAGCAGCCCCTCCTCGTCGGGGTCGGCGAGGCGCGCTTCGAGCCACTCGCGAAAGCCCGGGATCGGGGAGAGCGTGGCGAAGGTCTTGAGCCGGGGGAGATCGCGGGCCAGATCGTCGACCACCCGCTTGATCAGGAAGTTGCCGAAGCTGACCCCGGCCAGGCCCTCCTGGCAGCTCGTGATCGAGTAGAAGATCGCGGTGTCGGCCTGCTCGGGATCGCCGAGCGGGGCCTCGAGGTCGAGCAGCACCTCGATGTTGTCGGTCATCCCCTCGACGAGGGCCACCTGCACGAAGATCAGCGGCTCGTCGGGCATCCGCGGGTGGAAGAAGGCGTAGCAGCGCCGGTCGGCCTCGAGGCGGTTCTTGAGGTCGTCCCAGGAGCGGATCGCGTGCACCGCCTCGTAGTCGATCAGCTTCTCGAGCAGCGCCGCCGGGGTCTGCCAGGTGATCCGGGTGAGATCGAGGAAGCCGACGTCGAACCACGAGGCGAGCAGCGCGCGCAGGTCCCGGTCGAGGGCGCGCAGCGCCGGGGTGTCGGCGATGCGGCGCAGCTCGGCGCGCAGGTCGACCAGGAACTTGACCCCCTGGGTGAGCCCGTTGAACTGGGCGAGCAGGCGCACCCGCGGGGCGACCAGCGCCTCGCGCAGCCGGCCCTCGGCACGGTAGCGGGCATCGCCGTCGCCGGCCTCGCACCACTCCTGGTAGGCGGCCTCGACGGCCGCGGCGTCGACCCCGTACTCGCCGGCCAGGATCTCGAGGAAGCGGCGCCGCCCGGTGGCATCGAGCACCAGGTAGGTCTCGCCGAGCTCGGCGGCGCGGGCCCGCGCGCTGACCTCGCCGCCGACCCCCTCGAGGCACTCGTCGATGCGCCGGCGCAGCCGCGCCGCGTCGTCCTCGTCGAGCTCCGGGCGGACCGCCTCCTTGAGGGTGCGGTTCTTGCCGATCCGCCAGGCGCGCCGGAAGCGGCGCAGGGTGCGGTCGAGGATGCCTTCGTTGTGCTCGCTCATGGCTGCGGCCCTCCCTGGGCCGGCTAGCGGTGGCGCCAGCGCGGCTTCCGCTTGTCGAGGAAGGCGCGCATTCCCTCGCCCTGGTCCTCGAGCGCGAAGGCGGCGTGGAACAGGCGCCGCTCGAAGCGGATGCCCTCGGCCAGGGTGGTCTCGAGGGCTCGGTTGACCGACTCCTTGATCATCCGCACCGCCGGCTGCGACATCGCGGCGATGGTGCGCGCGGCGCCGAGCGCCTCCTCGAGCACCTGCTCGTCGGGGACCACCCGGCTGACCAGCCCGCAGCGCTCGGCCTCGACGGCGCCCATCATCCGCCCGGTCAGGCACAGGTCCATCGCCTTGGCCTTGCCGACCAGGCGGGTCAGGCGCTGGGTCCCGCCGAGCCCGGGGAGCACCCCGAGCTTGACCTCGGGCTGGCCGAAGCGCGCGCCCTCGCCCGCGATCACCAGGTCGCACATCATCGCCAGCTCGCAGCCGCCGCCCAGCGCGTAGCCGCGCACCGCCGCGATCACCGGCTTGCGACAGCTCGCCACCCGCTCCCAGGTGGCCGCGAAGTGGTCCTCGAGGTACATGGTCGCGAAGTCGCGCTCGACCATCTCGGCGATGTCGGCCCCGGCGGCAAAGGCCCGCTCGTTGCCGGTGAGCACGATCGCGCCGACCTCGGGGTCGGCCTCGCAGGCCGCGATCGCCTCGCCGAGGGCGCTCATCAGCTCGCCGTTCAGCGCGTTGAGGACCTCGGGGCGATCGAGGGTGATGAGGGCGACCCGCTCCTCGACCTCGCTGCGCAGCACCGCTCGGCTCATGCCTTCCTCTCCCTGGGTCGGGCGCCGCGAGCCCCAGGCGGCGCGTGACTGGAACGTCCTTTTCCGATATAAACGGGCGCTATCCGCGCGAGGGATCGTAGTCCGCGCGCCAATCGGGGCTCAAGGGCGCCGCGGCGCGGAGGGGCCGCCAGCGCCCGCGTTCGGCGCGACGGCCGCAGGTCCGCCCGGCGGGCGGCGACGGAGAGGCCGCGTGCGGCCGGTGCACCGCGGGTCCCGGCCGGCGGCCGAGCATGGAGGGTACTCCAGATGGGCAGTCGGTTCGACGAGATCTACGCGCGCTCGATCAGCGACCCGGACGGCTTCTGGGCCGAGGCGGCCGAGCAGATCCACTGGTACAGGCGCTGGGACCGGGTCCTCGACGACCGCAATCCGCCCTTCTACCGCTGGTTCACCGGTGGCGAGCTCAACACCTGCTACAACTGCCTCGACCGCCACGTCGAGAACGGGCGCGCCGAGCAGCTCGCCCTGATCTACGACAGCCCGATCACCGATACCCTCAAGACCTTCACCTACCGGGAGCTGCGCGACCGGGTGGCGCGCTTCGCCGGGGCGCTCGCCGCGCTCGGGGTCGGCAAGGGCGACCGGGTGGTCATCTACATGCCGATGGTGCCGCAGGCCGCCGTGGCGATGCTCGCCTGCGCGCGGCTCGGCGCCATCCACTCGGTGGTCTTCGGCGGCTTCGCGGCCAACGAGCTCGCCGTGCGCATCGACGACGCCGCCCCCAAGGTGATCGTGTCGGCCTCCTGCGGGATCGAGCCGGGGCGGGTGGTGGCCTACAAGCCGCTGCTCGATCGGGCCATCGAGCTGGCCAGCCACAAGCCCGGCCACTGCATCATCCTCCAGCGCCCGATGGAGCGCGCCGAGCTGCTGCCCGGTCGCGACCTCGACTGGAAGGAGGCGATGGACGCCGCCGAGCCGGCCCCCTGCGTGCCGGTGGCGGCCACCGACCCGCTCTACATCCTCTACACCTCGGGGACCACCGGCGAGCCCAAGGGGGTGGTGCGCGACAACGGCGGCCACGCGGTGGCCCTGCAATGGTCGATGACCCACATCTACGGCGTCCAGCCCGGCGAGGTCTACTGGGCGGCCTCGGACGTCGGCTGGGTGGTCGGCCACTCCTACATCGTCTACGGGCCGCTCCTGAACGGCAACACCACGGTGCTCTTCGAGGGCAAGCCGGTCGGCACCCCGGACGCCGGGGTGTTCTGGCGGGTCATCGCCGAGCACCAGGTGCGGGTGATGTTCACCGCCCCGACCGCCTTCCGCGCGATCAAGAAGGAGGACCCGGACGGTGCGCTGCTCGCCCGCCACGACCTGTCCGGGTTCCGCACCCTGTTCCTGGCCGGCGAGCGCACCGACCCCGACACCCTGCACTGGGCCGAGGACAAGCTCGGGGTGCCGGTCATCGACCACTGGTGGCAGACCGAGACCGGCTGGGCGATCTGCGCCAACTGCATCGGCATCGAGCCGCTCCCGGTCAAGCCCGGCTCGCCGACCCGGCCGGTGCCGGGGATGGACGTGCGGGTGGTCGACGAGCACAACCAGGAGCTCGCGGCCGGCGAGATCGGCGCCCTGGTGATCCGGCTGCCGCTGCCGCCGGGCACCTTCCCGACCCTGTGGAACGCCGACCAGCGCTTCATCGAGTCCTACCTCAGCGAGTTCCCCGGCTACTACAAGACCGCCGATGCCGGCTACATCGACGAGGACGGCTACGTGTTCGTGATGTCGCGCACCGACGACATCATCAACGTCGCCGGTCACCGGCTCTCGACCGGGGCGATGGAGGAGGTGCTCGCCGGCCACCCGGATGTCGCCGAGTGCGCGGTCATCGGCGTCGACGACCCGCTCAAGGGCCAGGTTCCGGTCGGCTTCCTGGTGCTCAACGCCGGCTGCGAGCGGGCCCCCGAGGAGATCGTCGGCGAGGAGATCGCCCGGGTGCGCGAGGAGATCGGGCCGGTGGCGGCGTTCAAGACCGCCACCGTGGTCAAGCGCCTGCCCAAGACCCGCTCGGGCAAGATCCTGCGCGGCACCATGCAGAAGATCGCCGACGGCAAGGAGTGGAAGCTCCCGGCGACCATCGACGACCCGGCGATCCTCGACGAGATCACCGAGGCCCTGCGCGCCATCGGCTACCCGCGCTGAGCGGCGCGGACAAGGGGACCGGCGGCGCCGCGCGAGGACCAGGGGATGGCTGAGTTTGCGCATCGCAGCCTCGAGGAGTGGCGCGCGCTCGCCGCGCGCGAGCTCAAGGGCCGCGCCCCCGAGGAGCTGACCTGGGAGACCGCCGAGGGGATCGCGGTCAAGCCGCTCTACACCGCCGCCGACCTCGAGGGGCTCGAGCACCTCGGCTCGCTGCCCGGCTTCCCGCCCTACCTGCGCGGCCCGCGGGCGACCATGTACGCCGGGCGCCCCTGGACGGTGCGCCAGTACGCCGGCTTCTCGACCGCCGAGGAGTCCAACGCCTTCTACCGCAGGAACCTGGCCGCCGGGCAGAGCGGCCTGTCGGTGGCCTTCGATCTGGCCACCCACCGCGGCTACGACTCGGATCACCCGCGGGTGGTCGGCGACGTCGGCCAGGCCGGGGTGGCGATCGACAGCGTCGAGGACATGAAGATCCTCTTCGACGGCATTCCGCTCGAGCGCATCAGCGTGTCGATGACCATGAACGGCGCGGTGCTGCCGGTGCTGGCGATGTTCGTGGTCGCCGCCGAGGAGCAGGGGGTGGACCGCGAGCGGCTCTCGGGGACGCTCCAGAACGACATCCTCAAGGAGTTCATGGTCCGCAACACCTACATCTA
>CAZRGU010000265.1:0-5163 GCA_964599705.1 uncultured Ectothiorhodospiraceae bacterium | reverse complement strand
CCTGCGCCCGGGATTGCGCGCGGGGCGGCGCCGGCACCGTGCCCCGGGGTGTTCGGAGGCGGGCGTGGGGCCTCCGGCGGAGCGGTTCCACTTGCGCCGGCGGGCGGCGCGGGCGAGCCTTGCGGGGATGGGCGCGGGGGCGGGAAGGGTCGGGCACGGCGAGGGCGGCACGGCGGCGCTGGCCGGCTGGCTGCTCGCGGCGATGCTCGGCCTGACCATCGCCCGGCAGTGGTGGCCGTCGCTGCCAGCGGCCCTCCCGGGGCTGGCCGCCTGGCTCGCCGCGGCGCTGCTCTGGCCACGCCTGCCAGGCGGCCAGCGCCTCCAGGCGCTGCTGCTCGGCGGGCTGGGACTGGCCGCGCTCGGGGTCGCGGTGCTGCGCGGGGCGCACCCGCGCTACGCCGACCTGCTGGCCCAGAACCTGCCGATCCTGGCGATGCTGGCCGGGGTCAGCTTCCTGCGCAGCGCCGGTGCCGGCCTCTCCGGGGACGGGGGGGCGGCGCCGCGCGGTCCCGGCGCCTACCTGCGCACGCTGCTCGGGCTGCACGCCTTCGGCGCGGTGATCAACCTCTCGGCGCTGGTCATCATCGCCGATCGGCTGGCCGTTGCCTCCGACCGGCCGGGGGCCGCGGCGACCGGCCAGCGGCGCGGGCCGGCGCCGCGCACGCTCGACCCGCGCGCGGCGCTGCTGCTCTCGCGCGGCTTCTCCTGCGCGGCCTTCTACTCGCCGTTCTTCGGCGGCGTGGCGCTGGCACTGGCCTCGACGCCTGGCTCGAGCCTCGCCGCGGTGGCCGCGGTCGGCGGGCCGGCCGCCGCACTGGCGCTCGCCTACGCGGCCCTCGAGGCCAGGCTGCGCGATCCGCTGCGGCTGCGCGACTTCGCCGGCTACCCGCTGCGCTACGAGAGCCTGTGGCTGCCGGGGGCGCTCGCCGCCGGGGTGGCGGTCAGCCACTGGCTGGCCCCCGAGCGCTCGGTGCTCGGGGTGATCACGGTGCTCGCCCCGGCGACCACCGCGCTGCTGCTCCTCGGTCGTCACGGGCCCGGGCGCGGGACGCGCGCCCTCGAGCGCCACGTCACCGGCCAGCTCCCCGGCATGTCGGGTGAGCTGGCCCTGTTCCTGGCCGCCGGTGTGCTCGCGGTCGGGCTGCGTGCCCTGGTCGGGGTGCTCGCCCCCGAGCTGCCCTTCGAGCGCTTCGACGTCACCGCCGCAGGGCTGCTGCTGGCGGGCATCGTGCTGCTCGCCGTGATCGGCGTGCACCCGGTGGTGCCGGTGGCGGTGGCCACCCCGCTGCTCGCCCCGCTGGCGCCCTCGCCGAACCTGCTCGCCGCCACCTACACCCTGGCCTGGGGGATCGGGGTCTCGGTCAGCCCCTTCTCGGGAACCCACCTCACCCTGCAGGGGCGCTACGGGGTCGATGCGCTCGCCTTCCCGCGCCGCAACGCCGGCTTCGCCCTGGCCCTGAGCGCCGCGGCCTGGGGTCTGCTGCACCTGCTCCCCGCCTGAGCAGGCCCGCCGCTCGGCCGCCGCTACGGGGCGCGGCGGCCGGGCGGCGGAGGCCCGGGCGCTCGACCGCCCGGCACCGCCGGCGAGCGGGCCGGAGCGGCGAGGGCGGGGCGCGCCCCGCGCCGGGGTCGCTGAACCACCGCGACGGCCGGTGGTCTGTGACCTCGGGGGTGCCCCGCCTGCCGTTCCCGGCTTGATCCTCCGCGGCCCTTCGGGCGGAGGGCGGGCGAGGCGCTCCCGGGACGCCCGGCGGCCGGATCCGGGCGACCGAGAGCGGCCCCGGCGAGAGGCGAGGTGGCGATGGAAGCCGAGTTCTGGACCGAGATGTGGCAGCGCGGGCGCATTCCGTTTCACGAGGGGTGCCCCAACCGGGCGCTGGTCCGCCACTTCGAGCGGCTCGGCAGCGCCCCGGGCGACGAGGTGCTGGTGCCGCTCTGCGGCAAGGCGCTCGACATGGCCTGGCTGCTCGAGCGCGGCCGCCGGGTGCTCGGCGTCGAGCTCAGCCCGATCGCGGTCGAGGCGTTCTTCGCCGAGCACGGCATTGCCAGCTCGCGCGAGCGCGCCGGGGCCTTCGAGCGCCATCACGGGGGCGGTGCGACGCTGCTCTGCGGCGACCTGTTCGACCTCCGTCCCGAGGACCTCGCCGGGGTGGGTGCGGTCTACGATCGCGCCGCGCTGGTCGCGCTGCCCGCCGAGCGGCGGCGCCGCTACGTCGAGCACCTGATCGGGGCGCTGCCCGAGGGCGTCCCCTGGCTGCTGGTGACCCTCGAGTACCCGCCTGGCGAGCTCCAGGGACCGCCCTTCAGCGTCGACGAGCGCGAGGTGCGCGCACTGTTCGCGGGGCACCGCCTGGTCGAGCGCCTGGACAGCGAGGACATCCTCGAGCGCAGCCCTGGCCTGGCCGAGCGCGGGGCCCGCGCGCTCCTCGAGCACACCTTCCTGATCGGCGCGGCGTAGCCGCACGCCGGCCGCGGGCCTTCCCCTCTCCTGCCACATTCCCGCCCGCGCCCGCCTGGCTCGCGCCCGCGCCCCGCCCGGCCGGTGGGTTGCAGTGTCACCGGTCCCGGCAGCGCCCGGGCGCAACCCCCAGCGGAGGTCTCCGATGCACGCAGCACATTCCCTCTCGCAGGACTGGCTCTACGCCGCTCCCGGCGAACCCCCGCCGCGACCCGCTCCCCGCCGCGAGGGTCGCCGTGGTCCGGCCGCGGCGCGATCGCCCACCGTTCCCTGCCCGGCGCCGCTGCGCCCTTCCCCGGCGCCGCGGACCGGCCGGCGATCGGGGCATGGGTCGGCGCCGGGCGAGGCGCCCGGCGGGCGGCTGCCGGCGCTGCTCGCCTATGCCGCCGGGCTGGGCAGCGGGCTGGGGGTGATCGCCCTGGTCCTGCTCGGACTGCTGGCCTGGGGCGCGGCCACCGTGGCCGATCGGCTCGCGCTGCCGGGCGCCGCCGACCTCGGGTGCGCCCTCGGGGCCCCCTACGATCCGCCGCCGGCCGACCCCTGGCCGCCGGCGCGCTGGCAGATGTGAAGCCGGTCAACGATCGGGCTCCGGGAACGTGGTTCCATTGATCCTTCCGGCCCGCAACGGTGGGCGTTGCGGGCCGGCGGACGTTCAAGTTCGCCGCGCCGCGGCCGATAAGCAGGCCCGAGAGAACCCAGGGAGCCGAGATGGAACCGCACAGCAGCGTCGTGGGCCGCGAGCGGAGTCGGCGCCGGAAGAAGGCCGAGGACCTGAGCACGCTCGGCGGGCGGCTGCGCAAGCGGCGCCGCGAGCTCGGCTGGACCCAGACCTACCTCGCCGAGCAGGTGGGCACCTCGCAGGCCGTCATCCAGAAGATCGAGAACGGCAAGAGCCTGCGCCCGCGAATCCTCGAGCCGATCGCCGAGGCCCTCGGCGTGCGCCCGTCGTGGCTGATGTTCGGCGTCGAGGAGGTCGGCGGGCTGTCCGACGAGGCCGTCGAGGTGGCCCGCGCCTGGCAGCGCCTTCCCGAGGCGCAGCGCGCGGCGATGCGCGAGGCGATCCTCAAGCTGATCACCGGCAACGGCGGCAACGGGGCGTCCTGACTCCCGGTGGCGCGCCCCGCGGGCGGCCCGGCCGCGGGTATCCGCCTCGCTGCCTGCCTCGTTACCGCGGTTGCTCCCCCAGCGTCTTGCTCACCACCTCGTAGCAGTCGCGCGACAGGTCGGGCGCGGCCGCGACCCGCTCGAGCTCGGCGCGCATCCGCGCCTGGCGAGCCGGGTCGTAGCGGCGCCAGCGCGAGAAGGCGCCGAGCAGGCGGGCTGCGACCTGCGGGTTGAAGGCGTCGATCGCCACCGCCTGCCCGGCCACGAAGCGGTAGCCGCTGCCGTCGGCGGCGTGAAAGTGCAGCGGGTTGCCGTGCGCGAAGGCCCCGATCAGGGCCCGCACCCGGTTCGGGTTGCGCAGCTCGAAGCCGGGATGGGTCATCAGCCGGCGCACGGTCGCCAGCGTCCCGGGGACCCGCGCGGTGGCCTGCACGCCCAGCCACTTGTCGAGCACCAGCGGCTCCCCGCGCCAGCGCGCCTCGAACTCGGCGAGCGCGACCTCGCGCTCCGGGCACTCGGCGTTGGCGAGCAGCGAGAGCGCGGCGAGCGAGTCGGTCATGTTGTCGGCGCTGCGCATCTGGGCGAGACACTCGCTTCGGATCTCGTCCTCCTCGAGCTCCATCAGGTAGCCGAGGCACAGGTTCTTGAGCCGGCGGCGGGCCGCGGCGGCCGGCTCGAAGCGGTAGCGGGCGTTGCTCCGGTTCGCCCGCCAGACCCGCTCCAGGGCGGGGCGCAGCGCGGCGCCGATCTCGCGGCGCAGCCCGCGCCGGGCGTGGTGGATGAGCAGCGGGTCGGCGACCTCGAGGCGCTCGGCGACGTAGCCCTCCGAGGGCAGGGTGAGGGTCTCGGCGACCAGCGCCCGGTCGAGCCCGGGCTGCTCGAGGAGGCGGCCGAGCGCAGCGCAGAAGGCGGGCTCGGGCGGCGGCTCGCGACCGGCCGCGAGGGCCTCGAGGCGGCGCAGGATCACCCGTAGCCCATACTCCTGGGAGGCATCCCAGCGGCTGAACGGGTCCGGGTCGTGGACCAGCAGGAAGGCGAGCTCGCCGTCGTCGCGCTCCATCTCGATGCGCACCGGTGCCGAGAAGCCGCGGTTGATCGAGACCACCGGGGGCTCGGGAAGGTCGCGAAAGGCCCAGCGCTGGCGGCGCTCGCGCAGCTCGAGGACCTGCTCGAGCGGCCCCGAATCGCCATCCTCGGCCTCGCCGGCGCCGTCGAGACGCAGCGCCAGCGGCGCGCCGTCCCGGTCGAGCAGTCCGACCACCAGCGGGATGTGAAACGGCGCCTTCTCGGGCTGCCCGGGGGTGGGTGGGCAGCGCTGCTCGAGCTCGAGGGTGAAGCTGCGCTCGCGGCGGTCGTGGTGGCCGCGCACGGTGACCACCGGGGTGCCGGCCTGGGTGTACCAGCGGCGGAACTGGCCGAGATCGACGCCGTTGGCCTCCTCCATCGCGGCCAGGAAGTCGTCGGTGGTCACCGCCTGGCCGTCGTGGCGCTCGAAGTAGCGGTCCATGCCGCGGCGGAAGCCGGCCGCGCCGAGCAGGGTGTGGACCATGCGCACCACCTCGGCGCCCTTGTTGTAGACGGTCACCGTGTAGAAGTTGCTG
>CAZRGU010000264.1:0-5207 GCA_964599705.1 uncultured Ectothiorhodospiraceae bacterium | reverse complement strand
GCGCCGAGCGCATCTACACCGCCGCCGTGGTGATCATCGGCAACGAGGTCCTCTCGGGGCGGGTGCGCGACGCCAACCTGCCGTTCCTGGCCCGCGAGCTCAAGGCGCTCGGCATCCGGCTGCGCGAGGCGCGGGTGATCGCCGACCGCCGCGAGGCGATCGTCGAGGCGCTGCGCGCGCTGTGCCCACGGCACGACTACGTGTTCACGACCGGCGGGATCGGTCCGACCCACGACGACGTCACCGCCGAGGCGGTGGCCGCGGCCTTCGGCGTCGAGCTGGTGCGCAACCCCGAGGCGGTCGCGATCCTCGAGCGCCACTACGGCGACGAGATCAACCCGGCCCGGCTGCGGATGGCCAACACCCCGGCCGGGGCCGAGCTGCTCGACAACCCGGTCTCGCGCGCGCCGGGCTTCCGGGTCGAGAACTGCTACGTGCTCCCCGGGGTGCCGCGCATCCTCCAGGCGATCTTCGACGGCTTCAAGCACCGGCTCGCTGGCGGCGCGGTGCTCGCCTCGCGCACCGTCACCGCCGAGCTCGCCGAGAGCCTGGTGGCCGAGGGGCTGGCCGCCGTCCAGGAGCGCCACCCCGAGGCCGAGATCGGCAGCTACCCGCACCTGCGCCGGGGCCGCTTCGCCACCGCGGTGGTGGTGCGGGCCGCCGACCCGGGGCTGCTCGAGGCGGCCAGCGCCGAGGTCGTCGAGCTGCTGCGCGGGCTCGGCGCCGAGCCCGAGGTGAGCGAGGGCGAGGAGCGGGTCGCCGAGGAGGGGCGCGAGCTGTGAACCGGCGGCGCCGGGGCCGGGCCGAGCGGCGCGCCGAGCGGCTGGCCGCGACCGCCTCGGCGGCGGTTCGCCCCGGGCTCGAGGGCGGGCGCTACCGCCCGCTCGGCGAGGCCGACTGCGAGCGCATCCACCGCGCCGCCCTGCGGGTGCTCGACGAGGTCGGGATGGCGAGCCCGATCCCGGTGCTGCGCGAGCGGGCCCTCGAGCGCGGCTGCCGGCTCGACGAGCACGGCCGGCTGTGCTTCCCGCCGGCGCTGGTCGAGGACCGGATCGCGGCCACCCCGCGCGAGTTCGTGCTCTACGGGCGCGAGCCGGCCCTCGACGTCGAGATGCGCGGCGCGCGGGTGCACTTCGGCGGTGGCGGCGAGCCGCCCACGGTGGTCGATCTCGAGAGCGGCGAGTATCGCCCGGCGACCCTGCGCGACTGCTACGATCTGGCCCGCCTGGTCGACGCCCTGCCCAACATCCACACCTTCGCCCGGCTGGTGGTCGCCACCGATCTCGCCGACCCGCTCGAGAACGATCTGAACACCTGCTACGCGAGCATCGCCGGGACCGGCAAGCACACCAGCCTGAGCTTCCTCGACGCGGCCCACGTGGCACCCTGCCGCGAGCTCCTCGAGCTGGCCGCCGGCGGGCCCGAGCGCTACGCCCGCCGTCCCTTCTGCCACGGCGGCGGCTGCCCGGTGGTCTCGCCGCTCGCCTACGGGGCCGACAACAGCGAGGTGTGCGTGGCCAGCGTGCGCCTCGGGGCGCCGGTCAGCGTGGTGATCGCGCCCCAGGCCGGGGCGACCGCGCCGGCCGCGCTCGCCGGCACCCTGGTCCAGGTGGTCGCCGAGACCCTCGCCGCGCTGCTGCTCGTCGACCTGGTCGCCCCGGGCCACCCGGTGATCTTCGGGGCCTGGCCGTTCGTCTCCGACCTGCGCAGCGGGTCGTTCTCGGGCGGCGGCGGCGAGCAGGCGGTGCTCGCCGCCGGGGCCGCCCAGATGGCCCGCCACTACGGGCTGGTGTGCAGCGTCGGGGCGGGGATGAGCGACGCCAAGGTCGCCGACTTCCAGGCCGGCCACGAGAAGGGCCTGAGCACCGCGCTGGCCGCGCTGGCCGGGGCCAACAGCATCGGCGAGGCCGCCGGGATGCTGGCCAGCCTGCTCGCCTGCTCCTACGAGGCGCTGGTCCTCGACGACGAGCTGCTCGGCTCGCTGCAGCGCGCCCTGCGCGGCATCGAGGTCAGCGACGAGACCCTCTCGGTGGAGGTCATCAAGGAGGTGGCGCGCGGCCCCGGCCACTTCCTCGGCCACCCCCAGACCCTGGCCCTGATGGACAGCGAGTACCTCTACCCGGTGCTCGCCGACCGCCGCTCGCCGGGCGAGTGGCGCGAGGCCGGCGGCCCGGGGCTTCGCGAGCGGGCCCGCGAGCGGGCCCGCTCGATCCTGGCCAGCCACTACCCGCGCTGGATCGATGCCCGCGCCGACGCCCGGATCCGGGCGCGCTTCCCGGTGCGCCTGCCCGCCGAGGCGCTCGCCCCGCCGCCGGCCGGCAGGGCCGGCCGGTGAGCACGCGGCACCGGTGAGCGGGGCGACGGTCGAGTGGCTGGCGGCCCGCGGCGAGCCGGCCCCGCTGGTGGTCGACTCGCCGCACAGCGGCCGCGACTACCCGGCGGACTTCGCCTTCCGGCCGCCGCTCGCCGAGATGCGCCGCATCGAGGACGCGCTGGTCGACGAGCTGCTCGCCGGGGTGCCCGAGCGCGGCGTGGCGCTGGTCCGGGCGCGCTTCCCGCGCAGCTACATCGACGTCAACCGCGCCGAGGACGACATCGACCCGGCGCTGCTCGCCGAGCCCTGGCCGGGACATGCCCGCCCGGGGCCGAAGAGCGAGTCCGGGGTCGGGCTGATCACCGCCTACCAGGCCGGCGGCGCGGTCTACGACCGGCGCCTCGAGGTCGCCGAGGTCGAGCGGCGCATCGCGCGCTGCTACCGTCCCTACCACGCCTGCCTGGCCCGTGCCCTCGACCAGGTCCAGGGACGCTTCGGCTGGGTCTGGCTGCTCGACATGCACTCGATGCCCTCGCGCCTCGGCGAGGTGCCGGTCGGGCTCGACTTCTGCCTCGGCGACCTCGACGGGGCGAGCTGCGCCCCGGAGCTGCGCGAGCGGGTGCGCGGCTGGCTGGCCGCGCGCGGCTATCGGGTCGGGGTCAACGACCCCTACCGCGGCGCCGAGATCGTGCGCCGCCACGGCGACCCGAGGCGCGGGCGCCACGCCCTGCAGATCGAGATCAACCGCGCCCTGTACCTCGACGAGCAGCGGGTCGAGCCCGGCCCGGGCTTCGCGGCGCTGCGCGCCGAGCTCACCGAGCTGATCGCGACGCTCGCCGAGCACTCGCGCGAGCGGGCCGCCGAGTGAGCCGGCTGCCCGAGCCCGGGGAGGAGGCCCGAGCGCACGCCCGGCGGGTGCTCGCCCACCTCGCGGAGCGGATCGCGGCCGCCGGCGGGGCGCTGCCCTTCGACCGCTACCTCGAGGAGGTGCTCTACGCCCCGGGGCTCGGCTACTACAGCGCCGGGTCGCGCAAGCTCGGTGCGGCGGGCGACTTCGTGACCGCCCCGGAGCTCTCGCCGCTCTTCGCCCGCTGCCTGGCCCGACCCTGCGCCGAGGTCCTGGCGCGGCTCGGCGGCGGCGACCTGCTCGAGCTCGGCCCGGGCAGCGGGGTGCTGGCCGCGGGGCTCCTCGAGGCGCTGGCCGGGCTCGATGCGCTGCCCCGCCGCTACCTGCTCCTCGAGCGCAGCGCCGAGCTGCGCGAGCGCCAGCAGGCGCTGCTCGGCGAGCGCTTGCCGGGCGCCCTGGCCGCCCGCGTCGAGTGGCTCGAGGCCCTCCCCGAGCCGGGCTTTCGCGGGGTGATGCTGGCCAACGAGGTGCTCGACGCGATCCCCGCGCAGCGCTTCCGCAAGGGCGCGGGCGGCACCGTGCAAGAGGCTGCGGTCGGCCTCGAGGACGGGCGGCTGGTGTGGCGCTGGGTAGCGGCGCCCGCGCCGCTTCGCGCCGAGGTCGCGGCCATCGAGGCCGACCTCGGCCGGGCCCTCGAGCCCGGCTACTGCTCGGAGCTCGCCCCGGCCCGCTCGGCCTGGGTGCGCGCCCTCGGCGAGCGCCTCGAGCGCGGGCTGCTGCTGCTCGTCGACTACGGCTACCCGCGCGCCGAGTACTACCACCCGGAGCGGCGCGACGGGACGCTGATGTGCCACTACCGCCACCGCGCCCACCCCGACCCGCTGCGCTTCCCGGGCTTGCAGGACATCTCGGTGCACGTCGACTTCACCGCCGTGGCCCTGGCCGGGCGCGAGGCGGGGCTGGATCTGGCCGGCTACACCACCCAGGCCGAGCTGCTCCTCGCCTGTGGGCTGCTCGATCTGCTCGGCGAGGCCGAGCCGGGCAGCGCCGCCTTCTACGACTTGACCCGCCAGGTCAAGCTGCTTACGTTCCCCGGGCAGATGGGCGACCTGATCAAGGCCATCGCCCTCGCCCGCGGCCTCGACGCGGGGCTCACCGGCTTCGCCGGGCGCGACCTCCGCCACACCCTCTGAGGAGCCCCGATCGTGGACCCCTTGCAGCTCATCGTGCTCGCCCTCGTGCAGGGCCTGACCGAGTTCCTGCCGATCTCGAGCTCGGCCCACCTGGTGCTGGTGCCGGTGGTCACCGGCTGGCCCGACCAGGGGCTGGCCTTCGACGTCGCGGTGCATGTCGGCACCCTGCTCGCGGTGGCCGGCTACTTCCGCGCCGAGCTGGCCGGCATGGCCCGCGATCTCGGCACCTCGCTGGCCCGCGGCCGGCTGGTCGGCGAGGCGCGGCTGGCCTGCTACGTGGCCCTCGGCACCGTCCCGGTCGGCGCCGCCGGGCTGGCCGTCGACCGGCTGGCCGGCGAGGCGCTGCGCTCGAGCGCGGTGATCGGGGCCGCCACCCTGGCCTTCGGGGTGCTGCTCTGGTGGGCCGATCGGGCCGGTGCGAGGCGCCGCGACGAGCACACGCTGGGGCTCGGCGACGCCGTCCTGATCGGGCTCGCCCAGGCGCTGGCGCTGATCCCCGGGACCTCGCGATCGGGGATCACCATGACCGCCGGGCTGGCCCTCGGCCTGACCCGCGAGGCCGCCGCCCGTTTCTCGTTCCTGCTCTCGATCCCGGTGATCGCGCTCGCCGGGGGGCTGAAGACCGTCGAGCTGGCCGGCTCGCCCGACCCGGTGGCGTGGGGCGAGATGGCCGCCGGGGTGGGGCTCTCGGCGGCCTGCGCCTACCTGGTCATCCACTTCTTCCTGGGCCTGATCGGGCGCATCGGCATGGGGCCGTTCGTCGTCTACCGGCTGGTCCTCGGCGTGCTGCTGCTCGCGGTGGCCGCGTAGCGCGGCTCCCCGGCGCTTCCCGCGCCGGGCGCTGACTCTCAGA
>CAZRGU010000263.1:0-5238 GCA_964599705.1 uncultured Ectothiorhodospiraceae bacterium | reverse complement strand
CGGGATGGGCTTCGAGTTCGAGGGCCGGGTGCTCGAGACCGATCGGGCCGGCTACCTGCAGCGCCGCGAGGACTGGAGCGAGGCGGTGGCGGTGGCGATGGCGCGTGCCGACGGGATCGAGCTTGGCGAGGACCACTGGGCCGTGATCCGCTACCTGCGCGGGTTCTATCTCGAGTACGCGGTCGCCCCGGCGGTGCGCATCCTGGTCCGGGAGATGGCCCGCCGGCTCGGGCGCGAGAAGGGCAACACCCGCTACCTCTACCGCCTCTTCCCGGAGGGGCCGGCACGCCAGGCCTGCCGCTACGCGGGGCTGCCGCGCCCCACCGGCTGCATCTGAGGGCCCGGCGGCGGCTGGGCTTCAGCGGGGAATGGCCGATGGCGAGGAGGTGAGGATGGCCGAGCACGGCAAGAGGGCAGGCGGGCGGCGCCCGGTCGCCCTGGTGACCGGGGCGGGCAGCGGGATCGGCGCGGCCACTGCGCGGGCGCTGGCCGAGGCGGGCTGGCGGGTGGTGTGCGCGGGGCGCCGGCGCGAGCCCCTCGAGGCCACGGTGACCCGGATCGGCGCCGGGGCGCGGGCCATCGAGCTCGACGTCGCCGACCTCGCCTCGGTCGAGAGCCTCGGCTCGCGCCTGCCGGCCGCCTGGCGCGCGGTCGAGGTGCTGGTCAACGCCGCCGGCCACGACGTCGGCGGGCGCCGCCCGCTGCACGAGTGCGGGATGGAGCAGGCCGCGAGCATCATCGAGACCAACGTGGTGGGCCTCATCTGGGTGACCCGCCACCTGCTCGAGGGGATGCGCGCGCGCGGCTCGGGCCACATCGTCAACATCGGCTCGATCGCCGGGCGCCGCCCCTATGCCACCGGCACCCTGTACAGCGCCAGCAAGCACGCCGTGCACGGCTTCAGCGAGTGCCTGCGCCGCGAGTGCCGGGGAAGCGGCATCCGGGTCACCGAGATCCTCCCGGGGATGGTGCGCACCGGGTTCGCCGCCGCGCGGCTCGGCGACGAGGAGGCCGCGCGGCGCTTCTACGACGGGTTCGGGCAGTGCCTGAGCGCCGAGGACGTGGCCCGCACGGTGATCTTCGCCCTCCAGCAGCCGCCCCACGTGGTGGTCTCGGAGCTGGTCGTGGTGCCCCGGGACCAGCCGTGAGCCGAGGCCGGCAGACGTCGCACCGCCCCTCCCGCTCGCGCCACGACCGGGAGCGGCGGGTCGGCTCGCGCCGCCGCGCCCGGCGGCGGCTGTGGCGGCGCGGCCGGCGGCTCCTCGGGGTCGCCCTGGTGCTCGCCCTGGTCGCGGTGCTCGGCGGCTACGGGCTGTACCTGGCCGTGGCCCCGCAGCGCCTCGCCGACTCCTACGAGAGCGCCCTGGCGCACTACCGGTCCGGCGACTTCCGGGCCGCCATCATCGCCCTCAAGGGGGTGCTCGCCCGTGAGCCCGACAACCTCTCGGCGCGGCTGCTGATCGGGCGCGCCTACCTCAAGATCGGCTACGCCCTGGCCGCCGAGCAGGAGCTGCGCCGGGCCCGGCTCGATGGCGCCGACGCGGCCGTGGTCAACGTCCCGCTGGCCAGCGCCTACCTCCAGCAGGGCAAGTACCGGGAGCTGTTCCGCGAGCTCTCCACCGAGGTCCGCGACCCGCGGCTGCGCGCCGAGATGCTGGTCGTGCACGGCAAGGCCTACCTCCAGCTCCGCGACCTGGGGCGGGCCGAGCAGGCCTTCGAGCAGGCCGCTCGGCTGATCCCCGAGAGCGCCGGCCCGCTGCTCGGCCGGGCCCGGGTGCTGCTGCTGCGCGGGGCGCTGGAGCGCGCCGAGGACCTCGCCGACCAGGCCGTCGAGCTCGCCCCCGAGGATGCCGAGGCGTGGTTCGTGAAGAGCGAGATCCGGCGCGCGCGCGGCGACCTCGAGGGCGCCCTGCAGTTCTACGCCAAGGCCACCGAGGTCGACCCCCAGCACATCAGCGCGCGCCTGGCCCGCGCCGCCACCCTGATCGACCTCGGCGAGGACCGGCGCGCGCTCGAGGACCTGCGCGCGATCTGGGAGCAGCGTCCCAGCGATCCCCAGGCCTACTACCTCTACGCCCTGGTGCTGGCCAAGCTCGGCGAGGACGACAAGGCCGAGAAGATGCTCGAGCGCGCCGAGGTCGCGCTGATGCGCTACACGACCGAGTTCGTCAACCGCCACCCGCCGAGCCTGCTGCTGCTCGGGGTGATCCACTTCCGCAAGGGGCGCCTCGCCGAGGCCCAGGATGCCCTCGAGCGCTTCGTGCGCCTCGAGCCCTTCCACCCCGGGGCACGCAAGCTGCTCGGCATGGTGCTGCTCGAGCGCGACCTGCCGAGCGCCGCGGTCAAGGTCCTCGAGCCGCTGGCCCGCGAGCGCGGCGACGACCCCGAGCTGCTCGCCCTGCTCAGCCAGGCCTACCTCAAGCGCGGCGAGCCGCGCCGCGCCGCGCTGCTCCTCGAGAAGGCCACCCGTCTCGCCCCCGAGCGGCCCGAGCTGCGCACCCAGCTCGCGTTGAGCCGCCTGAGCATGGGCCGGCGCAGGGAGGCGATCCAGGACCTCGAGGCGGCGCTCGAGATCGGCAAGGGTGCGGAGCGCGCCGGCGAGCTGCTCGCCGTGCTCCAGCTCCGCCAGGGCGAGGCCGAGGCGGCGCTCGCCACCGCCCGGATGCTCCTCGAGCGCCGCCCCGAGGAGCCCTCGCTGCACAACCTGCTCGGGGTCGTCGAGCTGGCCCGCGGGCGCCTTGCCGAGGCCCGGGCGAGCTTCGAGCGCGCCCTCGAGCTCGACCCCGGCTACGCCGCCCCGCAGCACAACCTGGCCAAGCTCGACCTCGCCGCCGGGCGCCTCGAGGCCGCGCGCGAGCGCTACCGGGCGATCCTCGCCGGGCACGGCGACGACACCCGGGCGATGCGCGAGCTCGCCGGCCTCGCCCGCCGCGCGGGGCGCATCGAGGAGGCCATCGCCTGGCTCGAGAAGGCCCGCGCGATCGAGCCCGGCGCGATCACCCCGCAGCTCGAGCTGGTCGAGCTCTACCTGCGCAGCGGCCACCGCGAGCAGGCCAAGCGGTTGGTCAGCGAGCTCGAGGCCCGCTTCCCGAAGAGCGTCGCGGTGGTGGTGGCCCGCGGGCGCATCGAGCTGGCCGGCGGCGAGCGGGGCAGGGCCAGCGAGACCTTCCGGGCGCTGTCGCGCCGCGCCGCGGACTCACCCGAGCGGCTGCTCAGCATCGCCAAGTACCAGCTCGCCTCCGACGACGTCGAGGGCGCCCGGCGCTCGCTCGAGCAGGTGCTGGCCCGGGCCCCGGACTTCGTGCCGGCGCTCGCCGCCAGCGTCGAGCTCGACCTGCGCATGGGCCGCCGTGAGGAGGCCCTCGGGCGGGCGCGGCGCATCCGGGCGCTGCGGCCCGAGGGCGCGCTCGGCGACGTCCTGGTCGGCAACGCGCTGGCCGCCATGGGCCGCCACGCCGAGGCCGCCGACGCCTACCAGGGCGCCCTCGCCAAGGCCGGCAATGCCGACGTCGCGGTACGTCTCTACCGGGCCCGGCGCGCCGCCGGCGAGCCGCGCCGGGCGCTCGCCGGGCTCGAGCGCTGGGTGGCCGCGCACCCGGATGCGATCGAGGCGCGCCGGGCGATGGCCGCCGGGCTGATCGCGGCCGGGCGCCTCGAGGACGCGCGCCGCGAGTACCGGCGCCTCGCCGAGGAGCGTCCCGACGACCCGGAGGTGCTCAACAACCTCGCCGCTCTGCTGCTGCGCGCCGGGGAGGATGCACGTGCCCTGGCGCTCGCCGAGCGCGCCTATGGGCTGGCCCCGAAGGCGGCCGCGGTGCTCGACACCTACGGCTGGGCGCTGGTGGCCGCCGGCCAGCCGGGCCGGGCGCTGCGCTACCTGCGCGAGGCCCACGATCGCGATGCGGCCAACCTCACCGTGCGCTACCACATCGGCGCGGCGCTCGCCCGCCTCGGGCGCGACGAGGATGCGCGCTCCGAGCTCGCCGCCGCCCTGGCCAGCGGGCGCTCGTTCGACGAGGTGGAGGCTGCCCGCGCGCTGGCCGCACGGCTCGGCGGGGTGTAGCGAGAGACGTGGGCGACCGCGGTCCCGGCCGGTTATCCACGGGGGAACTCGGACCAGCCGCAGGGCAGGCAATGCCCGCCGCTCCGGCACACCTCGCGCCCGGCGGCTGCGCAGCGGTCGTGGGAGGGGGGTGCGCGGTCAGGCCGGCGTTCTACGCCACCTCCGGCATGCGGCGCCGGCGCAGTCCGACCATCGCTGCAAGCCCGAGGGCGAGCAGCGCACCGCTGGCCGGCTCGGGCACCGGCGTGGCGCCGCCGCCTCCCCCGCCGCCGTCGCAGCCGTCGCCGAAGGTCGGGTCACAGACGATCTCCTCGATGTTGGTGAACTTGCCGCTGGTCTTGTGCGGGGAGACGTGGGCGTCGCCCAGATCGACGTAGGAGAGCACCGTCTGGGCGTCGGTCCAGCCGCCGTCGAAGAGGCTGGCGTCGAAGCGCATCTCGTAGCCGACCTCGAAGACCCAGTTGTCGCACTCGCTGTCCGAGCACACGTAATTGCCGCTGCTGTCGACGGTCACGTTGGGCGAGCTGCGCAGCCCGCTGCCCGGGTCGAGTCCGTTGTGCGAATCCTTCTTGTCGAGGCTGACGTCGTAGTTGTCGACGTCGGCCTGGGTGATCCAGTTGAGCGAGGGGTCATCGAGGTTGCTGCGGATGTTGTACTCCATCGAGGTGGCGATCTCCTTGACCGCCGTCGCCGCGATGCCGTCGGGGTCGGACTGCACGGAGCCTTCGCTGGAGCTGATTCCGCCCCCGTCGCCCTGGATGCCGGCCGAGCGGAAGGTGCGAGTCGGACCGCTGTCGTCCTGGGCGATGTAGTCGATGGTCAGCTCGAGCGGGTTGTGACCGAGCGGGCGCAGCGTGAAGCGCTCGAGGGCGGGCTTGTTGGGCCGCCCGCCGACCGCGTCGCTCTTGAGCAGGTCCTTGAAGCGATGCCCCTTGTTGCCCCAGCCGACCGCGTTCGCCCCGTAGCTGTTGTCGACGAAGTCGGTGGGCATGGCGAAGTACAGGTAGTGGTCGCCGCTGCCCGCCGTGTCGGTGCCGAAGTACAGCCGCCCGCCCTGGACGATGTTGCCGTCGTCGAGCCGGAAGCTGACGTCGAAGCCGAGCGAGTAGCCCTCGGCGGTGCCGTCGAAGCGCCCGTCGGCGATGAAGGCCTGCCCGGCCGGGCTGGCGAGCGTT
>CAZRGU010000262.1:1984-5244 GCA_964599705.1 uncultured Ectothiorhodospiraceae bacterium | reverse complement strand
ACACGGGGCTGGGCGAACGGCCGGTGGGGGCGGGCCGGTATGGTATGTTTCGCCGCGCCGCGCCCGCAATCGGAGCTGCACGGGGAGGAGATGAGCACGGAGACTGCGCTGCCGCCGGCGCTCGCCGGGCGCTTCTCGCTGGCCGGGAGGAGCGCCCTGGTGACCGGGGCCTCGGGGGGGCTGGGGGCGCACTTCGCCGCCACCCTGGCCGCGGCCGGGGCGCGGGTGGCGCTCGCCGCGCGGCGCCGCGAGCGGCTGGCGGCCGAGTGCGAGCGGATCCGGGCGGCCGGCGGCGAGGCGCTGGCCGTGGCCATGGATGTCACCGACGAGGCGAGCGTCGAGGCCGGCCTGGCGCGCGCTGCCGAGGCCCACGGTACGGTCACCGTGCTGGTCAACAACTCCGGGGTGGCGACCACCGAGCCGGCCCTCGATCTCCCCGTCGAGGCGTGGGACCGGGTGCTGGCCACCAACCTGCGCGGGGCCTGGCTGGTGGCCCGCGCGGCGGCCCGGGCGATGGTCGCGGCCGGGCGCGGCGGGAGCATCGTCAACATCGCCTCGATCCTCGCCGAGCGGGTCGCCGGCGGGGTGGCCGCCTACGCGGCCTCCAAGGCCGGGCTGGTCCAGCTCACCCGGGCGCTCGCCCTGGAGTGGGCGCGCCACCGCATCCGGGTCAACGCGATCGCCCCGGGCTACGTGCTGACCGACATCAACCGGGCCTTCTTCGCGACCGCGGCCGGCGAGGCGATGGTGCGGCGCATCCCGCAGCGGCGCATCGGTGAGCCCGAGGATCTCGACGGGGCGCTGCTGCTGCTCGCCTCCGAGGCATCCGCCTACATGACCGGGAGCGTGATCGCCATCGACGGGGGCCACCTGTGCTCGAGCCTGTGAGCGAGCGGACGGTGAACGATCGGAACGGGAGAAAGTAGAGATGGACTTCTCGCTCAGCGAACGTGACGAGGACTACCGGCGGCGCTGCCGCGAGTTCGTCGAGCGCGAGGTGCTCGCGGTCGAGGCCGATCCCGAGGCCTGGGGCGAGGGCGAGCACATCACCGAGGAGCGCCTGGGCGGGCTGCGCGAGCGGGCCCGCGAGGCCGGGCTGTGGTGCCTGCAGATGCCGCCGGCGCGCGGCGGCCAGGGGCTCGGGGTGGTCGGCATGGCGGCCTGCTACGAGGAGCTGGCCCGCTCGCCGTTCGGGCCGGCGGCCTGCAACTGCGCGCCGCCCGACGACGGCAACATGATGCTGCTCGAGCGGGTCCTGCCCGAGGAGCACAAGGCGCGCTGGCTGCAGCCGATCTGCGACGGGCAGGTGCGCTCGGCCTTCGCCATGACCGAGCCCCACCCGGGCTCGGGCTCGGACCCGGCCGGGATGATGCTGACCCGCGCCGAGCGCCGCGGCGACCGCTGGGTGGTCCACGGGCGCAAGTGGTTCATCACCGGGGCCGAGGGCGCGCAGCACTTCATCCTCGTGGCGCGCACCTCGGAGGACCCGCGCAAGGGGCTGACCGCCTTTCTGTTCGACGCCGACGCCCCGGGCTGGGAGCTCACGCGGCGCATCCCGATCATGGGCCCCGAGGAGCACGGCGGGCACTGTGAGCTCACCTTCGAGGGGCTCGAGATCCCCGACGAGCAGCGCCTGCTCGGGGTCGGCGACGGGCTCAAGGTGACCCAGATCCGGCTCGGCACCGCGCGCCTCACCCACTGCATGCGCTGGCTGGGGATGGCCAAGCGGGCCCTCGAGATCGCCGGGGCCTACGTGGCCGAGCGCGAGGCCTTCGGCGCGCGCCTCAGCGAGCACGAGGGGGTGCAGTGGATGATGGGCGAGGCGGCGATGGCCATCCAGGTCGGGCGGCTGCTGACCATGCACGCGGCCTGGTGCCTCGACCAGGGCTCGTTCGCGCGCAAGGAGGTGTCGATGGCCAAGGTGGCGGTCGCCGACACCCTGCACCGGGCGGTCGACACCGCCATCCAGCTCTGCGGGGCGCGCGGCTACTCGCGCGACACCCTGCTCGAGTGGATGTACCGCTACGCCCGCCAGGCACGCCTGGTCGACGGTGCCTCCGAGGTCCACAAGATGGTGCTCTCGCGGCGCCTGGCCGGCGAGGGCATGGACTTCTGGGCCTGGGGCTGAGCGGGGTGGACCTCGACGGCGAGCGCGCCGCGCGGCTGCGCGCCTGGCTTGGCGAGCGGCTCGGCTGCCGGGCGGTGCGGATCGTGCGCCTCGCGCCGCTCGCCGGGGGCGCGATCCAGGACAACCACGCGCTCGACCTCGAGGTCGAGGGCGGGGCGTGGCACGGCGCGCTCGCCCTGGTGCTGCGCAGCGACGCACCGGCGACGCTTGCCACCAGCCTCGGCCGGGCCGAGGAGTTCGCGGTGCTCGAGACCGCGCGGGCGGCCGGGGTGACGGTCCCCGAGCCGCTCTGGCTGTGCACCGACCGGGCGGTCATCGGCCGGCCCTTCTACCTGATGCGCCGGCTGCCCGGGGTGGCCGCCGGCCACCGGCTGGTGCGCGACCCGGCGCTCACCGAGGCGACCCGCGAGCGCCTCGTCGAGCGGCTCGGCGCCGAGCTCGCCCGCCTCCACGCGGTGCGCCCCCCCGAGCCGCGCCTGGCCTTCCTGGCCCCGCCCGCGGGCGGGGCCGCCGCGGCGGCCCGCATCGCCACCTACCGCGGCTACCTCGACGCCCTGCCCGAGCCCCAGCCGGTCCTCGAGTGGGGGCTCGCCTGGCTGGAGCGCAACGCCCCGCCGCCCGGCGAGGTGGTGCTCTGCCACAGCGACTTCCGGACCGGCAACTACCTGGTCCACGAGGGGGAGCTCGCCGGCATCCTCGACTGGGAGTTCGCCGCCTGGAGCGACCCGCACGAGGATCTCGCCTGGTTCTGCGCGCGCTGCTGGCGCTTCGGGGCCTGGGAGCGGGAGGCCGGCGGGATGGCCTCGCGCGAGGCCTTCTACCGCGGCTACCAGCGCGCCTCGGGGCGGCGCATCGACGCGGAGCGGATCGCCTACTGGGAAGTGATGGCGGCTGCACGCTGGGCGCTGATCGCGCTCCAGCAGGCCGAGCGGCACTGCTCGGGAGGCGAGCGCTCGCTGGAGCTGGCGCTCACCGGCCAGATGGTCGCCGAGATGGAGCTCGAGATGCTCGACGGGATCGAGGCGCTCGAGGGGAGGCAACTCGCACAGGTGCCGGCTTGAGCTCCCTCAGTGGGCTGCTGTCGCCCCGCCGCAGCCGGTGATCGAGGGGCTTGCCGCGTTCGCCTGGCCCG
>CAZRGU010000262.1:0-1884 GCA_964599705.1 uncultured Ectothiorhodospiraceae bacterium | reverse complement strand
CGGCGCCCTCAGCCGGGAATCGGTGAGATGTGCGGGCCACCTCTTCGGCCCCGGCCGGGTCAATACGGGACGATGCGGGCGAGTCCGTGGTTCTCCACCTGGTGCACGACGACCATGGTCGAGACGCCGATCTCCGCGGCCAGCTCTTCCAGCTCCTCGATGAGGACGTCGTCTCCGGAAAGCCTCTCGCGCAGCCTGACGGCCGGCGCCAGGAACTCCGCCGCAAAGGCGCGGTTCCGCTTCTGGCGCTCGGTCCGCGCCTGCGTCAGCAGCGCGGTCGGTCGCTGCCCGCCGGTCAGGTACTCGAACAGCGCCCGAGCAAACGCGAAACGCGCCTGCTCGGGCCGGTGCTTCGTGGTGACGAACCCGGGGAGCTCACCGTCGACGACGTCGAGGAGGGCATCGAACGAGCGCGCCATCAACGGGTCCGCCACCTCGTGGATGCCGTCCGCGGAGATCCCGAGGGCATCGGCGAGGGCCGCATGATCGGGCAGCAGCGCGCCGTCGAGTCCGAGCTCCCCCCGCAGCCAGCCCGCGATCTCGTATCCCTGGCGCCACGGCGCGAGGTGAGGGTCGACCCTCTGGCAGCGCTCCCGCAAGGAGACCAGCCCCGAGAGGCCCGTCGTCTTCTTCCGGCGCAGGGCGTCGCACCACTGCTCCAGACGCTCCAGGTGTACCGTCAGCCGGTCCCCGCTCGAAGCCGCGAAGAACTCGTCTCGCCACTCGGCGGGCAGCCGCCGGTCGATTGCGACGATCTGATCCGCCAGAGGCTCCCCGAGACCGTAGGGATCGACGCCCAGGCGCGCGGCCGCCTCGCAGAACGCCGCCTCCTCCGGGTCAGCATCCACGATCGCTCGCCACTCCTCCTGCAACGGCGTGCCCTGCACACCGCGCACCTCGAGCCGCTCGGCGACCGTGGTGACGAGCTCGGCGAGCGCGTCCCGAACCGATTCGAGCGCTGCAGCGTGGCTCCCGCTGCCGACGAACCTCAGCCGCTCGGCCGGCAAGTTCAGCGGGCTCCACGCGAGGTGAGCCCATGCCCCGGTCGGGACGATCCAGAAGTCGGGAAACGCGAACCCTTCCCTGGCGTGGCGCAGGTTGTGCCGCCTCGAGTACGTGGCGCGGGCCGGCGACTCCGGTTCGTAGAGCAGCGGCCACCAGTTCATGGCGATCCACTCCGCCACCGGGTAGAGGGGGACTAGGATGTGCTCGCGCAGGCTCCTCGACCTGGGGTCGTACGCCTCGGTTACCACCTCGCCGCCGACCTCGAGGCGGAACCGCGCCCAGGTCACGCACAGCTCCTCGCCACGCGCACCTTCCACGTCTACCCACTCGAGCTCGAAACGGATATCACTCATGATGATCCGCCTCGATTCCCTCCGGCCACTCGTCACGACGTAGCTCGTACCCCTTGTAGGCGCCGGTCTCTCGATTCACTAGCCGGGCCTCGTAGCACCTGCCGTCGCGTAAGGCCCAGACGTACCGGGGGAACTCGCCTTCCCATCGGCCGCCCACGGCTCCCCGGGTGATGGCCTCTCGAAGCCAGCCGTCGAGCAGATCGCGACGATCGGCGAGGCTCCGGTCGCACAGCGTCGCGTCGGGGCGAGGGCGCGGAGGGTTGCCGGCGAACGACGGCGTATCCTTGTGCTCCGGGCTCCCGACATAGTTCGCCGCGGCGGCCACCGCAGCAAGATCCCGGCCGGCTTGTGGCGCGACGATCACGCGTCGCCTCGGTCGGCGTCGTTTCGTGGCTCTCATCGCCGCCCCCGGCTCGTCGCTCGATCCTGGCCCGGATATCTCACCGATCCCCGGCTGCCGCGGCCGATCCATCTGTCCTGACGGGACGTACGCTCTCCCTCCGGCTCGACATGGTTTCGGATACGC
>CAZRGU010000261.1:0-5274 GCA_964599705.1 uncultured Ectothiorhodospiraceae bacterium | reverse complement strand
GCCCCCCGGCCGGGGCCCGTGCCCTGCTCGGCCGCTGCACGCGGCTGCCCGGCGCGGCGCGGCGCGGCGCGGCGCCGAGCAGCCGGCGCGCGATGCGCGCTAGCAGCGCTCGATCGGCACCACATAGGGAATGCCGTCGACCGCGCCCTGGCGCACCCGGATGCCCAGGCAGCGCCCGAGCACCTCGGCGCTGAGCACCTCCCGGGCCGCACCGGCGGCCGCCACCCGGCCGTCCAGCAGCATCACCAGGCGGTCGCAGAAGCGTGCCGCGAGCGACAGATCGTGCATCACCACCACCACCCCGGCGCCCTCGCCGGCCAGGGCGCGCAGGGTCTCCATGACGTCGAGCTGGTGAGCCGGGTCGAGGTCGGCGACCGGCTCGTCGGCGAGCAGGATCCGTGGCTCCCCGGCCAGCGCGCGGGCGAGCAGCACCCGGGCCCGCTCGCCGCCCGAGAGGGCGGTCACCGGCCGGCCCGCCAGGCCGGCCACGTCGCAGATCTCGAGGGCCCGGCGCACCGCGGCCCGGTCGGCCGGCCCCGGGCCGCGCCAGGGACCGAGGTGGGGCAGCCGCCCGGTCATGACCAGGGTCTCGACGCTCACCGCCCAGTGGCTCTCGCCTCCCTGGGGGAGGTAGCCGATCAGGCGGGCCCGCCGGCGCCGCTCGATCGCGGCGGCCGGCCGCCCGTCGAGATGAAGCTCCCCGCTGCCCGGGCGAAGCAGCCCGGCGAGCACCCGCAGCAGGGTCGTCTTGCCGGCCCCGTTGGCCCCGATCAGCCCGACCATCTCGCCGCCGGCGAGCTCGAAGTCGACCGCCGAGAGCACCTGCGCGCCGCCCAGCGACACGCTGGCCGCGCGCAGCGCCAGCAGGCTCACGGCCCCTGCCTCCCGTGGCGCAGCACCAGGACCAGGAAGAACGGCGCCCCGAGCAGCGCGGTCAACACCCCGAGCTTGAGCTCGCGCTCCGGGGAGAGCACCCGCACGGCGACGTCGGCGGCCAGGGTCAGGGCCGCCCCGCCGAGCGCGCTCGCGGGCAGCAGGGTGCTCGGGCGGTGACCGACCAGCGGGCGCAGCAGGTGGGGGACGAGCAGCCCGACGAAGCCGATCGCGCCCGCCACCGAGGTCGCCGCGCCGACCGACAGCGCCGTGCCCAGCACGAGGCGCCAGCGCACCCCGGCGAGCGCGAAGCCGAGCGTCTCGGCGGCCTCCTCGCCGAGGGTGAGGGCGTCGAGCGGACGCCCCAGGGTCAGCAGCAGCAGCCAGCCCAGGGCCATGAAGGGGGTGGCCAGCCAGACGTGCTCGAAGCTGCGGTCGGCCAGCGAGCCCATCAGCCAGAACACGATCTCGAGCGCCGCGAAGGGGTTCGGGGCGAGGTTGAGGGCCAGCGAGGTGAGCGCGGCGGCGAAGCTGGTCACCGCGATGCCGGCCAGGATCAGGGCCAGGGTGCCGCCGCGCCCGGCGAGCAGCTGCACCAGGAGCGCGGCCAGGGCCGCCCCTGCCATCCCGCCGAGCGGCAGCGCCAGCGCGAACTGCGCGGCCAGCCCGCTGTAGAAGGCGAGCACGGCGCCGAGTGCCGCCGCCGCCGAGACCCCGATCAGGCCGGGCTCGGCCAGGGGGTTGCGCAGGAAGCCCTGCAGCGCCGCTCCGGCCAGGCCCAGGGTGGCCCCGATGGTCATCCCGAGCAGGGCCCGCGGCAGGCGCACCTCGCGCACGATCAGGGTTCCGGTCTCGAGGTCGGTGACGGCCAGCGCGGCGAGCACCCGGCGCCAGCCGATCGCGGCCGGCCCGACCAGCAGCGAGCCGGCGAAGAGCACCACCACGGCCAGCGCGAGCAGCCCGAGCACCGCGCCGGGGCGCACGCCACCGGCTCTCATCGCCCTTGCCTCACCCGCGCCCGGGCCGCGCGCAGCCGGCGCACCGCCTCGGCCACCAGCGGCGTGCCGCAGCTCCACAGGCGGTCGGGAATGTGCACCGTGGCCCGGCCGGCGAACGCCTTGGCGAGCGCCGGGTGGCGCAGCGGCGCGTCGGCCAGCGCCGGGCCCCGGTAGGAGCGGCCGATGACCAGCAGGTCGGGCCTGGCCATCAGCAGGGTCTCGACCGGCAGCGGCGCCAGCCCGGTGAGCCCGCGCTCGGCGGCCAGGTTGCGCAGCCCGGCGCGGCGCACCAGGGCATCGGCCAGGGTGCCGCGCCCCGGCGAGTAGCCGTTGGCGACGTAGAGGGCGGCGACCGGCGCCTCGCCGGGAGCGGCTCGCGGCGGCGGGCCGAGCGCCTGCTCGAAGGCCGCCAGCAGCGCCTCGCCGCGCTCGCGCTCGTCGAGCGCGGCGGCCACGGTGCGCAGGTTGGCGCGGATCCCGTCGAGGGTGGTCGCCGGGGCGAGCACCACCACCCGGTAGCCGAGCCGGCGCAGCAGGGCAACGGCCGAGCGCGCGGTGTAGGCCCCGGCCAGCACCAGGTCGGGCTCGAGCGGCAGGACCTCCTCGACCAGGCCGTGGTTGACCGGCAGGCCGGTGGCCGCCGCGGCCATCGCCGAGACCACCGGGTCGGCGGCCAGGAAGCTCAGCGAGGCGATCCGCTCGCGCTCGGCGAGCAGCATCAGGAGCTGGTCGGCGCAGAGGTTGAGCGAGACGACGCGCCGCGGCGCGGCGGCCGCGGCGCCGAGCAGTCCGGGGAGGAGCAGCAGCGCCGCGGCCACGGCCCGCGGGCCGGCCCGGCGCGACCGCTCGCGCTCGGCCGCGCCGGGCACCATCTCAGAAGGGCCCCACCGTGGTGCGAATGCCGAGGAAGACGCCGATCCCCGGGTTGCTGTAGCCGAGCACCTGCTGGTAGTCCTCGTCGAGCAGGTTCTCGACCCGCCCGTAGAGCTCCACCCCCTTGCCGAGCGCGTAGGAGCCGGCGACGTTGACCAGCAGGAAGCCGTCGAGGGTCACCGTGCGGCGGGCGAGAAAGAAGCTCGAGAACTCGATGTCGCGTTGCTTGCCGGTGTAGTCGAGGCCGACGTCCACGCTCGCTCTCCCGCCCGCGAAGCGGTAGTGCAGGTTGGCGCTGGCCAGGTGGCGCGGCCGGCGCACCAGCCGGGCACCGGTCGCATCCTCGCCGTCGGTGAAGGTGTACTGGCCGCTCAGCGCCAGGCGCTCGCCGAGCTCGGCCCGTGCGCTGACCTCGAGGCCCTGGATGCGGCTGGTCCCGGCGAGGTTGACCGCGGTGTTGCCGGCGCCCTGGATCAGGTCGCTGATCCGGTTGTTGAAGTAGGTGACGTCGACGCTGAGGCGCTCGTCGAGCAGGCGCTGCTCGATGCCGAGATCCCAGCCGTCGCTCTCCTCGGGCCTGAGGTTGGGGTTGGGGACGAAGCTCGGCCCGAACCCGAACAGCTCGAACAGCGTCGGGTTCTTGACCCCGGTCCCGTAGCTCGCGTGCAGCCGGGTGGCGCTCGGCTCGTGGAGGTAGGCGGCGGTGGCCCGGTAGGTGGTGGCATCCTTGAAGATGTCGTTGTCGTCGTGGCGCACGCTGCCCGACAGGAACAGCCGGTCCCACAGGCCGAGCCGGTACTCGCCGACGTAGCCGTAGTTGGTGATGTCGAGGTCCGAGCCGCCGAAGGCGCTGCGCGTGACCTGCGACTCGTCCTCGCGCTCGAGCAGCACGGTCAGGCTGTGGGTGGCGCCGGCCAGCGCCGGGGTCTCGAAGAAGAGATTGCTCTGGTAGTCGAGCCGGATCTTCTCGCCGTCGGCCTCGAAGCTCACCGCCCCGTTGGTCAGCGAGTCGGCCCGCTCCTCGTTGAAGCCGACCCCGAGGACGTGCTCCCAGGTCCCGTCGAGCAGGCTGTAGCGGACCCGGGCGCCGGCACTGCGCTGGATGGTGTCGGTCTCGCTGTTCCCGTCCACGGTGCGGATCACCCCGGCCACCGCCGGCTGTGGATCGGTCTCGACGGTGGCGTTCACATAGCGCCCCGAGAGCTCGAGCTCGAGGCCGTCGATCGGCTCGGCGCCGAGCTTGAGGTTGACCGTGCGGTTGCGGTGCCCGTCGTCCTCGGTGTTGCCCTGCGACTCGGGGGCGACCGAGACGCCGCCGGTGCGAAACACCGTGCCGCCGAGCGCGAAGTGGTAGCGCTCGCCGCCCCCGGCGAGGCTCGCCGAGGCCTGGCCGGTGCGGAACGAGCCGCCCTCGAGGCTCACCTGCCCGCGGGCCGGTCCGCGCCCCCGGCGGGTGACGATGTTGATCACCCCGCCGATCGCGTCGCTGCCGTAGAGCGCGCTCTGCGGCCCGCGCAGCACCTCGATGCGCTCGATGTCGGCGGCGAGCAGGTTGCCGAGGTCGAACTCGGAGCCGCCGCTCGGGTCGTTGACCTCGACCCCGTCGATGATCACCAGGGTCTGGTTGGCCTCGGCCCCGCGGATCCGCGCCTGGGTGAAGGTCCCGGGCGGACCGAAGCGGCTGACCGCGACCCCGGGGACCTTGCGCAGCGCATCGGAGACGATGCGGATCTGCTGGCGCTCGAGCTCCGCGCCGGTGATCACGGTCACCGCGCTGCCCACCTGCTCGGCGGGCAGCGGCACGCGACTGGCCGAGACCACCACCTCGGGCAGCCGCTCGACGGGCGGCGGCTGCTGGGCCGCCGCCCCCGCTGGCATTCCCCCGGCCAGGCCGATCACCCAGCCCGCGCAGGCGCCCATGCGGCGAGCCCGCCGCGACCCCTCAGCGCCCCTTGCTCTCCCGTTCTTGCTCATCGTCTGTCCCCACCCTCTCGCTGTCGTCGAGGTGACGTGAATGGGGACGCCAAGCAGCGATCGCCGCCCGCGTCCGCGAGAGGAGGCGCATCGGCCGATCGGCGACCGGCGGCAGGCTCGGGCCCGCCGGGTCCAGGTGATTCGCTGGGAATTGGATGCCCACGATACCCTTCGCGACCTCACGCCTCCGCGCATCGCCGCAAACGGGCTTCCGTCCCGCCGACGCACCCCGGCCGGCGGATGGGCGATACTGGCGGCGGCAGGTCTCCTGGCTCGCGGGTCAAAGAACGCGCCGGGCCTTCCCAGTCTCCCAGTGGCCTCGGTTCGGCGCGTGCTCGCCGCTCACAGTTGCGGGGGCAGCCAGGGCTTCCGTCGATCCGCCTGCCGGCGGACCGGTCGGTCCCTGTTCCCTCTTGCTTCCCATGGCGGGAACCGCCGCTCGCCAGAGCATATCCGCTCGCCGCCGGGCCGGCAACGCCCGGGCGGGAGCGGACGGGCGTTGCCCGCATTTCTCACCGGCGCGCGACGTGCGGGGCGAGCGGCGGAGGGGAAGCTG
>CAZRGU010000260.1:0-5315 GCA_964599705.1 uncultured Ectothiorhodospiraceae bacterium | reverse complement strand
ACGAGGAGCGCAGGAGCGGCTCAGCCGTCCTGCGGTGCCGGGATGCGCAGCACCTGGCCGGCTCGGACCCGGTCGCCCTTGAGCGCGTTGACCTGGCGCAGGCGGGCCAGCGGCACGCGGTAGCGGCTGGCGATCCCGGAGAGCGTCTCGCCGCGCGCGATCACGTGGTTGCGGGCCGCCAGCCGGGTGCCGGGCGGGGCGTTGCGGCGGAAGTAGCTGCGCAGCCCGGCGAGGATCGCCCCGGCCAGCGCCTCCTGGTGGCGCGCCTCGCGCAGCCGGCGCTCCTCGGCGCGGTTGGTGATGAAGCCGGTCTCGACCAGGATCGAGGGGATGTCGGGCGACTTGAGGACCACGAAGCCGGCCCGCTCGACGCGCCGCTTGTGGGCCTTGCCGATCCGGCGCAGCGCCCGCAGCACGCGGTTGCCGGCATCGGCGCTGGCGCTCAGGGTCGCGGTCTGCGAGAGGTCGAGGAGCACCGAGGCGAGCAGCTCGTCCTTGTCGTCGAGGCTCACCCCGCCGACCAGATCGGCGGCGTTCTCCTGCTCGGCGAGCCAGCGGGCCGCCTCGCTGCTCGCCCCGTTGCGCGACAGGATGTAGACCGAGGTGCCGGTGACCCTCGGGTCACGGAAGGCGTCGGCGTGGATCGAGACGAACATGTCGGCGCGGTTGGCCCGGGCGATCTCCATGCGCTTGCGCAGGCCGATGTAGTAGTCGCCGCTGCGCACCATCACCGGGCGCATCCCCGGCTCGGCGCGCACCCGCCGGTAGAGGCGCCGGGCGATGGCGAGCACCACGTCCTTCTCCCGGGTCCCGCCTCGTCCCGCCGCCCCCGGATCCTCGCCGCCATGGCCGGCGTCGATGGCGATGACCAGGTCGCGCAGCTCGCCGCCGGACGGCGGGGCGGCGCGCTTGACCGGCTCGCCGCGCCCCTTGCCGGCCTCCTCGCGGGCCCGCAGGTCGATGACCAGCCGGTGGCCGTAGCGGGCGTTGGGCCGGAGCAGGAAGCTGCGCGGCTGGGCCGCGCGGCGCAGATCGAGCACCACCCGCAGATCACCGCCGGGGCGGCGCGCGGCGCGGATCTGGCGCAGCAGCCGATCGTTGCGCGCCGGGCGGGCCAGCGAGGTCGCCAGCCGCGTGCGGCGCAGGTCGACCACCACCCGCTCGGGGTTCTTGAGCACGAACAGGCTGTGCTCGACCGGCCGGTCCACGTCGAGCACCACCCGGGTGTGATCGGGGGCCGGCCACATGCGCACGTTGGTGACCGAGGCCGGATCGGCGGCCAGCGCCACGGCGCTCGCCAGCCCGCCCAGCAGCAGGGCCGTGGCCGAACCTCGAATCCCCATCATCATGAGATGAATTATCTAGAACATTCTGCTGGTTATTGCAAGTATCTCAGATGGATTATCACAATATCAGCCGCCCCCCCGGAGGCGCTCGAGGAGACACTCCCCGGCCCTGCTCGAGGCAGCCGAGCGCAGCTCGCGAGCGGCCCCGGCGAGGGTGATGCGCAGCTCCAGATCGGCCGGCGGCAGCATGCCCTCGCCGCGCTCCGGCCACTCCACCAGCCACAGCGTCCCGGCGGCGAAGTAGTCGCGTGCCCCGATCAGCTCGAGCTCCTCGGGATCGGCGAGCCGGTAGAGGTCGAAGTGATGGACCGGGACGCCGAGATCCGGGTAGCTCTCGAGCAGGGTGTAGGTCGGGCTGCGCACCACGCCCCGGTGCCCGAGCGCGCGCAGCAGGCCGCGCACCAGGGTGGTCTTGCCGGCCCCGAGGTCGCCGCTGAGGTGCACGGACAGCGCCCCCCCGGGGCTCGCCAGCGGCCGCCTGCGCGCCTTCCCGAGGGCCGCGGCGATGCGCGCCCCGGCGCGCTCCATCGCCGCTGCGTCGGCGATCCGCATTCAGAGCCGGTCGACCAGCGCGCGCACCTGCTCGATCAGGTCGCCGGCGAGCAGGCCGCGCTCGCCGCCCGCCGCGGCGAGATCCGCACTGCGCCCGTGCACGCAGGCGCCAGCCTCGGCGGCCGCCCGCGGCCCGAGCCCCTGGGCGAGCAGCCCGGCCACGATCCCGGTCAGGGCATCGCCCATGCCCCCCGAGGCCATCCCCGGATTGCCGTAGGGACAGACCGCGGGGAGCGCCTCCTCCCCGCCGATCAGGGTGCCGGCCCCCTTGAGTAGCCAGACCCCGCCGTGGCGCTCGACCAGGGCGGCGAGCGCGGCGAAGCGATCGGCCTGGACGGCGGCGCTCGAGGTGCCGAGCAGGCGGGCCGCCTCGCCGGGATGGGGCGTGTAGACCCGCGCTGCCGGGGCCGGCGCGCCGAGCGCGCCGCCGGCCAGCAGGTTGAGCGCGTCGGCATCGACCACCGCCGGCAGCGCCGTGGCCAGGGCCGCGGCGGCCAGCGCCCGCCCCCACTCGCCCTGGCCGAGGCCGGGGCCGAGCGCGACCACGGTGGCCCGCTCGAGGAGCACCGCGAGCTCGGCCGGCCCGGCGACCGCGTGGCACATCAGCTCGGGACGCGTCGCGCTGATCACGGCCAGGTGCTCGGCGCGGGTCGCGACGCTGACCAGCCCGGCGCCGGCGCGCGCGGCGGCCTCGGCGGCCAGCCGCGCCGCCCCGGCGAAGCCGCGCTCGCCGCCGATCACCAGCACGTGGCCGCAGCTCCCCTTGTGGGCATCGCGCGCGCGCCGGCCGAGCACCCCGCAGAACGCATCGAGGTCGAGCAGCACGGCGTCGGGCGGGCGGCGGGCGTAGAGCTCTGCGGGTACTCCCAGGTCGTCGAAGCGCCGCTCGCCGGCGTGCTCGGGCCCGGCGCCGGTGTAGAGCCCCTGCTTGCGGGCGATGAAGCTCACCGTGCACTCGGCACGCACTGCCCGGCCGAGCACCGCGCCGCTGTCCGCGCTCAGCCCCGAGGGGATGTCGATCGCCAGCACCGGGGCGGTGGCGGCCTCGATGGCGGCGAGCGCCTCGGCCCAGGCCCCGCTGACCGGGCGGGCGAGGCCGGTTCCGAACACCGCATCGACGATCACCGCCGCCCCGGCCAGGCGCTCGGGGGCGAACGGCTCGGCGGCCAGCCCGGCCTCGCGCATCCGCGCGGCGGCGAGCGCCGCATCCCCGCGTGGCTCGCCTCCCCCGCCGACGGCGAGCACCCGCGGCTCGAGCCCGGCCTCGCGGGCCAGGCGCGCGACCACGAAGCCGTCGCCGGCGTTGTTTCCCGCCCCGCAGCACACCGCGATCACCCGCGCCTCGGGCCAGCGCTCGCGCAGCGCCGCGAAGGCCGCCGCGCCGGCCCGCTCCATCAGCTCGATGCCCGGGATCCCCAGCTCCTCGATGGCGATCCGGTCGAGCTCGCGCACCGACTCGGCGCGATACAGCCCGCTCATCGATTCCCCTCCCCCGGCGCGCCGGGCACGGCGCACGAGATCCTCACAGGCGCAGGAAGTGCTCGCGGTAGTAGCGCAGCTCCGCGATCGAGTCGCGGATGTCCTCGAGCGCGCGATGCCCGCTGTCCTTCTCGATCCCCTTGGCCACCTCGGGCAGCCAGCGCTGGCACAGCTCCTTGAGCGTGCTCACGTCCAGGTTGCGGTAGTGGAAGTAGGCCTCCAGGCGCGGCATCCAGCGGTACAGGAAGCGCCGGTCCTGGCAGACGCTGTTGCCGCACATCGGCGAGGCGCCGGCCGGCACGTACTGCTCGAGGAAGGCGAGGGTCCGTGCCTCGGCCTCGCGCTCGTCGCAGTCGCTCGCGCGGACCCGCGCCACCAGCCCGGACTGGCCATGCTGCTCGGTGTTCCACTGGTCCATCGCCGCGAGCACCGCCTCGTCCTGGTGGATCGCCATCACCGGGCCCTCGGCCACGGTCTCGAGGGCCGCGTCGGTGACGACGGTCGCGATCTCGATGATATGATCGCGGTCCGGGTCGAGGCCCGTCATCTCCAGGTCGATCCAGATCAGCCGATTCGCGTCGCCGCTCATGCCTCGCAGGTTCCCGCCTCGAACGCCGTCTACCGGCATGGGGATCGGATTTTAGCCCGCATGGCCCGCCGATGCGCGCAGCGAGGGCGGCGAGCCGCCGGAGAAGCTTGAACACCATCACCACCCTGTTCGTCGCCGTGACCCTGGCCGGTGCGACCATCGAGTGGTGGCTCGACCGGCGCCAGGCCCGCGCGGTGGGCGCCGGCAGCGCCGCCGTGCCGGAGGCCTTTCGCGGGCGGATCACCCTGGCCGCCCACCACCGCGCGGCCGCCTACACCCGGGCGCGGCTGCGGGCCACCTCGCTGGAGCGCGCCTGGGGCCTGGCGCTGCTCTACTGGTGGACCCTGGGCGGGGCCCTGCAGGCCCTCGATCGGGCCACCCGGGCGCTGCCCGGCGGGGCGCTGCTCGGCGGCACGGTGCTGGTGCTCGCGGTGCTGCTCATCCAGGGGCTGCTCGAGCTGCCGTTCGACGCCTGGCGAACCTTCCGGCTCGAGGCGCGCTTCGGCTTCAACCGCACCACTCCGGCCCTGTTCGCCGCCGACCTGCTCAAGCAGGTGGTGCTCGCGGTGCTGATCGGCGCGCCGCTGATCGCCCTGGTGCTGTGGCTCATGGACGGCGCCGGGCCCTGGTGGTGGCTGTGGGCGTGGCTGGTCTGGGTGGCCTTCAACCTCGCCCTGCTGTGGGCCTACCCGGTGCTCATCGCGCCGTGGTTCAACCGCTTCGAGCCGCTCGCCGACGAGGCCCTGCGGGCGCGCATCGAGGGGCTGCTCGAGCGCCAGGGGCTCGATGCCCGCGGGGTCTGGGTGATGGACGGCTCGCGTCGCTCCGGGCACGGCAACGCCTACTTCTCGGGGCTCGGGAGGCGCCGGCGAATCGTGATCTTCGACACCCTGCTCGAGCGGCTCACCCCGGCCGAGGTCGAGGCGGTGCTGGCCCACGAGGTCGGCCACTACCGCGGGGCGCACGTGCTCAAGCAGGGCATGCTGGCCGCGCTGCTCGCGCTGCTCGGGCTCGGCGCCCTGGCGCTGGTGCTCGGCGACCCCGCGTTGCTCGCCGCGGTCGGGCTCGAGCAGCCCTCGGCGGCCGCCGTGCTGGTCGCCTTCGCGATGATCGCCCCGCGCCTCGGCTTCGCCCTCAAGCCGCTGGCCAGCGCGCTGTCGCGCCGCCACGAGTACCAGGCCGATGCCTTCGCCGAGCGCCAGAGCGAGCCCGGGGCGCTGGCCTCGGCGCTGGTCAAGCTCTACCGCGACAACGCCGCCCCGCTGACCCCCGACCCGCTCTACTCGGCCTGGCACGACGGGCACCCGCCGGCGCCGCTGCGCCTCGCACGGCTCGCCGCCGCGGGCCCC
>CAZRGU010000259.1:0-5338 GCA_964599705.1 uncultured Ectothiorhodospiraceae bacterium | reverse complement strand
CGGGTCGCCCAGGAACGCCCTCGCGACGGCGCGCGGTTTTTTCACAAACTCTGAGAGCAGCGGTGGCGATCGAGCTCGACGAGCAGGCTCCGGTCCTCGAGATCAGGGACCTCGACCTGTCCTACCGCACCCGCGCCGGGGAGATCCCGGCGGTGGTCGACTTCTCACTGACCGTGCGCCGTGCCGAGAGCGTCGGCCTGGTCGGCGAGTCGGGCTGCGGCAAGTCGACGGTGGCCATGGCGATCATGCGGTACCTGGGCCGCAACGGTGCGATCCGGAGCGGCAGCATCCGCTTCAAGGGCGTGGAGCTGACCGCGCTCGGCCGCAGCGAGCTGCGCCGGCTGCGCGGCTCGGCGATCGCGATGATCTACCAGGAGCCGTTCGCGGCGCTCAACCCGAGCCTGACCATCGCCCGCCAGCTCACCGAGGTGCCGGTGAGCCACGATGGGATCGGCGAGCGCGAGGCCCGCGCGCGCGCCCTGCGGGTGCTCGCCGACGTGCGCCTGCCCGACCCCGAGCGGATCATGGCCGCCTACCCGCACCAGCTCTCCGGCGGCCAGCAGCAGCGGGTGGTGATCGCCATGGCGCTGCTCTCCAACCCCGCGCTGCTGCTCCTCGACGAGCCGACCACCGCGCTCGACGTCACCGTCGAGGCCGGCATCACCCGGCTGATCGGCGAGATCGGCGAGCGCACCGGCGCCGCCCAGCTCTACATCTCGCACAACCTCGGCCTGATCCGCGAGGTCTGCGATCGGGTCGCGGTGATGTACGCCGGGCAGGTGGTCGAAGAGGGCCCGATCGAGGCCGTGTTCCGCTCGCCGCGCCACCCCTACACCGGCGGGCTGCTCGGCTGCCTCCCGAGCCCGGCGGCGGACAAGAGCAGCGCCCCGCTCCGCCCCATCCCCGGCCAGCTCCCGCCGCCCCTCGAGCGCCCGCCCGGCTGCGCCTTCGGGCCGCGCTGCGGGCACTTCCAGGCGGGGCGCTGCGACCGCCAGGGCATCGCCATGGAGCCGGTGGACGGCATCGCCCTGGCCGGGGATCACCGGGTGCGCTGCCTGCGCTGGCGCGAGATCGAGCCGCGCGCCGAGCCCTCCCCGGCCGGCCGCCGCCCTCCCGCCCGGATCGGCGATACGGTGCTCTCGGTCGTGGACATGCAGAAATACTACCCGCTGCGCGAGCGCTCGCTGGCGGCCCTGATCCGCGGCTCGCGGGTGCGCCACGTCAAGGCCAACGAGGCGCTGAGCTTCGCGGCTCGCCGGGGCGAGACGGTGGCCCTGGTCGGCGAGTCGGGGTGCGGCAAGTCGACCTTCGCCAGGGTCCTGATGGGGCTCGAGACGGCCACCGCCGGGCGGGTCGAGCACCGGGGGGTCAACCTCGCCGGGGTGCCGGTGCGCAGGCGCACGCGCGCCCAGATCGCCGCCCTGCAGATGGTCTTCCAGAATCCGGCCGACACCCTCAACCCGAGCCACTCGGTGGGCAGCCAGATCGCGCGGGTGATCCGCCGGTTCACCGTCGAGCGCGACCGCGACCGGATCCGCCAGCGGGTCCTCGAGCTGCTCGACCTGGTCAAGCTGCCGCGCGACTTCTTCGAGCGCCGCCCGCGCCAGCTCTCCGGTGGCCAGAAGCAGCGCATCGGCATCGCCCGGGCCTTCGCCGGCGACCCCGCGCTGGTGGTCGCCGACGAGCCGGTCTCGGCGCTCGACGTCTCGGTGGCGGCCGCGGTGACCGAGCTGCTCGCCGAGATCCAGCGCCGGCGGGGCACCACCCTGCTGTTCATCAGCCACGACCTGGGCACCGTGCGCTACCTCGCCGACCGGGTGGTGGTGATGTACCTCGGCCAGATCATGGAGCGCGGCGACACCGCCCAGGTCTTCGAGCCGCCCTACCACCCCTACACCGAGGCGCTGCTCTCGGCGGTCCCGATCGCGGACCCGGCGCTGCGGAAGCGCGCGATCGTGCTCGAGGGGAGCATGCCGAGCGCCCTCGACCCGCCGCCCGGCTGCCCGTTCAGCAGCCGCTGCCCGCGCCGGCTCGGGGCGCGCTGCGACGAGGAGCGCCCCGCGCCGCAGCGGGCCGCCGAGGGCCACCTCATCGCCTGCCACATCCCGCTCGCCGAGCTGCGTGCCGTCGAGCCCGTGATCCAGGCCTCGCCGTAGCCTGCGCCGCGCGCCCAGGGACGGGTGCACGGCATGTCGCCGCCGGCCACCCCCCCGCCGCGCGTCACGGCGCAGCAGGGCAGCTCCTCGCGGCTCGACCGCGCACCGCCGCCCCGCCGCCAGGCGCTACGCGATGGCGCTCGCCCCGCCGCGGCGCGGGTCGGCGGCCCCGGCCAGCGCCCCGCGGGCGTCGCGCTCGACGGTGTGGGCGCCGCCGAAGAACATGTTCCTGCCCTCCCAGCGGTGGTGGCGGGGGTAGCGCTCGCAGAGCGCCTCGACCACCGGCTCGGCGAGCCCGCCCTCGAGGCTCAGCAGCCCGCGCTCGTAGTGGATCCGCGGGGCCTGCACCGCGGCCTCGATCGGCAGGCCGTGATCGACCAGCGCCACCAGCACCTGGAGGAGCGCGCTGCGGATCCGGTTCGAGCCCCCCGAGCCGGTCGCCACCCGGCGCCCGTCGGGCCAGGCGAGCGCGGTCGGGGCCATCATCGAGGTCATCCGATGGGCCCGCGGCCAGCGCTGGAAGCCCCCCGGGTTGAGATCCTCCTCGCCGAGCATGTTGTTGAGCACGATGCCGGTGCCCGGGGCGACGTGCCCGCAGCCCTCGCCGTTCGAGACCGTGACCGCCGCAAGGTTGCCGTCCCCGTCGATCACGCTCACGTGGGTGGTTCCGCGCAGCGCCGCGAGCCGCCCCTCGATCTCGGTGCGGTAGCGGGCCAGGAAGGCCGCATCGAGCATCGTGGTGTCGCTGACCAGCCCGGCCTCGCCGCAGGCGGCGAGACGGGCCTCGGCGCTGAGATCGATGGCCTCGGCGAGCCCGGCCAGGTGCTCGAGGCTGGCGAAGGGCGGCACCGCGAGAGGCTCGAGCAGGCGCAGCGCGAAGCCGACCAGCAGCCCGCCGGAGGCCGGCGGCGGGTTGGTGAGGATCCGCGCGCCGTGATAGCCGAGCGCCAGCGGGCGGCGCAGCTCGGCGCGGTAGGCGGCCAGGTCCTCGCCGTCGACCTGGCCGCCGTCGCCGAGCTCGGCGAGGATCGCCCGCCCGATCTCGCCCCGGTAGAAGAGCGCCTCGCCCTCGTGGGCCAGCGCCTCGAGGGCATCGGCGAGCTCGGGCTGGCGCAGCCGCTCGCCGGCCCCGACCAGCGCCCGCCCGGGGCGGGCGGAGCCGAAGATGGCGCGGATCGCGGCCGTCGCGGTGAAGGTCGGGGCCACCACCTCGAACAGGTAGGCCTGGAAGGGGGTGACCTCGACGCCCTCGCGGGCCAGCGCCAGGGCCGGCTCGACCAGCTCGCGCATCGGCACGCTGGCCAGATCCCGGTGCACGGCGAACAGCCCCCGGACCAGCCCGGGGACCGCGAAGGTCCCGCGGCCGATGTGGAACTCCTGGGTCACCGAGCCGAAGTCGGCCTCGATCGGATAGAAGTCGATCTCGGCGGCCGGGCGGCACCGGCGCGGGGTGTGGACGAAGAAGTCGTAGAGGCGCGCCGGGCCCTCGCTCGGGGCGGCGAGCAGGAAGCCGCCGCCGCCGAGCGAGGCGAGCACCGGCTCGGCGACGCAGGCCGTGGTGACCGCGGCCAGGGCCGCGTCGTAGGCGTTGCCGCCGGCACGCAGCACCTCGGCGGCGGCCTCGGCCGTGCGCTCGTGGCCCGCGGCCACCACTCCCCGCCTAGCCCGCATCGCTCACCGATGCGCGCAGCGAGGGCGTCGAGACACCGTCCTGGCGGGGCGGATTCCCGGCCTGGCCCCGCACGCCGTGCACGCTCCCTCCTCCCATGGCGCGAAGTTAGCCGAAGATCCCGTGCAGGTACCAGCGCCGCGCGGCGCCCCGCTCGCGATAGATCCAGTAGCGCTCGCCGGCCGGATTGGCCGCCTCGTAGTAGTCGCGACGCACGTCCCCGCCGCTCTCCCACCAGCCGCTCTCGATGCGCTCCGGACCGCGCAGGCGGCGCAGCGTCCCGCCGAGCCACGGTCCGCCCCCGCGGACCTCGAGCGGCCGGGCCACCGCGAGCAGCCAGAGCGGGCGCCCCGGAACCGGGGCCGCCGCCTCCCCCCGGCGCCCGGCACGCGCCGCCACGCCCGTGACCGGCCGCCAGGCCCGCTCCGGGCGGTGATCGTCGCACCCGGCGATGCCATGCACCGCCGCCGCGCCGAGGCGGGCGCGCAGCCGCTCGAGGAGCCGCATCCGCTCCTCGTCGAGAGCGGCGTGCGAGGCGAGGGGGTCGCGATCGAAGAGCGCCGCGCTGCGCGCGGCGAGCGCCTCGAGGTGCACCGCGCGCAGGCCGACGGCGACCACCGGGCCCGGCAGCGCGAGCCGCGCGAGCCGCTCGCGGAGCAGGGCCAGGAGGTGGTCGGGATCACGGCTCGGCGCGCCCAGGGCGAGGTGCAGCCGGGTGCTGCCCCGGCGCTCGTGGCGCAGGTGCAGCTCGAGGGCGCAGGTGGCCAGCCCGCGCGCGGCCAGAAAGCCGCCCAGCTCCTCGAGCAGCCGCCGTGCGGGGCGCTCGAGGGCGCCCCGATCGGCGATCGCCACCGGCACCACGAGCTGGCGCTCGAAGCGCGCCGGCGGGCGGTGGCGGGGCTGCGGGTCGGGGCGCGCGCCGAAGGCACGGTCGAGGTAGTCGTTGATCTGCGGGCCGAAGCGCCGGGCCAGCCCGGCCCGCGGCAGCCGCCGGCACTCGCCGATCCGCCGCACCCCCATCGCCGCCAGCCGGGTGACGGTCTCGGGGGGGAGATCGGTGCAGGCGAGCGGCACCGTGGCGAGCACCGCGCGCAGCCGGGCGCGATCGGGCGGCGCCTCCTCGAGCCCGGCGCGGGCCAGCAGCCAGGCGCCGAGCGGGGTCGGGGCGATCCCCAGCGCGGCGCGGTGGCCGAGCGCGCGCAGCCCGCGCTCGAGCGCCTCGCGCAGCCGCTCGAGGCCGCCGTGCAGGGTCAGGCTGGCGCCGATCTCGAGGAGCAGCCCGGTGCCCGAGGCGGGCCGGCTGACCTGGGGGGTGAAGCGGCCCGCCCAGGCCGCCAGGGCGGCGAGCGCCGCCTCCTCGAGCTCGCGGTCGCGCCCGATCAGGCGCAGCTCGGGGCAGCGGGCCAGCGCCGCGGCGGCCCCCAGCCCGAGCAGCCGCGCGGCCTCCTCGCACGCGGCCACCAGCGGGGCGTGAGGGCCCTCCCCGTCGACCACCGCCAGCGGCCCTAGCCCG
>CAZRGU010000258.1:0-5377 GCA_964599705.1 uncultured Ectothiorhodospiraceae bacterium | reverse complement strand
CCGAGACCACCGCGCCCATCACCTGGTCGGTGAAGATCCGCCGCCCCGGCTCGCCAGTGGCAGCTCCCGCGGCCACCATCAGCGGCACCAGGTGCTCCTCGCGCGTGAGCTCAGCACCCCATGTCTTCGTCGTCGTTGCGATCGAAGGGATTGCCGCGTACCGCGCCGGGTTCGGACAATGTGTCCTGATCCGTCCGAGAGAAATCTCCTGACGAGCCGCTCGGCACCACCCGCTCGGTGACGTCGCCACCCGGAGCACTGGCGATCAGCGCACGAACCGCCTGCTCGCGGCTCGGCGTGAGCCCGGCGGCCCGCCCCGCCGCAAGCGCCTCCTCGAGTCCGTGCCCCTGGCTCGCAACGTACAGCGCCCACATCGCGCCCGCGCGGCTGGCACTGTAGCAATGGACGAGCACCGGACGATTGGCCGGATCGGCCACCGCGCGCACGAAGGTGGCGACCTGAGCGGGGGTTGGGGCGCGGGTCGCGATCGGCAGGTTGACATAGGCGATTCCGAGGCGCCGCGCCGCGCGGCGCTCGGCCTCCGCACCCTCGCCGGCTGTGCGCAGATCGATCACCAGCGCGAAGCCGAGGCGGCGGACCTCCTCGAGCCCTCCGGGGCCGAGTAACCCGGCAGTCGCCGCCCAGGGTGCCACCTTGTGGTAGTGCGAGATGGCCGGGCTCACCTGCGCCGCGGGCGGAGCTTCAGCCGCCCTGCTCGCTCCCGTCCAGGCGGCAAGCGCCGCGCAGGCTCCGAGCCACGCCATCCGACCCCTCCACCCGACCCTCGCCCCATCCTCCATCCGTGCTCTCCGTTCCGAGATGCGCCGGCCCGGCCATCCCTGGCCGGGCCGGCGCGAAGGAGCAGCCCGAGCGTTCCCCTCAGACCTTCACCACCCGTACCCGGGTGTCGTAGAACGAGGCGCTCCCGCCGATCGGGTCGGTCAGACAGACGTCACCGAGATAGGG
This sequence comes from uncultured Ectothiorhodospiraceae bacterium, assembly GCA_964599705.1. Lineage (GTDB taxonomy): Bacteria > Pseudomonadota > Gammaproteobacteria > HK1 > HK1 > CAZRGU01. The sequence goes on along the minus strand of CAZRGU010000258.1, from coordinate 4,411 downwards.
GTCGGTGAGCATCACGCTGTTCGGGCACAGGCCGGTCGCACGGCGCGGATCGCCCTTGATCCGCTTGCCGTCGACCACCACGTCGGCCGAGCCGTAGGCCCAGTGACCGAAGTGCCACGACACGGCCACCGTGCCCGGGCGCATCCCCTCGACGACCTTGACCTTGCCGGCGGCCGGGAAGCGCCTCCCGTTGCGCAGGTCCCAGAGACCCTCGGGGTTGCTCGCCGAGACGATCTTGGCGCGCGCGCCGTCCTCGAGCCCGAGGCGCTCGGCATCCCGGGTGCTCATCAGGATGTAGTTCTCGGGCAGGATCGAGGAGAGCCAGTAGTCGGTCGGAAGCGTCCGCGACTGCCCGCCGAGAATGTCCTTGTAGGTGATGAGCTCAAGCTCGAAGCCGTCCTGGACGACCGGCTGCCCGGCTGCGTCACGGAGTGGCTCGTAGATCGGCACCCCGGAGAAGCGCTCGCCGGAGACGCTGTGCCGGGCGATCCCGATCGGCTCGGCGTAGAGGCTGAAGAAGCCGCCGAAGCGGTGCTTCAGGTAGTCACCGTCGTAGGCATCCGCGAAGGCCTCGTAGCGCCCCCCGCGGTTCAAGACGTAGACCACCTTGGCCCACTTGTCGGCACCCACCGCCTGCTGCCAGCGCCGGGCATTGAATACCGTCGGCGGCAGGTGGCGGCGGGCATCGAGGAACAGCCGCATCTCGCTCTCGTCGGCATCCGGCACCGCCTCGCCCTCCTTGTCGCCGAAGGCGAGGTTGGCGGCGAGCTTGAGGTAGTAGTCCTCGTGGCGCACGAAGTCCATTCCCGGCCCGAAGCCGTCCTTGCCGAAGCCCGACAGGCCGAGGCGCTCGGCGATGCCGAGCAGCAGCGTCTCGAGCCCGAGCGGCATCCGCTCGCCGAAGACCTTGACCGTGGCGGTCTGGGCGCCCACCACCGGCTGGCGGAACTTGCTGGTCTTGCTCTCGGCGTCCGGGGTCGCGTGCGGGGTCCCCCAGCGCTCCCAGATCGCCATGTCCGGGAACACGTAGTCGGCGTACATGGTCGACTCGCCGATCACGATGTCGCTGGCAATCAGCAGCGGCAGCTTGTCGACGTCGGCCAGCACGTCGATCTGGTGCTGGGCGGCGGGCACCGAGAGCCCCGGGGTGCCCATGTGCAGGAGCAGCGCCTTGACCGGATAGGGATAGCCGGCCGCGGCCGAGGGCAGCACCTCCTGGTAGAGGTTGCCGGTGAACGGGTAGAAGGGGCGCTTGGCGGGGTAGCCGGCGAACAGCGTGGTGTGCTCGTAGGCAGCCCCCTCGCGGTTGACCTTGATGCCGAAGCTGCCGAGCTTGCCCGGGTGGAGCTTCTTGAGGTTGAAGGGATTCCCGGGCTTGCCGCCCGACTCGTGCCAGTGACCGCCGCCCGGTCCCCAGCCGCCCTTCCAGTCGGCGTTGCCGAGCAGCACGTTCAAGGCGATGATCGCCTGGGCGTTGTAGTAGCCGTTGGTGTGCTGCACCGGCCCGCGGTAGAACTCGGCCACCGCGCGCTTGCCGTGGGAGGTGAACTCGGCGGCCAGCGCCTCGATGTCGGCTGCGGCCACCCCGCACTCGGCAGCCCACTGCTCCACCGTGCGCGAGGCCGCCGACTCCCAGAGAAGCTGCAGCGCGCTCTTGACCCGCACCCCGCCGAGCGTGGTGTCGACCAGCAGGTCACCGTGCACGGCGGCCTTGTCGTAGGGCTTGCAGGGGGCAGGCTTGCCGCCGCTCAGCACCACGAAGGTGTCCTCGTCACCGAGCCCGAGGCGCGCCGCGCGGAGGTACCTGCCGGGGCGCCCGTCGGCGCCGATCTCGACCAGCCACGAGGCGGTGCTGAAGGTCGACTCGCCGTTGACGTGCGCCGCGCCCTGGTTGGCGTTGGTCAGGTAGCGCGCATCGTAGCGCCGCTTCTCCATGATCCAGCGCACCATGCCGAGGGCCAACGCCGCATCGGTGCCGGGCTTGATCGGTACCCACTTCCAGGCCTTGGCAGCGGTCTTCGAGAGGCGCGGGTCGACGACCGCGATCTTGAGTCGCCCGTCGACCAGCCCGCGGGTGATCTTCTCGGCCATCGGCGGCGGGCCGAAGTTGGCCTCGAAGGCTCCCGTGCCGAAGAAGCAGATGAACTCGGCGTTGAGCGCGTCGGGCTTGAGGTGATGCTTGCCCTTGCCCCACTTGCCCTTCTTGTACTTGTTGGTCGCATAGGCGAAGGCGATGTGGTGGCTCTGCTCGCAGATCGTGGTGTGCTCGAAGAAGTTGACCGAGCCGAAGGCGTCCTTGGTGAAACGCTTGCCGAGCTCCTTGCGCCCATGCTCGATGCGCCCGTTGAGCATCACGAACTGGTTGTTGACCGGACCCAGGTCGGGATGGTCGGGGTCGATCAGAACGTCGAGGTGCCGGGCGTGGCGCACCTTGAAGTCGTCGAGCTTCATCTTGCCGCGGGCCACGGCGTAGGCGTCGGCCGCGAGCGCCTGGCGCAGCACCGGGTCACGCAGCCGGAAGATCGAGCGCAGCCCTTCGACCTCGCGGCCCTCCTCGCCGGCCACGTGGGCGAAGAGCCTGCCGCCCTCGACGATCTCGTCGATGGCCTGCGCGAAGGGAATCGTCTGCCACCTGCCCGAGCCGCGCGGCCCCGAGCGCTTGAGCACCTTGACGATCCGGTACGGGTCGTAGAGGGTCTGCACCCCGGCCTGGCCCTTGGGGCAGACCTTGCCCTCGAGCAGGGCGGCCTCGGCCGGCGGCGTCGCATAGTCGATGTGCGGCAGCAGGGACTGGGGCGAGTAGGGCGAGCCGTCGACCTTGACCATGACCCCGTCGAGGATCTTGGCCTTGATCGGGCAGGCGGTGTGGCACTGCAGGCACACCGAGTAGATGACGTTCTCGGCGTGGGCGAGCTCGTAGGCTCCAGCACCAGTCAGCTCGCCAGCCTCGGCCCTGCGCAGCAGGTCGATAGCGTCGAGCTTGGCGGCGAGCGCCGCGCTGGCGCCCAGAAACGCGCTCGACTTGACGAAGTCGCGGCGCGAGAGTCCTGCCCCCCGCGCCGGGCAGCTTGCCGGCTCTTGCGTTCGAGTAGCCATGGCTGTGCTCTCCTGGAGATCGGCGTGCGGGTGCGGCTTACGCATGGCACTGCTGGCAGGTCTTGCGGTCGAAGACCTTGCCGGTGAGGTAGTAGACGCGCGGTTCGGTACCGGCGTCCTCGTTCATCCGCAGCACCTGGCGCCCGGCACGGTGCTCGTTGACCAGGCTGCCCGGATCGTTGCGGTCACCGAAGTACATCGCCCGGCCGACGCAGGTGGTCACGCAGGCCGGCAGCATCCCGGCCTCGATGCGATGCAGGCAGAAGTGGCACTTGCGCAGCGCACCAACCGGTGAGCTCGCCGAGGTCGGCCGGCGCAGGCGCGGCTCGCCGTACTCGAAGCTCATCCGCGTCTCGTAGGGGGCGAGCCGCGGGGTGCCGTCGGTGAAGTACCTGCCGGAGTCGTAGTAGACCGCCGTGTAGGGACAGCGCTCGCGGACCCGCTCGAAGACGTCCTCGCCCTTGAGCCGGTCGTAGTGGAACTCGAGGATGCCGTCGGGGCGCTTGGTCCAGGCGTCATCGGGCAGCCCCTCGACGCACGGGGGCTTGTCGCACTGCTGGCAGTTGGTGGGCATGAAGACGCGGCGAACGTTCGGGTACTCCCCGATCTCGCTCTCCTGGACGGTCCGGTAAGTCACCCCGGGCGGGGCGACGTTCTCGGCGATGCACGACACCGTGCAGGCGTTGCAGCCGATGCACTTGTCGACGTCGATCGCCATCACCCAGGAGCGCTCGGCGACCGGCTTGGCGAGCGCTCGTCGCAGGTCGGCCTCCATGCGCACGACGTCGTGCTGGGCCTGGAGCGTTGCGGTCATGGTTGCCTCCTCATCGCAGCGGCGGGCCCGCCCGAGCGGGTCCCGTCACGGGGCCTGGAGGACCCGGCCCCGCGCGCTGCGCCGGGCCGGGGGAAGCGGAACACGGATGGAGCCGGCGGCGGGCGCACCTTCGAGTGCAGGGGCCCCCTAGCGCGGGTCCCGTCTCGGTGCGGGTCGCTGGCCGGCGTGCTCTTGGTCACGGATTGCGGCCGCCTCCGAGCAGCGGCGGAAGCAGCCGATCCCCAGGCTGTTCCCCCGATCCTCGTCCCGCATTGATCGGCGTCAAGAGAAGAGAGATTAGATATTGCTTAAGTTCTTCGGCCTCTGCCGCGAGGCCCTCGCCGCGCTGCCGGATCGGACGGATCGAACAGTCCGGCGCTTGCGCGGCGAGCAGGAAGAAGGTATAAGGCATGCGTATACGCGGATACCCGGGTATACGATTTCAAATGACGCTCGAGCACCTCTCCCAGCTCCACAAGGCGCTCGCCGACCCGACCCGCC
>CAZRGU010000257.1:1416-5498 GCA_964599705.1 uncultured Ectothiorhodospiraceae bacterium | reverse complement strand
GGTGGGGTGCGGAGCGACCGTCGCGAGGCAGGGATGCCGAGCGCCGAGCGCCACACGGACGTGCTCGCAGCGTGTCGCTCCGCACCCCACCCCACCGCCCACCCCGGCGCGTGGAGACGCCTGCCAGGCCAGCGTCTCGGCGGCCTCGCCTCGCGCATCGGTGCTAGCGCAGGCGCCGGTAGAGGTTCATCAGCATCCCGGCGGTGGCGCCCCAGATGCGGTGGTCCCGGTAGTGGAAGCAGTAGTAGCGGCGCCGCCGGCCGGCCCGCACCCGGCTCTCGACGTGGTGGTTGGCCGGATCGAGGAGGAAGGCCAGCGGCACCTCGAAGGCCTCGGCGACCTCGAAGCGATCGAGCTCGAGGGTGAAGCCCGGGCGGACCAGCGCGACCACCGGAGTGACCAGGAAGCCGGTCACCGTCTGGTAGTCGTCGAGGCGCCCGGCGATCTCGATGTAGCCGGCCTCGAGCCCGATCTCCTCGCGCGTCTCGCGCAGCGCCGCGGCCTCCGGGCTGGCGTCGCCCGGCTCGATGCGCCCGCCCGGGAAGCTCACCTGGCCGGCGTGGGCGTGGAGGTGGTCGGTGCGCCGGGTGAGCAGCACCGTCTCGCCGCCCGGGTGCTCGACGATCGGGACCAGGACCGCGGCCGCGGTCAGCTCCGGGGCGGCCGGCGGGCGGGCGCCGTCGAGGTCGTAGTCGCTGAAGCGAGCCGTCCGGCACGGCCCGCCGCCGGGCTTGAGGCGCGTCCGGATCCGCTCTCGCAACCGCATCCCTCGTTCCCGCTCCGTCGCCCTGGCCCGGTAATCATAGCGGCTGGCGCCGGCATGCGACCGGCCCGCTTCCGTGGTAGCGTTGCCGCTGCCTTCATCGATCGCGAGGGTCCTGATGGCCGAGCCGCGGATCCAGCCTGCCGAGCTCGATGCGGCAGCGCTCTACCGGCGGGTCGCCGGCGAGCTCGGGCGCGTCATCCGCGGCCAGCAGGCCGCGATCCGCAAGCTGCTCGCGGTGTTCGCGGCCGGCGGGCACGTGCTCATCGAGGACGTCCCGGGGACCGGCAAGACGACGCTCGCCAAGGCGCTGGCGCGCTGCGTCGACGCCGAGTTCCGGCGCATCCAGTTCACCCCCGACCTGCTCCCGACCGATGTCGTCGGGGTCTCGATCTACCACCCCCGCGAGCAGCGCTTCGAGTTCCACCGCGGCCCGGTCTTCACCCAGGTGCTGCTCGCCGACGAGATCAACCGCGCCTCGCCGCGCACCCAGTCGGCGCTGCTCGAGGCGATGGCCGAGGGGCAGGTGAGCGTCGACGGTGTGCGCCGCGCGCTCGATCCGCTGTTCTTCGTGATCGCCACCCAGAACCCGATCGAGTTCCAGGGCACCTACCCGCTGCCCGAGGCGCAGATGGACCGCTTCGCGATGCGCTTCGGCCTCGGCTACGTGAGCCCCGAGGAGGAGGTCTCGATCCTCTCCGACCAGAGCGAGCGCCACCCGCTCGAGGCGCTGCGCCCGTGCGTCAGCCGCGAGCAGCTCCTCGGGCTGCGCGCGGCGGTGCGGGCCGTGGCGCTCAGCGAGGAGCTCAAGCGCTACGTGGTCGACCTGATCGCGGCCACCCGCGGCGCCGAGGGCGTGCGCATCGGGGCGAGCCCGCGCGCCTCGCTGGCGCTGATGGGCGCGGCCAAGGCGCTGGCCGCCTTCGACGGGCTCGATTTCGTGCTCCCCGAGCACATCCAGGAGGTCGCCGTGGCGACCATCGCCCACCGCCTGATCCTCGACCCCCAGGCCCGGCTCGGGGGGCTGGGCGCCGAGCAGGTCGTCGAGCGCCTCCTCGAGCGGGTCCCGGTCCCGACCTGAGCACGCGCCATGCTCCGCCGCTGGCTGCTGCGCAACTTCTACGCGGTCCACCGCCTCGACGGCTGGCTGCGCGAGCGGTTCAGCCCGCTCGGGCGCACGGTGCTCGGCCTGGTCGTGCTCTCGGCGGTCTGGGGGGTGAACACCCGCGCCGCCCTGGCCTATCAGCTCGCCGCCCTGGCGCTGGCCCTGCTGGCGGTCTCGATGGCTGCCGCGCCGGCCTTCCGGACCCGCTTCACCGTGCGCCGCGCGCTGCCACGCCACGCCACCGCCGGGGTGACCTGCCGCTACTCGGTGACGGTGTGCGCCGAGGGCCGCACCCCGCTCGCCGGGCTGCTCCTCCAGGACCGGCTGCGGGCCGAGCCGCCGAGCCTCGCCGAGTTCCTGCGTGCCCCGCACGGCGCGGCCAGCAACCGCTTCGATCGCTGGGTCGGCTACCCGCGCTGGGCGGCGCTGATGCGCCGGCGCCGCGGCGGGCGGATCGCGCCGGTCGAGCTCCCGGTCCTGCGCCCCGGGCAGGCACGGCGGGTCGAGGTCGAGCTGCTCCCCGAGCGGCGCGGCTACCTCGAGCTCGAGGCGCTGCACGTCCTGCGTCCCGACCCGCTGGGGCTGTTCCGGGCCCGCCGCCGGGCCGGCGGGCGCGAGCGGCTGCTGGTGCTGCCGCGCCGCTACCGGCTCGACTGGCGGGCGCTGGCCTGGGGCTCGCGGGATCGGCTCGGCGGGGCGAGCCAGGCCGCGGCGCTCGGCGGCTCGCAGGAGTTCGCCGCCACCCGCGAGTACCGGCCCGGCGATCCGCTGCGCCTGATCCACTGGCGGAGCTGGGCGCGGCTCGGCCAGCCGGTGGTCAAGGAGCTCCACGACGAGTGCTTCGTGCGCCAGGCCCTGGTCCTCGACACCGCGCTGCCCGCCGGGGCCGGCGAGGAACGCTTCGAGGAGGCGGTCAGCGTCGCGGCCTCGTTCGCGGCCAGCGCGCCAAGCGACCAGGGGGTGGTCGAGCTGCTGTTCGTCGGGGCCGATGCCTTCTGCGTGGAGGCCGGTCCCGGGGTCGCCAGCAACGAGCTGATGCTCGAGGCGCTGGCCTGTGCCGCGCCGGCCGCCCCGCCGGCCTTCGCGCTGCTCGAGCGCACGGTGCTCGCCCACGGCGCCGATCTGAGCGGCTGCGTGCTGGTGCTGCTCGCCTGGGACGCGGCCCGGCGCAGGCTCTGCGAGCGGCTGATCGCCGGCGGGGTGGCGGTGCTCGCCCTGGTCGTCGAGGGCGGGGGTGGCGAGGTGGCACCGCTGCCGGCCGGCCCCGCCCCGGCGCAGGTGGCGCGGCTCGAGCCGGGGCGCATCGCCGAGGGGCTGGCGCGACTTGCCGCGCGCCCGGGGCTGGCGTGATCCGCACCCCGCGCGGCCTGCTCGGCGCGGCGCTGCTGCTCTGGGGCTGGCGCAACGCGATGCTCGCCTTGGCGCTGCCGATGGCCCTGATCGTCGAGCTCGCCGCGCTGCTGCGCTGGCGCTTCGAGCTCGGGGACAGCGAGTTCAACCGGGTCGCGGACGCCAGCGCGCTCGGGCTGGTCCTGGTGGCGTTCTGGCAGTTCGACAGCCGGGGGCTGAGCGGCATCTACGCGGTGCTCGGCTGGCTGCCGGTGGTGCTGTTCCCGATCCTCGCCGCCCAGCTCTACAGCACCCGCGGCACGGTCCGCTACGCGGCGCTGTTCCTCTCGGTGCGTCGCGCCGAGGCCCGCGGGGTGCTCCCCGGACGCGGCTCGCTCGATCTGCGCCCGCCCTTCCTGGTGGTGACCCTGGTGGCGGCGACCGCCGGCGGGGCGCGCGACCCCTACCTGCTCCCGGCGCTCGCCGCGCTGCTCGCCGCCTTGCTGCTCGCCAACCGCCCGGGCGGGCGGGCGCTCACCGCGTGGCTGGCGATGCTGGCCGCGGCCCTGGCGCTCGGCTACCTCGGCCAGCGCGCGGTGATCGAGGCGCGCCGCCTGGTCGAGCCGCTGGTGATGGCCTGGGTCCGCGAGCACCTCTGGGAGATGCGCGACCCGTTCCGGGCGCAGACCGCGATCGGGGATATCGGCGAGCTCAAGCTCTCCGAGCGGATCGTGCTGCGGGTGCGGGTCCCGCCCGGCCAGCCGGTCCCGGCGCTGCTCCAGGAGGCCAGCTACCGCACCTTCAGCCGCAACGTGTGGCTGGCCGACGGGGCCCGCTTCGCGCCGCTGGCCGGCGGCGAGGAGGACGGCGCCTGGGAGCTCGCCG
>CAZRGU010000257.1:0-1316 GCA_964599705.1 uncultured Ectothiorhodospiraceae bacterium | reverse complement strand
AGGTGTGGGTCTCGCGCGAGCTGCATCGCGGCCGCGGCCTGCTCGCCCTGCCGGCCGGGACGCTGCGCGTCGATCACCTGCCGGTGGCCGGCCTCGAGGGCAACGGGCTCGGCGCCTTCCGGATCAGCGAGGGACCGGGGCTGATCGACTACCGGGTGATCTACCGGCCGGGGGGGGCGCGCGACTCGCCCCCCGACCCGCGCCGCGATCGGGCCGTGCCGCGCAACCTGCGCCCCCTGATGGAGCGCCTGGTCGCCGGGCTGGGCCTCGCCGGCCAGCCTCCGGAGCGGGTCCTGGCCGCGGTCGCCGGCTACTTCGAGAAGGGCTTCCGCTACTCGCTCGATCCGCGCGCGCGGGCCGCCGGCAGGGGGGCCATCGAGCGCTTCCTGACCGAGACCCGCGCCGGGCACTGCGAGTACTTCGCCACCGCCACCGTGCTGCTGCTGCGCGCCGCCGGGGTCCCGGCGCGCTACGCGACCGGCTACGCGCTCGCCGAGTACAGCCCGCTCGAGGAGGCGTGGCTGGTCCGCCGCCGCCACGCCCACTCCTGGGCGCGGGCCTGGGTCGGCGGGGCCTGGGTCGATCTCGACACCACCCCCGAGGTGTGGGCGGCGATCGAGGCGCGGGGCGCGCCCTGGTGGCGGCGCCTCTACGATCTCGGCTCGTGGCTCCGCTACCGCTTCGAGCGCTGGCGCCAGGCCCCCGGCGAGGAGGGCTCGCAGGCGATCTACTTCTGGCTCGCCGGGGCGCTCGCCCTGGTGCTGGTCTGGCGCCTGGGGCGGGTGCGCCGGGTCGCTCTCGATCGGGGCGGCCCGCAGGCTGCGCCCGGTGCGCGGCCCGGAGGGGACTCCGAGCTCTACCGGGTCGAGGCCTGGCTCGCCGAGCGCGGCGAGCGCCGCGCCCCCGGCGAGCCGCTCGGGCGCTGGCTGCGCCGGCTCGCCCGCGAGGGGGTGATCGACGATCCGGGGCCGCTCACCGGGCCGCTCGTCGAGGCCCACTACCGCTACCGCTTCGCCCCGCGCGGGCTCGATGCCGGCGAGCGCCGGCGGCTGCGCGAGGGGGTCGCCGGCTGGCTGGCGAGGCGCGGCGCGCGCCTGGCGGAGCGGGCCGGGGCCGGCAAATCACGATAACGTGAACCGGGTCACACTGGCCGCTGGCGAACTGTGATGGCGGTCGCAGCCTCTCGCCGCCCCGGGGGCCACACTCTCCCCCGACGAACGATTTCACGGTCATTCGAGGCGAGCGACGGAAATCGAGAGCTTCTGAGTCTCCTCCCCCCTGACTGGGCCGCGTGACGCGGCTCTTTTTTTGCCTGC
>CAZRGU010000256.1:0-5503 GCA_964599705.1 uncultured Ectothiorhodospiraceae bacterium | reverse complement strand
TCTAGCGATCCGGTGGCTCTCCTTCGCCTCCCGCCCACTCGGCGAGGAAGGCATCGATCGCGGCGCTCGCGGCGCTCGCCGGCGGATCGAGCGCGGCGGCGCGCAGGTCGATCAGGGCGAGGGTCAGCGCGGTCAGGGCGTCCTGCTCGCCGAGGCGGCGCGCCTCGCGGTGGCGGGCCTCGAGGCGCCGCCGCAACGTGGCAACGGGCAGCACCGCGGCCGCGGCGCGCGCCTGCTCGAGCTCGCGGGCGCAACGCCGCGCGCAGGCCAGCACCCGGCGCCGCGGCAGGCCGTAGACGGTCTGCTCGATGATCCGTCGGGCGTCCCGCTCGAGCCGCAGGGCCTCGCGCCGTGCGCCGCCGCCGAGCAGCGACCACATCTGCGCGCCGGGCTACTGCGGGGTGATGCCCCGCATGCGCTCGTTGCGCCGGCGCAGCATCTCGAGGGTGGTGAGCAGCACGATCGAGAGCAGCACCAGCACGGTCGCCACGGCGAGGATGGTCGGGCTGATCTGCTCGCGGATCCCGGAGAACATCACCCGCGGCACGGTGTACTCCGGCGCGCTGGCCAGGAACAGCACCACGACGACCTCGTCGAACGAGGTGATGAAGGCGAACAGGGCCCCCGAGATCATGCCCGGCAGCACCAGCGGCACGGTGATCTTGAAGAAGGTGGTCAGGCCGTCGGCGCCGAGGCCGGCCGCCGCCCGGGTCAGGCTGCGATCGAAGCCGACCAGGGTGGCGGTGACCGTGATCACCACGAACGGCGTGCCGAGCGCGGTGTGGGCGAAGATCAGCGGCAGCAGGTGGAAGCCCTCCCAGATCTGGGCGAGCTGGCGCGGGGTCAGACCGACCAGGGAGTAGAAGAAGTACATCCCGACGGCGGTGATCACCAGCGGCACGATCATCGGCGAGATCAGGATCCCCATGAACAGGGTCTTGCCGGGCATCCGGCTGTTGCTCAGCCCGACCGCGGCGACGGTGCCGAGGAAGGTCGCCAGGGTGGTGGCGAAGAAGGCCACGATCAGGCTGTTCTTGACCGCCAGCATCCACACCGCGCTGTGCTCGCCGACCAGGAAGTCCTCGTACCAGCGCAGGCTGAAGCCGGGCATCGGATAGGTGAAGTACGGCTCGGCGTTGAACGACAGCGGGATGACCACCAGGATCGGGGCGATCAGGAAGATCAGGACCAGGGCGCTGAACACCCGGAAGGTCACGAACCAGAGCTTGCCGGCCGGGGTGATGTAGGTGGGCATCCGCGCGAACGAGCGCAGGAAGGCACGCACCGCGAGGGCCAGCGCGACGAGCAGCAGCGCGTAGATGGCCAGGCGGATCATCCGAGCTTCATGTTGTCGATGCCGACCAGCCGGTCATAGAGCACGTAGACCGCGGTCACCGCGGCGAGCAGCAGGCTGCCGAGCGCCGATGCCAGCCCCCAGTTCAGCGTCTTGGTGGTGTGCAGGGCAACGAAGTAGCTCATCAGCTGGTCCCTGGGTCCACCGACCAGCGCCGGGGTGATGTAGTAGCCGAGCGCGAGGATGAAGACCAGCAGCGCACCGGCCCCGATCCCGGGAACCGACTGCGGGAAGTAGACCTTCCAGAAGGCGGTGAACGGGGTCGCCCCGAGCGAGCGCGCGGCGCGCACGTAGCTCGGCGAGATGTTCTTCATCACGCTGTAGATCGGCAGGATCATGAACGGCAGCAGGATGTGGGTCATCGCCACCACCACCCCGAAGCGGTTGAAGATGAGCTGGATGCGCTCGTCGAGGATGCCGAGGAAGAGCATCAGATCGTTGAGCACCCCCTGGGTCTGCAGGACCACGATCCAGGCGGTGGTGCGCACCAGCAACGAGGTCCAGAAGGGCAGCAGGACCAGGATCATCAGCAGGTTGCTGATCCGCAGCGGCAGGTTGGCGAGCAGGTAGGAGACCGGGTAGCCGAGCAGCACGCAGAAGACCGTGACCAGGAGGCTGATCCAGGCGGTCCGCACCCACACCGAGTCCCAGCCGGTGAGCAGGTAGAGGCGCTTGTTGGCGACCTCGCGAACGATGTTGCCCTGCCAGTCGCGGCGGAAGTCGAGGGCCTTGAGGTAGAAGTTGAGGGTGTAGCGGTGACCGTCGTTGACGATCGCCCCCCAGATCTCGCTCTTTCCCCACTTGCGATCGATCTTGAGCAGCGCCTGCTTCCAGCCGGCCGGATCGGTCGGGGTCTCGCCCTTCTTGACCATTCGGGCGAGCTTGCGCCCGGTCTTGGTGAACAGGCTTCGGGTGCCTCCGATGTCGTAGTTGAGCCGGGTTGCCAGACGGCCGAGCATGCGCGCCTTGCGCGCCGCGACCAGCTCCTCGCCGAGCGCCGCGTAAGCCTCGTCGGGGGGTAGCGGGTCGCGCTCGCGCTCCCACCCCGAGAGCACCTCGAGGGTGCGCGGCAGGTTGTCGGGCAGCAACGGGTCGTAGAAGCTGCGCCCGAGCATGAAGGTGATCGGGGCGAAGAAGGCGAAGGTCAGGAAGGCGAGCAGGGGGACGACCAGCAGGAAGGCGCGCAGCCGGTTGCGCCGCTCGGCGCGGGCGAGCTGCTCCTTGAGCGTGCCGGCACCGATGACCTCGGAGCCGTTCGCCTGTCCTGCGGTGACGCTCATGCGCTACGCCCCGTCCCGCCGCTCCATCGCCGGCGGCCTCCGCGCCGGGCTCTCGGTGGTGGGCGCGGGGCGGCCGCCACGGTCGCCCCGCGCCATGAGTGGCTACGTGGCCGCGACTACTTCGCGAGCCAGGTCGTGAACCGCTCGGTCAGCTCGTCCTGGTGATCGGCCCAGAACTCGAAGTCGTTCTGCAGGGCGTTCTTGAAGTTCTGCGGCGCGGTCGGCATGTGCGGCTGCATCTCCGGCTTGACCAGCTTCTGCGCCGAGCGGCGCACCGGACCGTAGGAGATGTAGTTCGACTGGTCGTAGTTGCGGATCGTGTCGGTCGAGAAGCGCACGAACTGGAGCGCGATCTCGAGGTTCGGCGTGCCCTTCGGGATCGACCACAGGTCGAGGTCCCAGACCTGCCCGTCCCAGATGATCACGAACGGCTTGCCCTCCTTGACCATGGCGTTGAACAGCCGGCCGTTGTAGGCCGAGGTCATCGCCACCTCGCCGTCGGCGAGGAGCTGCGGGGGCTGGGCGCCGGCCTCCCACCAGACGGTCTCGGCCTTGATGGTGTCGAGCTTGGCGAAGGCGCGATCCACGCCGGCCTCGGTGCCGAGCACCTCGTAGACCTTGTTGGTCGGCACGCCGTCGGCCATCAGCGCCCACTCGAGGTTGACCTTGGGGGTCTTGCGCAGGCCGCGCTTGCCCGGGAAGCGCTTCAGATCGAAGAAGTCGCCGATGGTCTTCGGGGCGTTGCCCGTGAACTTGGTCTTGTCGTAGGCGACCACGGTCGACCACACGATCGAGGCCACGCCGCAGGGGTGCAGGGTGCCCTCGATGAAGTCCTTCTCGGCCGGGGTGCCATCGGGGGCCGGCGGCAGGGTCGAGAGGTCGATCTCCTCGAACAGCCCCTCGTCACAGCCGCGCACGGTGTCCGAGAGCTCGACGTCGACCACGTCCCAGGTGACGTTGCCCGACTCGACCTGGGCCTTGACCTCGGCGAGCCCGCCGTTGTAGTCGACCGAGTTGATCTTGATCCCGGTCTTCTTCTCCCAGGGCTTGTGGTAGGCCTGGACCTGGCTGTTGGTGTAGGCGCCGCCCCATGAGACCACGGTCAGGGACTGTGCCGCCGAGGCCGCCGTGGCCGCGGCGCCGAGCGCGGCGCCGGCGATGGCCACGCAAAGGGTCTTGTGCATTGCATTCATGGTCTGCGTTCTCCTCAGTCTTGATTGTGTCTCCACACCCCCCACCCGAGGGATGCTGCTCCTCCCGCCGGCGCGTTGCCACGCCAGCCCTGCGTGTGCCGCGGGCCTGCGGTGCCCGCACCCCCACGTTTCCTCTCCCCGGGCGGGGCCTTCCGGCGCCCGGGAATCATGTCATCGCCGCTCGCTCCTCCAGGCAGTCGAGGGCCCGGCAGTCCTCGGGCAGCCAGCCCACCCGCACGGTCTCGCCGTTACTCAGCGCCCGGTGGCCCGCCGAGTTGGGGATCTTGATCACGAAATCGTCGTGCCCGAGCACGCTGACCCGGGTGCGCACGTGGTCGCCGAGGTAGATCAGCTCGCGCACCGTGGCCTCGAACCGGTTCGGGCAGCTTCCCTCGGCGGGGTCGATCATGACCCGCTCGGGGCGCAGCGAGAGCATGGTGCGATCGCCGCGGGCGTGTACGTTGACGGCCAGCGCCTCGATGATGCCGTGCTCGCCGACCCGCACCTTGCAGCGCTCGCCGTCGATCTCCTCGACCACGCCCACCAGCCGGTTGTTCTCGCCGATGAACTGCGCCACGAAGGCGTTCTCGGGGCGCTCGTAGAGATCGGCGGGCTCGGCGAGCTGCTGGATCACGCCGTCGTTGAACACCGCGATCCGGTTCGACATCGTCAGCGCCTCGCTCTGATCGTGGGTGACGTAGACGATGGTGACCCCGAGGTTCTCGTGGATGTGCTTGATCTCGAACTGCATCTGCTCGCGCAGCTGCTTGTCGAGGGCGCCGAGCGGCTCGTCCATGAGCACCAGGCTGGGCTCGAAGACCAGCGCCCGGGCCACCGCGACGCGCTGCTGCTGCCCGCCGGAGAGCTGCCCGGGCTTGCGGTTCCCGAAGTCGGGCAGCTCGACCATCTCGAGGGCGCGGGCCACCCGCTCGTCGATCTCGGCCCGCCCCATGCCGCGCACCTGCAGCGGGAAGGCGAGGTTCTCGCGCACCGTCATGTGCGGGAACAGGGCGTAGTTCTGGAACACCATGCCGATGTTGCGCTTGTGCGGGGCGACGTTGTTGATCGGCTTGCCGTCGAGGATGATGTCACCGTGGGTCGTGGTCTCGAACCCGGCGAGCATCATCAGGCAGGTGGTCTTGCCCGACCCCGAGGGTCCGAGCAGGGTGATGAACTCCCCCTTCTCGATGTCGAGGTTGAGGTTCTTGACGACCAGCGTCTCGCCGTCGTAGCTCTTCTGCACCGCGACGAAGCGCACGAAGGCGCCGCTGTCGCTGTTCATCGTCTCGGGAATCGTCCCTGTCCTCCTGCGCTCGCCAAGCGTTCTCCGCCCCTCTCGCCACGGTCGGGCGGGCATCCGGGACGACCTCGCTCCCGGCTCCGGCCCGCGCGCCTCGCCGGCCCACGGCTGCGGCTGACAGTCCCCCTTCCGGGGGGGGCTCCCTGCGCCCGGCCCGACCGGGCATCGCCTGCGCTCTCGCCGTCTCCCGGTCTCTGTGCCCCGCCGGCCCGGCGTCCCGTCACCCTCGCTCCGCGCGCCGGACGGGTTCCGGGGCCGGCACGCGAGACGATTGTAGTCGCGCGTATTTCAGCAGTTCAACACGGGTCTTCCCCGGGCCTCGATCCGATGCGACCCCGACCTTCGCCGGTGCGACCTGCCGCCCGGGGCGGCTCAG
>CAZRGU010000255.1:0-5560 GCA_964599705.1 uncultured Ectothiorhodospiraceae bacterium | reverse complement strand
CGGCGGGCAAGGGCAGCGCTCGGCGTCTGCCGGCCGGGCTCGCGCGGCGGTTGACTCGCCGCGGCGGATGGACCATAAGTTAGCGCAGCCCGCCGAGCGCGGGCGCCTCTTCACGACAACAACCCACAACCACAGAGGGGGATTCCACCATGCGCTCCTGGAGAAGCATTGCCGCCGGGCTGCTCGCTGCCGGGCTGCTCGCGGGAGGGCCGGCGCGCGGCGCCGAGCTGACCATCGGGCTGGCCTCCGAGCCGACCTCGATGGACCCGCACTACCACAACCTCACCCCCAACAACTCGCTGCTCAGCCACATCTACGACGCCCTGGTCATGCAGGACGAGAAGCAGAACCTGGTCCCCGGGCTGGCGGTGTCCTGGCGCCCGGTCGACGAGACCACCTGGGAGTTCAAGCTGCGCCGCGGCGTCAAGTTCCACGACGGCAGCCCGTTCACCGCCGACGACGTGATCTTCACCTTCCAGCGCGCCCCCGACGTCGAGGGCAGCCCGTCGAGCTTCGGCACCTACACCAAGGGCAAGACCCTGGTGAAGGTCGACGACTACACCCTGCTGATCAAGACCGAGCGGCCCTACCCGCTGATGCCCCAGGACGTCTCCACGGTGATGATCATCTCGCGCAAGAACGGCGAGGGCGCCCGGACCGCCGACTACAACTCGGGCAAGGCCGCGATCGGCACCGGGCGCTACAAGTTCGCCGAGTACGTGCCCGGGGACCGGATCGTCATGGAGCGCAACGAGGCCTGGTGGGGCAACAAGCCGGAGTGGACCCGGGTCACCTTCAAGCCGATCAAGTCCGGTCCCTCGCGGGTCGCCGCGCTGCTCGCCGGCGACGTCGACATCATCGAGCAGACCCCGACGGTGGACATCGAGCGGCTCGAGAAGAACCCCAAGCTCAACCTCAGCCAGGGGATCTCGAACCGGGTGATCTACCTGCACCTCGATCACGCCCGCGACGACTCGCCGTTCGTGCGCGCCAAGGACGGCTCCCCGATCAAGAACCCGCTCAAGGACCGCCGCGTGCGGCTCGCCATCTCCAAGGCCATCAACCGCGACGCGATCGTCTCGCGGGTCATGGAGGGGCTGGCGATCAAGGCCGGCCAGCTCCTCCCCGAGGGCTTCTTCGGGGTCTCCAAGAACCTCGAGCCGGTCGCCTACGACCCGGCGGGCGCCAAGCGGCTGCTCGCCGAGGCCGGCTACCCGGACGGCTTCCGGCTGACCCTGCACGGGCCCAACGACCGCTACATCAACGACGCCAAGATCGCCGAGGCGATCGGCCAGATGCTGACCCGCATCGGCATCGCCACCGAGGTGGTGACCATGCCGAGGAGCGTCTACTTCAAGCGTGCCTCGCGCGGCGGCCCGGGCGGCACCCCGGAGTTCAGCTTCATCCTGGTCGGCTGGGGCTCGGGCACCGGCGAGGCCTCCTCGCCGCTCAAGTCGCTGATTCACACCTACGACAAGGCGCGCGGCTTCGGCGCCTCGAACCGCGGCCGCTACTCCAACCCCGAGGTCGACCGCCTGATCGAGGACGCGCTGGCCACGGTCGATGACGCCAGGCGCGCGGCGCTGCTCGCCCGGGCGACCGAGATCGCGATCGAGGACGTGGCGATCATCCCGCTCCACTACCAGGTCAACACCTGGGCCTCGAAGAAGGGCATCAAGTACAAGCCGCGCACCGACGAGCGCACCGTCGCCTACAGCGTCTACTCGGAGTAGCGCTGCCGGCGGCGACCCGGCGCTGCCGAGCGCCGCGCCGGGTCGCCGCCCGCCGCCCTCGCCCGTGCCGCCCAGGAACCCCTGACCGTGTCGGTGTTCATCATCCGCCGGCTGCTGCAGAGCCTGGTGGTGATCTTCGTCATGTCGCTGATCGTCTTCTTCGGCGTCAACGTGGTCGGCGACCCGGTCGACATCCTGATCTCGGACGACATGGAGCAGGCCGACGTCGAGCGCTTCATCGCCCGGCTCGGGCTCGACCGGCCGATCCACGTCCAGTACGGCTACTTCCTGGTCAACGCGCTCAAGGGTGACCTCGGCAACTCGTTCGTGTTCGCCGAGCCGGCCCTCAAGCTGATCCTGCAGCGCATGCCGGCGACCCTGGAGCTCGCCCTCGGGGCGATGCTGATCGCGGTCCTGATCGGCATCCCGCTCGGCATGTACGCCGGCCTCAGGCCGCGCGCCCCGCTGAGCCGCGCGATCATGGCCGGCTCGATCCTCGGCTTCAGCCTGCCGACCTTCTGGGTCGGGATCATGTTCATCATGGTCTTCGCGGTGATGCTCGGCTGGCTGCCCTCGACCGGACGCGGGCCGACCGTCGGGCTGCTCGGCATCCAGGTCAGCTTCCTGACCTGGGAGGGGCTGCGCCACCTCGTCCTGCCGGCCCTCAACCTGGCGCTGTTCAAGATGTCGCTGGTGATCCGCCTGGCCCGCGCCGGGACCAGGGAGGTGGCGCTGCAGGACTACATCAAGTTCGCCCGCGCCAAGGGGCTGAGCGAGCGCCGGGTGGTGCTGGTCCACGTCATGAAGAACATCCTCATCCCGGTGGTCACCGTGCTCGGGCTCGAGCTCGGCGGGGTGATCGCCTTCGCGGTGGTCACCGAGACGGTGTTCGCCTGGCCGGGCATGGGCAAGCTGCTGATCGACTCGATCCAGCTCCTCGACCGGCCGGTGGTGGTCGCCTACCTGATCATCACCGTGCTGATGTTCATCGTCATCAACCTGGTGGTCGACATCATCTACTCGATCCTCGACCCCCGGGTGCGGCTGCGCGACGTGCGCGGATGAGCGCCGGGCGCGAGCACCTCGAGGTCGGGCGCGGCGCGCCGGCGCCCGAGACCCCGCTGCGCCGCTTCGCCTCGGCGTTCCTCGAGAGCCGCCTGGCCAGCGCGGCGCTGGCGCTGCTCGCCGCGATCGTCACCGCCGCCCTGCTCGCCTCCTGGATCTCGCCGCAGAACCCCTACGACCTGGCGGTGGTCGACGTCATGGACTCCCGGTTGCCGCCCGGCGAGCGCAGCCTCGCCGGGATGACCTTCTGGCTGGGCAGCGACGGGGCCGGGCGCGACATGCTCAGCGCGATCCTCTACGGGCTGCGCATCAGCCTCGGGGTCGGGCTGGCGAGCGGCGTCATCGCGATGGCCATCGGCATCGCCATCGGGCTGGCCGCGGCCTACCTCGGCGGGCGCACCGACACCCTGATCATGCGCATCGTCGACCTGCAGCTCAGCTTCCCGGCGATCCTGGTCGCCCTGATCCTGGTCGCCATCCTCGGCAAGGGCGTCGACAAGGTGGTGATCGCCCTGGTCACCGTGCAGTGGGCCTACTACGCGCGCACCGTGCGCGGCACCGCGCTGGTCGAGCGGCGCAAGGAGTACATCGAGGCGGCCGCCTGCCTGGCGCTCAGCGACCGGCGCATCGTCTTCCGCCACCTGCTGCCCAACTGCCTGCCGCCGATGATCGTGGTCGGCACCCTGCAGACCGCGCACGCCATCTCGCTCGAGGCGACCCTGAGCTTCCTCGGCGTCGGCCTGCCCCAGACCGAGCCCTCGCTCGGGCTGCTGATCGCCAACGGCTTCGAGTACATGCTCAGCGGCAAGTACTGGATCAGCCTGTTCCCGGGGATCGCCCTGCTGGTGACCATCGTCTCGATCAACCTGGTCGGCGACCAGCTCCGCGACGTCCTCAACCCGCGCCTCGATCGCTGAGCGCTCGTGAAAGCGTCACGCGCCTGCCGCCGATGCCCCGGGACGCCCTCGTGACGGCGCGCGAATCTGCCCCGGGCTCCGAGGCGCCGACCGGCCCGGTGCCGATGCCTGCTGCCCAGCCCGCCTCGCCGACCCTCGAGGTGCGCGACCTGCGCACCCACTTCTTCACCCGGGCAGGCGTGGTCAGGGCGGTCGACGGGGTGAGCTTCACGGTCGCCCGGGGCGAGGTCCTCGGCCTGGTCGGCGAATCGGGCTCCGGCAAGTCGGTCACCGGCTTCTCGATCCTCGGCCTGGTCGACCCCCCGGGGCGGGTGGTCGGCGGCTCGATCCGCTTCCGGGGCCGCGAGCTGGTCGGGCTCGCCGAGGCCGAGATGCGGGCCCTGCGCGGGGCGCGGATCGCGATGATCTTCCAGGACCCGATGATGACGCTCAACCCGGTGCTGCGCATCGACACCCAGATGATCGAGGCGATCCGGGCCCACGCCGAGGTGTCGCGGGCCAGCGCCCGCCAGCGCGCCCGCGAGAGCCTGGTGCGGGTCGGCATCGCCGCCCCCGACGAGCGCCTGCGCGCCTACCCGCACCAGTTCTCGGGGGGGATGCGCCAGCGGGTGGCGATCGCCATCGCGCTGCTCAACGAGCCCGACCTGATCATCGCCGACGAGCCGACCACGGCCCTCGACGTCACCATCCAGGCCCAGATCCTCTTCGAGGCCCAGAAGCTGTGCCGCGAGACCGGCACGGCGATGATCTGGATCACCCACGATCTCACCGTGGTCGCGGGCCTGGCCGACCGAATCTGTGTGATGTACGCCGGGCGCGACGTCGAGCAGGGCTCGGTCGACGAGGTCCTCGACCGCCCCGCCCACCCCTACACCTACGGGCTGATCGGCTCGGTGCCGAGCCGCAACCGCCGCGGCCGCCCGCTCCACCAGATCCCGGGGATGACCCCCTCGCTGCTCGAGCTAGCGCCGGGCTGCGCGTTTCGCAGCCGCTGCCCGCGCGCCGAGGAGGGCTGCGCCGCCGAGCCGCCCTACCGCGAGCTCGGGCCGGGGCGCCGGGCGCGCTGCCTCCACCCCCACCTCGCCGCGACCGAGCCCGGCACCGATGGCTGAGCCGCTGCTCGAGGTGCGCGAGGTCTCGCGGCGCTTCGTCAAGCGCCTCGATCTCGCCGCCCGCATCGCCCGGCGCCTCGGCGCCGACGTGCGCGAGGAGGTGGTGCAGGCCGTCGATCGGGTGAGCCTCACGGTGGAGCGCGGCGAGGTCGTCGGGCTGGTCGGCGAGAGCGGCTGCGGCAAGTCGACCCTGGGGCGGATGATCGCCGGGATCCTCGCGCCGAGCGGCGGCGACATCCGCTACCGGGGACGGAGCATCCTCGAGGGCGGGGCGGGCGCGCGCGAGGCGGCCCTCAAGATCCAGATGATCTTCCAGGACCCGTTCGCCTCGCTCAACCCGCGGATGCGGGTTCGCGACATCGTCGGCGAGGCGCCGCTGGTCCACGGCCTGGTCGAGCGCGCCGGGCTCGACGACTACCTCGACCGGATCCTCGAGCGCTGCGGCCTCGACCCGGACTGCAAGCGCCGCTACCCGCACCAGTTCTCCGGCGGCCAGCGCCAGCGCATCGGCATCGCCCGGGCGCTCGCCGTGCAGCCCGACTTCCTGGTCTGCGACGAGTCGGTGGCCGCGCTCGACGTCTCCATCCAGGCCCAGATCCTCAACCTGTTCATGGAGCTGCGCGAGCGCCTCGATCTGACCTACCTGCTGATCAGCCACGACCTCGGGGTGGTCGAGCACCTGAGCGACCGGGTGGTGATCATGTACCTCGGGCGGGTGGTCGAGAGCGCACCG
>CAZRGU010000254.1:0-5565 GCA_964599705.1 uncultured Ectothiorhodospiraceae bacterium | reverse complement strand
CTCAGTCGGGCTCGCGGCGCCAGGTGCCCGAGCGCCCTCCCGACTTCTCGAGCAGCCGCACCGCGTCGATGACCATGCCGCGATCGACCGCCTTGCACATGTCGTAGACGGTCAGCAGCGCCACCTGCACCGCGGTCAGCGCCTCCATCTCGACCCCGGTCGGGGCGACCGTCTCGACCTCGGCGCGACACTCGACCGCGCTCGCCGCGCCGTCGATCTCGAAGGCCAGGGCGACCCGCGAGAGGGGCAGCGGGTGGCACAGCGGAACCAGATCGGCGGTCCGCTTGGCGGCCATGATCCCGGCGATGCGCGCCACTGCGAGCACGTCGCCCTTGCGGTGGCCGCCCTCGCTGACCCGCTCCAGGGTCTCGCGGCGCATCCGGATCCGCCCGGCCGCCAGCGCCCGGCGCCGGGTCGCCGGCTTGGCGCCGACGTCGACCATCCGCGCCTGGCCGCCGGAGTCGAAGTGGCTGAGCTCGCTCACCGCCCGCAGGTCCCTGGCACGCCGCCGCGCGGCGCGAACGCCAATGATACCATTAGTCGGCGATGGACCCCGAGGCGGAGGGCTGCGAGATGGCGGCGGTGCGGGTCAGATTGTTCGCCAGCCTGCGCGAGCGGATCGGCTGTGAGGAGACCGTGCTCGAGGTCGCCGAGGGGGCCACGGTGGCCGAGCTCTGGGAGCGGGTCGCGGCCGGCCACGAGCTGCCCGAGCGGGTTCTCGCCGCGGTCAATCATGACTACTGCGACGGCGGGCGGACGCTCGCCGATGGCGACGAGGTGGCCTTCTTCCCGCCGGTCACCGGCGGCTGATCGTCGCTGTCGAGGGCCGCGTGCAGGCGCGCGGCGAGCGCCTCGGTGGCCTCCCGGGTGAGCGGCCGGTTGTGGCTGTCGGTGATGAAGAAGACGTCGACCACCCGCTCCCCGTAGGTGGCGATCTTGGCCGCCTGGAGGCGCACGTGGTGATCGGCCAGGGTCCAGCCGATCCGCGCCAGCAGCCCCGGGCGATCCGCGGCGACCACCTCCATCAGGGTGCGCCGGTTGCGCTCGTCGGCGCTGAACTCGATGGTCGTCGGGGTCGAGAAGTGGCGCAGGCGCCGCGCTGCGCTGCGGGTCACGGCGCGCTCGACCGCGGCCGCGTCGCGCAGCTTGCGCAGCAGCGCCTGGCGGATCTCGCGCCCGCGGCGGGCCTCGCACGGCCCCTGGCCGTCGATCTCCATGACCACGTAGGAGTCGAGGGTCATGCCGTTCTCGGCGGTGATGATGCGCGCGTCGAGAATGCTCAGGCCGAGGCGCTCGAGCACCGAGGTGGTGGCCGCGAACAGGTACTTCTGGTCGGGCGCGTAGACGAACACCTCGGTGCCGCCGCGCCCGGCGCGCACCAGCACCAGCAGGCTCTCGGGGTCCTCGTGGGCGAGGATCGCGTGGCTGTGCCAGGCGATCTCCTCGGCGGTGTGGCGCACGAAGTAGTCGTCGCCGAGCCGGTTCCAGAGGCGCCGCGCGCGCGCCGGATCGCCTCCCCGGCGGGCCAGCAGCTCGCGTGCCTCGCGCTTGGTCTCGACGATGATCTGGCCGCGATCCAGCGGGTGCTCGCGGCCCCGGCGCAGCACCCGCGCGGTCGCCTCGTACAGGTCCCCGAGCAGGGTGTGGCGCCAGTCGTTCCAGAGGCTCGGGTTGGTGGCGCGGATGTCGGCGACGGTGAGCAGGTAGAGGTAGTCGAGGTGGGTCTGGTCGCCGACTTGGGCGGCGAACTCGCTGACCACCTCGGGGTCGGTGATGTCGCGGCGCTGGGCGGTCGCCGACATCAGCAGGTGGTGGCGCACCAGCCACTCGACGAGGCGGGTGTCATAGGCCCCGAGGCCGTGCTGGGCGCAGAACTCGCGGGCCAGCCCGGCCCCGATCTCGGAGTGATCCCCGCCCCGGCCCTTGGCCAGATCGTGGAACAGGCCGGCGATGTAGAGCAGCTCGGGCTTGGGCAGGCGCTCCATGATCGCCGAGCACAGCGGCAGCTCGTCGCGGTGCTCGGGGACCGCGAAGCGGCGCAGGTTGCGGACCACGAACAGGGTGTGCTCGTCGACCGTGTAGGCGTGGAAGAGGTCGTACTGCATCTGTCCGACGACCTGCTCGAAGACCGGCAGGTAGGCGCCCAGCACCCCATAGCGGTGCATCCGCCGCAGCTCGTGGGTGATGCCGCGCGGCTGGCGCAGGATCTCGAGGAACAGCCCGCGGGCGCGGATGTCGTCGCGAAAGGCCGGGGTGATGAAGTGGCGGTGGTTGCGCACCTGGCGGATCGTCGAGGCGCGCACGCCGGCCAGCTCGGGGTGCTGCTGGAGGACCAGGAAGAGCTCGAGCAGGGCGAAGCGGTTGCGCCGGAACACCTCGGGGCTGACCGTCTCGAGGAAGCCGTTGACGGCCCGGAAGCGGCGGTTGATGGCCACCACCTCGGCCTCGTGGTCGAGGTGCAGGATGGCCTCCTCGAACAGCTCGAGGAGCATCTCGTTGAGGCAGCTGAGCTCCTGGACCGTGCGGTAGTAGCGCTTCATCAGGCGCTCGACACCGAGCCCGCCCGGGTCGTCGCGGTAGCCGAGCATCCCGGCCGCGGCGCGCTGGTGATCGAAGAGCAGGCGGTCCTCGCGCCGTCCGGCGAGCAGGTGCAGCGCCCAGCGCAGGTCCCAGAGGAATGCCTGTCCCTCGATCAGCGCGGCGTGCTCGTCGGCGGTGAGGAAGCCGTGCGCGACCAGCTCGCGCAGGGTCACCGCGCCGAACTGGCGCTTGGCGACCCAGCCGACCATCTGGATGTCACGCAGCCCGCCCGGGCTCTCCTTGAGGTTCGGCTCGAGGCGGTAGGCGGTGTCGTCGAGGCGGTGATGGCGCTCGCGCTGCTCGGCGAGCTTGGCGGCGAAGAACTCGCGCACCGGCCAGACGGCCGGCGGCGAGGTCCGCTCGCGCAGCCGCGCGGCGAGCACGCTCGGCCCGGCCAGCGGGCGCGACTCCATCAGGTTGGTGGCCACGGTGATGTCCTCGCGCGCCGCGCGCCGGCACTGGGTCAGGGTGCGCACGCTGTGGCTGAGCTCGAGGCCGCTGTCCCAGGCCAGCGCCACCAGCGCCTCGATGGCCTCGCGGGTGGCCCGGTCCGGCCTGCGCTCGAGGAGCACCAGGATGTCGACGTCCGAGTAGGGGTGGAGCTCGCCGCGCCCGTAGCCGCCGACCGCGATCAGCGCGCAGTCCTCGCGCCCGGCCAGCCCGAGCTGCTGCCAGGCCTCGATGAGGACCGCGTCGACCGCGGCGGCCCGCTCGCGCACCAGCACCCGCGCCGGCACCCCGCGGGCGAAGCGCGCCGCGAGCTCGCCGGCGGCCGCCTCGAGGCGCGCCCGGAAGCGTGCCGCCTGCGCGGCCAGCCGCCGCCCCTCGGCGCGCCGTGCGACCGCCCTGGCCGGCACCGCCTAGCGCCCCCCGGCCGCCGGCACCGTCCCGGCCGCCGCGACGGGAGATGCTCGCCCCCGGCGGCCCGCCGCAGGGTCGCTCACGCCCTCGCCGCCCGGTGCTCGGTGAGTCCCGCCAGGGCGGCGGTGTCTCGACGCCCCCGCCTCGCGCAGCGGGAGATATGCGGGCTAGAGCGGGTCACCGGGGCGCACGGTCAGGACCTCGACCCCGTCGTCGGTGACCAGCACGGTGTGCTCCCACTGCGCCGAGAGGCTGCGGTCCTTGGTCACCACCGTCCAGCCGTCGCCGAGCAGCTTCACGTGACGCTTGCCGGCATTGATCATCGGCTCGATGGTGAAGGTCATCCCGGGCTCGAGCACGATCCGGGTGCGCGCGCCGCCGTCGTCGTAGTGCAGCACCTGGGGATCCTCGTGGAATCCCCGGCCGATGCCGTGGCCGCAGTACTCGCGCACCACCGAGAAGCCGTGGGACTCGGCGTGGCCCTGGATGGTGGCCCCGATCTCGCGCAGCTCGATCCCGGGGCGGACCCGCTCGATGCCCAGGCACATGGCCTCGTGGGCGATGCGCACCAGGCGCCGCGCGCCGACCGAGGGCTCGCCGACCAGGTACATCTTGCTGGTGTCGCCGTGGAAGCCGTCCTTGATCACGGTGATGTCGATGTTGACGATGTCACCGCGCTTGAGGCGCCGCTCGCCGGGGATCCCGTGACAGACCTGGTGGTTGACCGAGGTGCAGATCGAGCGCGGGAAGCCGTGGTAGTTGAGCGGCGCGGGGATCGCGCCCTGGACGTTGACGATGTAGTCGTGGCACAGCGCGTCGAGCTCGCCGGTGGTGACGCCGGGGCGCACGTGCTCGCCGATCATCGCCAGCACCTCGGCGGCGAGCCGCCCGGCCACCCGCATCCGCTCGATCTCGTCCGGGGTCTTGATCGTGTAGCCCATTCCACGTTCACCGGGTGCGGGAGCCAGCGGCCTGGCGTGGCGCCGCACGGTGAGTGGGCGGGCCCCTCGCCGCGAGCCTGAGGGGAATCTCATGGTTCCACCGTGTGCAATTGTGGCGCGAAACGCGCTATGTTATAAAGCTTGACCCCGCCAGGCAATGGAGCGGACCACAGCCGGTGGTCGATCCCGGCTGGCGCGGGAACACGCACACGCACCGGCACGCGCGTCCGGGTGCCCTCCGGGGTCGGCGCGCGGGGTGCGTGGAGGCCCAACCCGAACTGCGAGGACATCACTCATGGCATCGGTGACGATGCGCGAGATGCTGGAGGCCGGGGTCCACTTCGGCCACCAGACGCGCTTTTGGAACCCCAAGATGCTCCCCTACATCTTCGGGGAGCGCAACAAGATCCACATCATCAACCTCGAGAAGACGTTGCCGCTGTATCGCGACGCGGTGAACTTTCTCGGGCGCATGGCGGCCAGCCGCGGCACCATCCTGTTCGTCGGCACCAAGCGCGCCGCCCAGGAGACCATCGCCAGCGAGGCCAGGCGCTGCTCGATGCCCTACGTCGACCGGCGCTGGCTCGGCGGGATGCTCACCAACTTCCGCACCGTGCGCCAGTCGATCAAGCGGCTCAAGGAGCTCGAGGCGAGCGTCGCCGACGGCGGCATCGACCGGCTCAGCAAGAAGGAGGCGCTGCGGGTGCGCCGCGAGCTGT
Organism: uncultured Ectothiorhodospiraceae bacterium; assembly: GCA_964599705.1. Lineage (GTDB taxonomy): Bacteria > Pseudomonadota > Gammaproteobacteria > HK1 > HK1 > CAZRGU01. The sequence continues at coordinate 464 of CAZRGU010000254.1, read as the reverse complement.
CCAAGCTCGAGCGCGGGCTCGGCGGGATCAAGGACATGGAGTCGCTGCCCGACGCGCTGTTCGTGATCGACGTCGGCTACGAGAAGATCGCGGTCGCCGAGGCGGTCAAGCTGGGCATCCCGGTCGTCGGGGTGGTCGACACCAACAACTCCCCCGACGGGGTCGACTACATCATCCCGGGCAACGACGACGCCATCCGCGCCATCCAGCTCTACGCGCGGGGCGCGGCCGACGCGATCATCGAGGGCCGCGAGATCGCGCGCGAGAAGTACGCCGCGCAACGGCGCAGCGAGGAGAGCGGTGGCGAGGACAAGGCGGGGCGTGGCCGCGGCGGGCGCAAGAGGGGGCCGCGGGTGGCAGCGGCCGCCGAGGGCGGCGAGGCGGCGGCGATCCCCTCGGGAGGCGGTGGCGGCGAGGCGCCCGGCGCGGCGCCGAGCGGGGCCGGCAGCGAGCCCGCCTCGGCG
>CAZRGU010000253.1:0-5568 GCA_964599705.1 uncultured Ectothiorhodospiraceae bacterium | reverse complement strand
AGCCCGGGCTCTGCCCGGGATCGGTCCCCCGGCGGGCACCGGCGGGGAGGCCAGGTCCCCCGGCGGGCACCGGCGGGGAGGCCAGCGAAGCGCGCGACCCGCGCTCGTCGGGGCTCTGGACGATGCGGGCTAGCGATCCTCGGGCCACACCCGGGCCGCGAAGCGCGGGTAGAGCTCGCGCATCGCGCCAGCGACCGGGCCGCGCAGGACGGCGAGATCGGCCGCCTCCGGGGGCGCGGTCTCGGGCACCTCGGGCGGCTCGCGGTAGCGGAAGCCGGTGTGCTCGCGCACCTCCTCGACGCCGTGACCGGGGTGGACGCTGGCCAGCGAGAAGCCGCCCCGCTCGCGCTCGAAGGTGAACAGGCAGCGCGGGGTGAGCAGCAGCTCGGGTCCGCCGCGCCGCCACACCCCCGGCGGGCTCACCCCCGGGGCGCTGATGAACTCGACCCGCTCGACCAGCACCCGGCGGCTGTGCTCATGGGTGAAGAGCAGCACCCGCGGGATCACGAAGTACATGAAGGCCGACCCGAACGAGCCCGGGAAGCGGACCCGGCTGCGCGGGTAGCCGCCGACCCCGACCAGGTTGAGGTTGCCCTGCCCGTCGATCTGGCCTCCACCCAGGAAGAAGGCGTCGATGCGGCCCTGGGCGGCGCAGTCGAACAGCTCGCGGCCGCCGTCGGTGAACGGGCTGTGGCGGGTGCTGCCGAGCAGCGAGACCCGCAGCCGCCCGCCCGAACGCTCGCGCTCGAGCAGCGCCGCGGCGCCGGGGATCGGCGAGGAGGCGCCGACTGCGACGTGCCCCAGCCCGGCGAGGCGCGCGGCCAGGGTCACCGCCAGCAGCTCCTCGGGGCGGTAGCTCACCGCGCCCACCCCCACGGCGCGCGCCGCGCGCAGCCCTCGAGGTAGCCGCGGAAGCCCTCGGCGGTGGCCGCCTCGGCGCAGTAGCGGGCGATCTCGTCGCCCTCGGGCGGGTAGCGCCCGGCCAGCCCCACCGGCCAGGCGCCGCCCGGGCACAGCGCCAGCGCCTCGATGTAGAGCGACGGGATGGTCCCGGGGGCGAGGCGCTCGTCGGCCAGCAGGTCGCCCTCGTGGAGCGCCTCGCAGGTCACCAGCGTGCGGCCCGCGGCGTGGGCGGCGAGCAGCAGCTCGCGGCGCACCCCGATCCAGACGTTGCCGTGGCGGTCGGCGAGCGCGGCGTGGAACAGGGCCACGTCGGGGGCCAGGGCGGGGACGGCGACGATCGGGTCGTGGGGCGGGAAGGGATTGTCGATGACCTGCCAGTCCTCGCGCACCGCGACCAGGTCCGAGCCGATCAGGCCGCGCAGCACCGCGAAGGGCACCGCCCGCTCGGCGGCCGCGAGCGCGGCGTGAATGGCCGGGCAGGTCGAGTCGCGCAGCTCGAGCTCGCCGCCGGCCACCGCGGCCCGGAAGCGCGGCGCCGGGCCGGCCTCGCCGAGGGTCAGCGCCGCGCTCTCGATCGCGGCCACGCAGCCCGCCCCGATCAGCCACTCGGCCTGGAGGCCGAGCTGCGGGCAGCCGAGCAGGCGCAGCCGCCGGGCCGGGCGGCGCGCGAGCCGGTGCACCGCGGCCATCGCGCAGCCCGAGTAGTCCGGGGCGAGGGCCAGCAGCGCCCCGTCGGGGATGCGCGAGACCAGCCCTTCGAGGTCGGTGAGCAGGGTCTGCATCGGCGGCGGCTCGGGGACCCTCGGTGCAGGCGGCGGGTCGCGAGTATAGCGCCGCGGGAGCGGCGCGCTGAGCGCCGGTGGCACGCGCCGCGAAGGTGCCGTCGAGGCGAGCGGGTCGGCCCGGGCGCGGGCGCGGTCTGCCCGCGGGCCGGGCAGGGGCGTTCCCCGCGGGGGGCGCTCGCCGGGGTGGCGCAACAATCCGCCCCGCCGCCCGGTCTCTTCCCCAGGCCCGCTCGCCCGGAGGTGTCCGATGGGTCCCATGCACGGCCGGCTGCTCGCCGCCTTGGTCGCGGTTGCCGGGGTGGCGCTGGCCGCCGATCCGCGCCGCGACGCCGAGATGAGCCCGATCAGCGGCGCTCCGGCCGAACCCCGGCGCCACTTTCGGCTGCGCCATCCGGCCGAACTCGCCCCTGCGGAGGCCGAGCGGATCTACCGCATCGTGCGCGGCGCCCTGGCCGGCGGCTACGCCGGCTCGGGCGCGGCGGTGGCCCGCGACTACCCGCGCTGGCGCCGCTACAACTCGGCCCCCTACCTGTCCTCGAGCCACGGCAACCACTACCTCAACAACTACGGCAACGCCGCGGCGAGCGCCTACGGGCGCTTCGAGAAGGCCGGCAGGCTGCCGGTCGGGGCGGTGATCGCCAAGGACAGCTTTTCAGTGACCGAGACTGGCGGTATCCTCCTCGGCCCGCTGTTCGTGATGGAGAAGATGCCGGCCGGCTTCAATCCGGCGAGCGGCGACTGGAGATACTCGCTCATCCAGCCCGACGGCACGTTGCTCGGTCGGACCAACGGCGAGGGAGCGGAGCGGGTGGCCTACTGCGTCGCCTGCCACCTGGCGGCCGAGCGGCACGATCACCTCTACTTCGTGCCCGAGGCCTACCGCGCCCGCCCGCCCGACTGAGCCCGCCGGCCCGCCAGGACCGCTCGCCGGCGCGCGAGCCGGGGCGCGGCGCGCCGGCGGGAGGAGCGCTGCCGGCGGCCCCTGGAAGGGCGGCAGGGAGATCCCGGATGGCTGTCCTCGACCGTGCCCGGCTGCCGTTTGCGAGCGGCTTCGCGGTGTGCCTGGCGCTGCTCGCCACGGCGCTCTACTTCCAGCACGTCAAGGGCCTCGAGCCGTGCCCGCTGTGCATCCTCCAGCGGGTCACCGTGGCCGCCCTCGCGGTGGTGCTGCTGGTCGCCGCGCTCCACGGCCCGGGCGCCCTCGGGCGGCGCATCTACGGGGCGCTGGTGGTGCTGCTCGGGGCCACCGGGCTGGCGATCGCCGGGCGCCAGGTCTGGCTGCAGAGCCTGCCACCGGACCGGGTCCCGGAGTGCGGGCCGGGCCTCGAGTACATGCTCCAGGCCTTTCCGCTGACCGAGGCGCTCTCCATGGTGCTGCGCGGCTCGGGGGAGTGCGCCGAGGTCCAGTGGGTGTTCCTCGGCCTGACCATCCCCGGCTGGAACCTGGTGGTGTTCAGCGGCTTCATCCTGCTCGGCCTGTGGGCGCTGCTGGCCCGCGCGCCGGGCCCCCGCGGCGCCTGAGGATGGCCGGGCGCTGCGCGATCGGCGAGCCGCTGCGCCGGGTCGAGGACCGGCGGCTGCTGACCGGCGCCGGGCGCTTCCTCGATGACCTGCAGGTCGCCGGCGCGCTCGCCCACGCCCGGGTGCTGCGCTCGCCGCACGCCCACGCCGAGCTCGCGGCGATCGAGTGCCGTGCGGCGCGCGCCCTGCCGGGAGTGCTGGCGGTGCTCACCGGGGCCGACTGGCAGGCCGACGGCCTCGGCGACCTGCCCACCCGCAGCGCGGCCCGGGCCAGCGACGGCTCGCCGCTGCCGGTCACGCCGCGCCCGGCGCTGGCCCGCGGGCGGGTGCGCTTCGTCGGCGACCCGGTGGCGCTGGTGGTGGCCGAGAGCGCGGCGATCGCCCGCGCGGCGAGCGAGCGGATCGCGGTCGAGTACCGACCGCTGCCGGCGGTGGCCGATGCCGCTGCCGCGCTCGAGCCCGGTGCCCCGCAGGTCTGGGAGCACTGCCCCGGAAACGTCTGCCTGCGCTTCGAGACCGGCGACCCGGAGGCCGTCGAGCGGGCCTTCGCCCGGGCCGCCCACGTCACCCGGGTCGAGCTCTACAACCAGCGCCTGACCGCGGTGCCGATCGAGCCGCGCGGCGCGATCGGCTGCTTCGAGGCGGCCAGCGGGCGCTACACGCTGCTCTGCGCGACCCAGAACGTGCATGCCAACCGCGACCAGCTCGCCCGCGACGTCTTCCACGTCCCCGAGACGGACATCCGCCAGATCGCCCCCGACGTCGGCGGTGGCTTCGGCGCCAAGAACCCGCTCTACCCCGAGCATGCCCTGGTGCTGTGGGCGGCGCGCCGGGTCGGGCGACCGGTCAAGTGGGTGAGCGAGCGCGGCGAGGGGTTCCTGGCCGACGTCCACGGCCGCGACCAGCGCAGCGTGGTCGAGCTCGCGCTCGACGCCGAGGGGCGCTTTCTCGCCCTGCGCACCACCTCGGTCGGCAATGTCGGCGCCTACCTGAGCACGGTCGGGCCGTTCACCCCCACCGGGGGGACCGCGCGCACCCAGGGCGGGCCCTACCGGATCCCGGCGATCCACTTCCGCGCCACCGCCGCCTTCACCCACACCGCGCCCACCGACCCGTACCGCGGCGCCGGTCGCCCGGAGGCGACCTACCAGGTCGAGCGGGTCATCGACTGCGCGGCCGCCGAGCTCGGCTGCGACCCGATCGAGCTGCGCCGCCGCAACCTGCTGCGCCGCGACGAGCTGCCCTGGACGAGCGCGGTGGGCACCGAGATCGAGTGCGGCGACTTCCCGGCCCTGCTCGAGCGGGCGCTCGAGCTCGCCGACCACCGCGGCTTCCCGGCGCGGGCCGCGGCCAGCCGCGCGCGCGGGCGGCTGCGCGGCTTCGCGGCCTGCCCGTACCTCGAGTGCACCGGCGGCGGGCCGCGCGAGCACGCCCGCCTCGAGTTCGGCGCCGACGGGCGGGTGCGGCTGGCGGTCGGCAGCCAGGGCACCGGTACCGGGCACGAGACCACGCTTGCCCAGATCGTTGCCGCGCGTCTCGGCATCGGCATCGAGCAGGTCGAGTACCGGCAGGGCGACACCGACGCCACCCCCCACGGCGGCGGGCACGGGGGCTCGCGCGCCCTCGAGACCGGCGGCGCGGCGACCGTCGCGGCGCTCGAGGAGGCGATCGCCAAGGGGGCCCGGATCGCCGCCCACCTGCTCCAGGCCGACGTCGAGGACATCGAGCACGAGCCCGGTCGATATCGCGTGGCCGGTAGCGACCGCGCGGTGGAGTGGGCCGAGGTGGTGCGCGCCGCGCTCGCCGGCGATGAGCTTCCCGCCGAGCTGCGTGGCGGCCTCGACAGCGCGGCCGACTACCGGCGCGCCGCGATCACCTTCCCGAACGGCTGCCACTGCGCGGAGGTCGAGGTCGACCCCGAGACCGGCGAGGTCGCACTGCTCGCCTACACGGTGGTCGACGACTTCGGGACCATCGTCAACCCGCTCACCACCCGCGGCCAGGTGATGGGCGGCACCGCCCAGGGGATCGGGCAGGCGCTGCTCGAGCGCATCGTCTACGCCCCGGGCAGTGCCCAGCTGCTCAGCGGCTCGCTGCTCGACTACGCGCTGCCGCGGGCCCGCGACCTGCCGCGCATGCGCATCGAGCTCGATGAGCGCGCGCCGAGCGCGCACAACCCGCTCGGCGTCAAGGGCTCGGGTGAGGCGGGATGCTGCGGGGCGCCGCCGGCGGTGGTCGGGGCGGTGGTCGGCGCGCTCGCCGGGCTCGGCGTGCACCACCTCGACATGCCGCTCAGCCCCGAGCGGGTGTGGCGGGCCGCGAACGGCCGGCCGCCGCCCGCGGAAGGGGCGCCGGGGGG
>CAZRGU010000252.1:0-5609 GCA_964599705.1 uncultured Ectothiorhodospiraceae bacterium | reverse complement strand
GCGAGGGCGTTCCTGGGTGACCCGGACAAGGCGCGGGGGTGCACCACATGGAGGAGCGTACGGGAGTACGTGACTCCATGCCGGGGGTGGTCCCCGCACCAATCCGCCGGCAGCGGATCGGGTCGCGCGCAGCGCGCCCGCAGGGGCCGGGTCAGGGAAGGCCCGGAGCAGCGCAGTCCGGGGCGGCCCGGAACGCCCGCAGCAGGCGGGCGACTTTTTGCCAACTCTCAGCGCGCGCCCCAGAGCGAGATCGAGCGGATCCCGGTACGTCCCGCGGCCTCGGCGATGTCGAGCCCGGTGAACGGGTCGCGCAGGCTGCGGTCGCGGGCCTCGACCACGGTCTCGCCATCGAGCAGCACGGCCATCTCGCCGGCCGGGTTGCGGGTCCACTCGAGGGTGTGCGCGGCGCCGTCGGCGAGCGCCGGGGGCGCGAAGCTCGAGCCGATCACCGCATAGCCGCGCGGGCTCATCCGGCGCAGCTCGATGGCCGCCTGGCCGCCGGTCGGGGCGCTGCGCAGGGCCAGCCGGTAACCATGCCCCGAGCGCTGCGAGACGCCGATCTCGAGCTCGGCGCCGGGGTCGAGGGTACGCAGCTCGAGGCGGGCGGCGAAGGCGTTGGGGATTGCCAGCGGGGCCCGGATCGCGGCCCGGCCCGGCGCCGCCGGAGCGGCGCTCGCAGGGGGCGTCGTGGCCGGCGCAGGCGAGGCGCCGCCCTGCTGCTTGAGGAGGCTGCCGAGCAACGCCATGGCCAGATCGCGGCCCGGGTCGGAGGACCCGGCGGGCGGCGGCTCGCCGCGGCCGGCCGGGGCTGCCGCCCGGGCGCCGCTGGCGAGCTCGGCGACCAGCCCGTCGTAGCGGTCGATGACGAAGCGCCCCTCGAGCACCTCCCAGCGCCCCAGGCCCGCGCCGCGGGTGGCCGAGGAGAAGTCCTCGGAGAGCAGCTCGTCGCGCCACGGGCGGTCGTAGCGGCGCACCAGGTCGCGCAGATCACCCAGGAAGCGGCGGTCGGCCGCGCGCGCCCGCTCGGCCTCCTCGACCAGGGTGCGCAGCTCGTCGAGCAGGCGCTGGGTGCGTTCCTCGCCGCCCCAGGCGCCGTAGCGCCCGCCCTGCTGGGCGCTCGCGGCGCCGGGCAGGGTGACCCCGAGGGCCACCGCCAGCGCCAGGGCAGGTCCGGTTCTGATCATGGCTCGGCTCCCTCCCGGTTCTCCCCGGTTCTACAGATCCTCGATCCTCTTGACCAGCGGCGTGCCGGCGGCGCGCAGCAGCTCCGCGGGCAGGCCGGCCAGCGCCCGGCGCGCCGCCGCGTCGCTCGGGAAGTGCCCGAGGAGCACGCGATAGCGCAACGCCGCCCCAGGGGTCTCGCGCAGGCGCAGCGCGAGCCGCGGGTAGGCCGCGATCAGCCGCTCGGCGTTGGCCCGGTCGTTCGAGGCGAGCACCTGCAGAGTGTAACCGCCGGGCGTGGCCGGCTGGCGCGCTCGGGAGGTCGCGGTGGTGAGCTCGGCGAAGCGGCGCACCAGCGGGTTCGGCTGCTCGCGGCGCAGCGCCTCGGGCAGCGCGCCATAGGCGCGCCGCGCCTCCTCGGCCGATGCGAAGCTGCCGTACAGGACCCGGTAGCGGGGAGAGTCGCCGTCGCTGGCGACCACCCGGAAGCCGAGCCGCGGGTGGGCGGCGATCAGGCGCTCGACGCGGTCGAGATGCTCGACGGCAAAGAGCTGCAGGGTGTAGCGCTCGGGCGGCTGCGCGGCGAGCCAGCTCGCTCCGCTCTGCGGCGGGGGGGCGGCGGGCGGCGGGGGCGCCGAGGCGGGCGGGGCGGCGGGCGGAGCGGGGGGGCTGACCGGTGCGCCGGGCGGGGGGGCGAGGACCACGCCGAGGGTGCCTGCGAGCCGGCGCAGCCGCTCGATGCTCGCCTCGGCCGCGCCGCTGGAGTCGATCTCGGCGAGCGCCTGCTGGGTGCGCAGCTCCTGGCGCAGCGCGTTGGCCAGCCGCCGCAGCCAGGGGCGTCCGGCGGCCGCCTGGCGCTCGCCGGCCGGCAGCTCGCGCCAGGCCTGCTCGAGCCCGCTGAGCGCCGCGGCGCTCCAGTCCTTCTCGGCGAGGAAGGCCTCGACCAGGGAGCGGGCCGCCGAGATCTGGCGCTGCGGGACCGCCGGCGGAGCGGCCGGCGAGGGGGGGGCGGTGTCGCGGGCCGGCTCCGGCAGCAGCACCCAGACCAGCAACACCGCGAGCACCACCGCCAGGGCGGCGGCGGCCCGGCGAAGGGGGATTCGCGGCCCGGGAGGGGGGGCCGGGGGTGGCGGGCTCGGCCGCTCCGAGGGCGCCGCGCCGGGCGGCTCCTCGCGCTCGATGGCGAGGGTCCCGGCGCTGATCGCCTCGAGCAGGGCGCGGCGCTGCACGAGGTAGTCCTCGCGGCCGATCTCGCCGTCGGCGTAGGCGCGCGCCAGGCGTCTGAGCTGCGAGGGGTGGAGCGTCCCCCCGCCGGCGCGTGGATCCTTCACCGGGGCTCAGCCCATCTCGCGCACCAGGCGGAAGCCGGTGAGCGGATCCGGCTTGCCGTCGTGCGGCTTCGACATCGTGAGGTCGCACTTGCTGAGTGGATCCTCGTAGGCGCCGCCGCGGGCGACCACCCCGGAGCCGCTCCGCGCCCACTCCTGGGCGTTGCCGACGTAGTTGGTCAGCCCCCAGCCGTTGGGCCTGCCCGAGCGGGCATTGACCAGCCCGAAGCCGGCGATGACGTTGCCCCCCGAGGTCACCCGGCAGTTGAACTTGCGCTCCGGCTGCTTGCCCGCGGCCCTGGCCGCGTACTCCCACTCGGCGCTGGTCGGCAGCCGGTAGACGACCTTGGTCTTCTCGGACTGGCTGGCCTGCTCGGAGAGCCACTGGGCGTAGGCCTCGGCCTCGGCCAGCGAGATCCCGGTCACCGGCAGCTTGGCCTTGCTGCGCGGCGGCGCCTTGCAGCGCTTGGTGGCCTTGCAGTAGAGGGCGAAGTCGGCGCCGCTGACCTCGTACTTGCCGATCGCGAACGGCTTCTCGAAGCCGCCGCCGGCCGGCACCACCACCATCAGCGGGCCGCGCTTCTTGCCGATCAGGTCGTAGCAGGCGCCCTTGGAGCGGGCCCCGTAGCCGGCCAGCTCCGCGCTGCACTGGCCCTTGCGGGGCTTGCGGATGGTGATCCGGGCGAACTTCGGGCTGCGATCGACCCAGCTCGCGGCGATGCTCGCGTACATCTGGTCGAGCTTCTTGCGCTCGCTGTACTTGGCCTTCTTGGCCGCCTCGGCATAGCGCCGGTAGCCCTCCTCGGCCCTGGCCACGGCGGCCTCGATGGCCTTCTCGAGGGCCGGGATGTCGGCGTGGCGGGGGTCCTTCTTCTTGGCCGCGGCGAGCTGGGCGCGGGCCGCGCTGAGCTGGCGCTGCTCGAGGCGCCGGCGCGCCTCGGTGAGCTCGGGCAGCGGCAGGCTGACATGGAGCTTGGCCAGCGTGGCGTCCTTCGGGAAGACCTTGCGCGCCGCGGCGAGCAGCGCGCTGGCCGCCGGCTTGTCCTTCCTCTCCAGGGCGCGGACCCGCGTGGCGGCCACCTTGGCCAGCTCCCCGGCGAGCGTGGCGGCGCGCTTGGCATCGACGCGGGCGAGGCTGGCCAGCGCCGGGCCGACCGCCTGCAGGCCGCGCGCCGAGCCCAGGTCGACGGCCCGGATGCGTTTCGCGAGGAGCTTGGCGACCCGCTCGCGCAGCGCCCCGTGGCGCTTCGCGAACAGCGCCCGGTACTCCTCGAGGAGCGCCGGTACCCGGTCGATGGCGCCCTTGCTGGCGAGCGCCACGATCTGCTCGCCCCGGGCCTCGGCATACTCCTTGAGCAGCGCCGGGTAGCGGTTCGGGAAGTCCTTGGCGAGGCGCGCCAGGTCCTTCCTGGTGGCCGCGAGGTCGAGCGGCTTGCTGCTGTTGAAGCGCTTGCGCAGCGCGATCTCGAGCTCGCGCTTCTTGACCTCGGCGCGGTAGCCGTCGCGGGCCGCGCGCAGCTCGGCCAGATCCGGGGCGAGCGCCAGCCCGAGCTCGGCGAAGCGCAGCGCCGCCTCGTACTGCGGCGGGTCGCGCTCGGTCATCGCCTGGGCGAGGCGCTGGTAGGCGGCCGCGATCGCCTGCGGACCGGTCTTGGCGAGGAACTCGTCGTCGCCCGGCAGCTCGCCGCGCAGCGCCTCGAGGATCGCCTTGGCCTCCTGGGGCTGGTTGGCCTCGGCCTTGCTGAGCAGGTCGGCCTTCTGGGCCTCGATGCGGGCCAGGCGCCGCTCCTCGGCGAGCTTGCGGCGCAGCGCCTCCTTGGCCGCGGCCACCGCCTGCTCCTCGCGGCTGAAGTCGGCCAGCTCGGGATGGAAGACCCGTCCCTTGGCGACGAAGGCGAGGGCCTCGTCGAGGCGCCCGGCGGCGCGCGCCTCGCGGGCCCGCTCCACGTAGAGCGCGGCGACCTTGGCGCGCACCTGCTCGAGGGTGGGATGGCCGAGCGGCAGCAGCGCGATCAGCTCCTTGTAGGGGACCTTGAGCCGAATCTCCCAGTCGCTGGAGAGCTCGGGCTTGGCGAGCAGGGCCTCGATCGCGGCGACCCGCGAGGAGATCGCCGCGCTGCGCTCGGCGCTGGCGGCGACGGTGAAGCCGGCGGCCTGCTCGGCCTTCGCCAGGCGGGCGCGCTGCTCGCCGAGGTAGGGGATGTCGAGCAGCTTGGCGAAGTCGACCAGCAGGCGCTCGCCCTCGTCCCAGCGCCGGGCCTTGATCGCGCCGTCGAGGGCGACCGCGAAGGCGCGCTTGAGGTTGGCCTGGATCTCGCCGAGCACCGGGCTGGTCGGACTCAGGTCGGCGAGCTGGAGCAGATCGTCGCGCACCGCCTGGAAGTCCTCGAGCGAGCGCAGGCCGGCGAGGCGCGCGCGCAGCCGCCCCTCGATCTCGGCGACCCGGCGCTCGTTGGCGATCCGCTCGAGCTCGGCATCGACCTGGTAGCGGAGGTTGGCGAGCGTCGGGTCGTCGGGGGCGTAGGCGAGGCTGGCGTCGAGGTAGGCCTTGGCGCGCTCGTAGCGGCCCTCACCGATGGTCTGCTCGGCCAACTCGATGAAACGCAGCCGCAGGCGCTTGTCGGCGAGCAGGGGGTTCTCGGGGTCGATCTGGCGGACCAGGGCGATCACGTCGCCGACATCCTCCTCGCCCTTGACCGGGATCAGGCTGCCGGCCTCGAGGAGCTGGTTGTACTTGTCGCGCAGCTCGGCGAGCTGGGTGTCGCGCTGGCTCTTGAGCTGGTTGCGCAGCCGCAGCACGGTGGCCGAGTCCGGGTAGAGCCGGTCGAGGGTGGCGATGACCTCGCTGGCGGCGGCGTAGTCGTAGCGCCCGTTGCCGGGATCGAAGGCGTCCTGGATACGCCCCTCGTAGAAGCCGACGATGGCCTCGCGGGCGCGCGGGTCGTCGCGCACCTCCTGCTGCCACTTGGGGTCGAGCCCGGCGATCGCGGCCAGCCCCTCCTGGATGCTCTGCTCGTCGCCGCGGGCGATGTGGGCGACGATCGCGTCGCGGGTGCGCGGGTCGTCGAGAACCGCCGCGAGCTGCTCCTCGCCGAGCGCCCGGGCCCGCTCCAGCCCGGC
>CAZRGU010000251.1:0-5618 GCA_964599705.1 uncultured Ectothiorhodospiraceae bacterium | reverse complement strand
AGTCAATTCTTCATTATCCCCGGGACGACACTGGCCATTCAACCATGCTCGCCCTGCAGGAACCTACATCCCGAGGTAGGCCTTGCGCACCTGCTCGTCGTCGAGCAGCTCGAGCCCCGGGCCGGCGAGCACGATCCTGCCGGTCTCCATGACGTAGGCGTGATCGGCGGCCGAGAGCGCCGCGTGGGCGTTCTGCTCGACCAGCACGATGGTGATGTCCTGGGCGCGCAGGGTCTGGACCACGGCGAAGATCTCCTCGACCAGGCGGGGCGCCAGGCCCATGCTCGGCTCGTCGAGCAGCAGCAGGCGCGGGCGTGCCATCAGCGCCCGGGCGATCACCAGCATCTGCTGCTGCCCGCCGGAGAGCACCCCGGCGGGCTGGCGGCGCCGTTCGCGCAGCACCGGGAAGCGCTGGTACATGGCCTCGGTGAGCTCCTCGATCTCGGCGCGCGGGCGGGTGTAGCCGCCGAGCAGCAGGTTGTCCTCGACGCTCATCGGCGCGAACACCTGGCGCCCCTCGGGGACCTGGGCGATGCCCAGCCGGACCCGGCGGTCGGGACCGAGCGTGGTGATGTCGCGGCCGCGGTAGCGCACCGTGCCGGCGCTCGCCCGCTGCACGCCCGAGAGGGTGCGCAGCAGGGTCGTCTTGCCCGCCCCATTGGCCCCGACCAGGGCCACCAGCTCGCCCTCGCGAACCGTGAAGTCGATGCCGCGCAACGCCTGGATGCGCCCGTAGTGCGCACACAGGCCCTCGACCTCGAGCACCGCGGCGCCCTGGCGGGCGGCGCTCACCGGCCCCCTTCCTCCGTGGCCGCGGTGCCCAGGTAGGCGGCGATCACCTCGGGGTTGGCGCGCACCTCGGCCGGCGTGCCCTCGCCGATCTTGCGCCCGTAGTCGAGGACCACGATGTGCTCGGCCACGCCCATCACCAGCTTCATGTCGTGCTCGACCAGCACCACGGTCACCCCGGAGCCCGCGATCCGCCCGATCAGGGCGTCGATGGCCGCCGTCTCGGCCGGATTGAGGCCGGCGGCCGGCTCGTCGAGGAGCAGCAGCTCGGGCTCGGAGGCGAGCGCCCGGGCGATCTCGAGGCGCTTGAGCACGCCGTAGGGCAGGGCATCGGCGCTCTCCTCGGCGTACTCGGCGATGCCGACGAACTCGAGCAGCTCGCCGGCCCGCTCGAGACACTGTCGCTCACCGCGCGCCAGCCAGGGGGCGCGCAGCAGGGCGGGCAGGAAGCGTCCGTCGAGATGGCGGTGGCGGCCGAGCATGACGTTCTCGACCGTGCTCATGTTGAGGCATACCTGGAGATTCTGGAAGGTCCGGCTCAGGCCGAGCTGGGCGAGCCGGTGGGGCGGCATCCCGGTGACGTCCCGATCGCGGAAGCGGACCCTCCCGGCGCTCGGCGTGTAGATCCCGGTGATCAGGTTGAACAGGGTGGTCTTGCCGGCCCCGTTCGGTCCGATCAGGGCATGCACCCGGCCCGGCTCGACCTCGAAGCTGAGGTCATCGATGGCGCGCACCCCGCCGAAGCCCTTGGCGAGGTGCTCGACGCTGAGCAGGCTCACCGGGGGCGCCTCGCCAGCAGCGAGAGCGCGGTGGGCACCAGGCCGCGGGGCATGACGATCATGGTCACCATCAGGATCAACCCGAAGACCATCATCTCGTAGTCCTCGAAGTCGGTCAGCAGCTGCGGCAGGACGGTGAGGATCGCCGCTCCGATGACCGCCCCGAAGGTCGAGGCCATCCCCCCCAGGACCACCATGGTGACCAGCTCGATGGAGCGCAGGAAGCCAGCCCCCGCCGGGGTCACGAAGCCGGCATAGTGGGCCCCGACCCCCCCCATGAAGCCGGCGAACACCGCCGAGAGCACGAACACCCGGACCTTGTAGCGGATGGTGTCGATGCCCATCACCTGGGCGGCGACCTCCGAGCCGTGCACCGCGCGCAGCGCCCGCCCGACCGGCGACTCGATGAGGTTGAGCGCCAGCCACACGGCGAGCAGCAGCAGCGCCCCGACCACCCAGTACCAGACCTGCTCGCCGTAGAGCTCGTAGCCGAGCAGCGAGAAGGGCGGCACGCTCATCCCGTCGGGCCCCCCGGTGATCTCCTCCTCGGTGTTGAGCACGATCGAGACGATGATCCCGAGGCCGAGGGTGGCCATCGCCAGGTAGTGCCCGCGCAGGCGCAGGATCGGGCGGGCCAGCAGCGCGGCGAGCACCCCGATCAGGGCGGTGCCGACCAGCAGGGCGGCCAGCGGCGGCCAGTCGTAGCTGGCGGTGAGCACCGCCGAGCAGTAGGCGCCAAGGCCGAGGAAGCCGGCGTGGCCGAGGCTGATCTGGCCCGCGTAGCCGATCAGCAGATTGAGGCCGATGACCACCACGGCGTTGATCCCGATCTGGATGGCGACGTCGTAGTAGTAGTTGTTGGGCAGCGCCAGCGGCAGCAGCACGATCACGGCCGCCAGGACCAGCACGCCCCCGCTGCGCGCCCGGGCCAGCCCGCTCACACCCGCTCCCCGCCGGCGCGCCCGAGCAGGCCCTGGGGAAGAAAGAACAGGATCAGGATGATGATCACGAACGGCACCGCGTCCTTGTACTCGGAGGACAGGTAGCCGGCGGTCATCACCTCGGCGACCCCGAGGATCAGCCCCCCCATGATCGCCCCGGGGCCGTTGCCGAGCCCGCCTAGCACCGCTGCCACGAAGCCCTTCAGACCGAGCATCACCCCGGTGTCGTAGGCGGTGAAGGTAATCGGGGTGACCACCACGCCGGCGATCGCCCCGAGCAGCGCCGAGAGCGCGAAGCTGGCCATCAGCACGAAGCGGGTGTTGATCCCGGCGAGCTCGGCGGCCAGGCGGTTGTGGGCGGTGCCGATGATCGCCTTGCCGAGCCGGGTCCGCCCGAAGAACAGCCACAGGGCGAGGACGATCAGCGCCGCGGTGCCGATCACCCACAGGCTCTGCGGCAGCACGGTGGCCCCGAGCAGGTGCAGCGGCTGCTCGCCAGTGAACGCCGGCAGGGCGTGGAACTCCTTGCCCCAGAGCACCTGGGCGACGCCGCGCAGGAAGATCGAGGCGCCGATGGTGATGATGATCAGCGAGACCACGTCGGCGTTGCGAGCCGGCTCGATGGCGAGCTTCTCGAGGGCGATGCCGACCGCGGTGGCGAGCAGGACCGCGCCGGCGGCGGCCAGCGGGAGCGGCGCCCCGGCCCCGTAGAACGCCACGGTACCCATGCCGCCGATCATCAGGAACTCGCCCTGGGCGAAGTTGATGACGTGGCTGGCGTTGTAGATCAGCGAGAAGCCGAGCGCCACCAGCGCATAGGTCGCCCCGATGGTGATCCCGGTGAGCAGGAACTGGATGAACTCGGCCACTGCGCTGCGGCTCCCTGCCGCGGCGCCGCCCCCGGGGCCCGACGGCCCGGGGGCGGCGCACCGGTCAGCGGACGGCTACTCGACCAGGGTCCAGTCGCCGTTGCGGATCTCGAGCATCTTGAAGGCGCTCAGATCCAGCCCGAGGTGGTCCTTGGGAGACATGGTGAAGATGCCGTCGGCGCCGATCAGGTTGCGGGTCTGCTCGATGGCCGCGCGGACCTTCTCCTTGTCGGTGCTGCCGGCGCGCTCGATGGCCGCGATCGCGATCATCAGGCCGTCGTAGGCGTGCCCGCCGAAGGTCGATACCGACTGGCCCCAGCGCTTCTCGAAGTTGCGCTTGTAGGCCAGCGCGATCGGCTTCTGGGGGTCGTCGTCGGGAAGCTTCTCGGCGACCAGCAGCGCGGCGGCCGGCAGCCGGACCCCCTCGGCGGCCCCGCCGGCGAGCTCGATGTACTTCTTCGAGGCCACCCCGTGGGACTGGTAGAGGGGCACGCTGATGCCGAGCTGGCGGTAGTTCTTGGTGACGATCGCCGGCCCCTGGCCGAAGCCGAAGTTGAGCACACCCTGCACCCCGGGGGTGTTCTTGATCTTGGTGAGCTGGGCGGTCATGTCGGTGTCCTTGGGACCGTAGGTCTCGTCGGCCACGATCTCGATGCCGTAGTCCTTGGCCACCAGCTTGGCCTGCTTGCGCCCCGACTTGCCGAAGCCGCCGGTCCCCGAGATCAGCCCGATCTTGGTGATCCCGCGCTTCCTCATGTCCTCGAAGACCTTGGCTGCGGCCATCCGGTCGGTATGCGGGGTCTTGAACACCCACTTCTTGACCGGCTCGATGATCACCACGGCGCCGGCCAGCGAGATGAACGGCACCCCGGCGCGCTCGATGAGCGGGACGGCGGCCATCGTCGTCCCGGTGGTGCTGCCGCCGACGATCAGGTCGACCTTGTCGTCGTTGAGCAGCCGCTTGACGGCAGTGCGCGCCTTGTCGGCCAGGTGTTGCACGTCGTAGTGGACCAGCTCGAGCTTGCGCCCGATCACGCCGCCGGCGTCGTTGATCTGCTCGATGTACATCTGCAGCGTCTTGAGCTCCGGATCGCCGAGGAACGACGCCGGGCCGGTGACCGAGAGGAAGGTGCCAATCTTGATCGGCGGCGGAGCGGCCTGCGCGCCGGCCATCACCAGCAGACCGCCCAGGACGAGCGCCACTCCCCTGCGCACTGTGCGAATGAGCATGTCGAATTCCTCCTTCGTATTGCCTTCATGCCGGCCGCGGACGGGTCCGGCAGCCGCCGTTCCTGGCGCATTGGCCCGAGCCGGCCGGTCGCGCAGCGCCGCCGGTCCGTTCGGGCGACCGCCTTCGTTTCTCCCCCCAAAGACGGGCCGAGCGAAAGGATACCCGCATCCCCGGTGCGTGGCCAGAACGCGCCGGCGCGAGGCCTGTGCCGGCTCGCCCGTGCGCCGAGGCGCTGCGCAGCCCAGGCCGGGCGTCGTGTCCGCGCAGCGGAGAAGGGCGGGAGCGGGCCTGCGTCACCCCGCCGCGGGCAGCACCAGGCGGGCTCGCAGGCCGCCGAGCTCGGAGTCTTCGAGCTCGAGACGCCCCTCGTAGAGCTCGGCGATGTCGCAGACGATCGGCAGGCCGAGGCCGGTGCCGGCGACACTCTCGTCGAGACGCTGGCCGCGCTCGAGCACCCGCTCGCGCTCCTCGGGCGGGATCCCGGGGCCGTCGTCGTCGACCGCCAGGCACAGCCAGTCCCCCTCGATCACCCCGCTCACCCGCACCCGGGCGCGGGCCCACTTGCAGGCGTTGTCCATGAGGTTGCCGAGCATCTCCTCGAGGTCCTCGCTCTCGCCCTCGAAGCCGAGCCCGTCGAGGCGCTCGAGCTCGATGCGCACTCCGCGCTCGCGATGAAGCACGGCGAGCGAGAAGCGCAGATCGTCGGCCACCGGGGCGACGTCGGTACGCGCCCCGAGCACCCGCCGGGTCCCCGCGATCCGGGCCCGCGCGAGCTGGCGCTCGATGGCCCGCTCCATCGCCTCGGCCTTGCCTCGCAGCAGCTCGCCGCGCGCCCCCTCGATGGCGCGGGCCTCGTTCTTGATCACCGCCATCGGGTTGCGCAGCGCGTGGGCGAGGTTGCCGGCCAGCGCCCGGGCGCGCTCGAGCATCCGGTCGGTGTGATCGAGCAGCCGGTTGATCTCGCGCACCAGCGGCTCGACCTCGCCGGGAAAGTCCTCGGAGAGCCGGC
>CAZRGU010000250.1:0-5641 GCA_964599705.1 uncultured Ectothiorhodospiraceae bacterium | reverse complement strand
TGTGGCGCTCGGCGCTCGGCATCCCTGCCTCGCGACGGTCGCTCCGGACCTCGCCCCAGCGCGCCCCCACCCCGGCTTGCCGCGTCGCCCGGAGCGAGTGGATCGGCAGCCGCAGCCGTGGATCGGTGAGCGCTGCGCGCTCGCGGCGCCTGCGGCGCTGCTCAATGTCCTCCCGCTGTTCTCCAGCGCCGGGCGCCTGCGGGCTGGTGCTCCCGCGGGTGGGTGGCGCGGTTCGGCGAGCGCTCCGGGCTATCCGCCCTCGCCGCGCAGCTTGCGGGCCAGGGCGTCGAGCACCGCGTTGACGTAGCGGTGCCCGGCCTCGGCGCCGAAGGTCCGCGCCCAGGTCACGGCCTCGTCGATGACCGTGCGCCAGGGCACCTCGGGGCAGGCCATCAGCTCGTAGGCGCCGATGCGCAGCACCGCCCGCTCGACCCCGTCGACCTCGGTGATCGGGCGGTCGAGCAGCGGCGCCAGGCGGGCGTCGATCTCGGCGACCCGCTGCGGGATCTCGTGGACCAGGCGCTCGAAGTAGGCGACGTCGAAGCGTCCCCCCTTGCGGCGCTGCTCGCGGAACTGGGCGCTGATCTCGGCGGCCGACTGGCCGGTCATCTGCCACTGGTAGATGGCCTGGACGGCGGCGCGGCGGGCCTGGGAGCGCCCCCCCGGGGTGCTCACCGCTCGAGCGCCCGCAGCAGGCTGATCATCTCGAGGGCGGCGAGCGCCGCCTCGCGCCCCTTGTTGCCCTCCCCGGGCCCGCAGCGCGCCTCGGCCTGGGCGAGGTCCTCGACGGTGAGCACCCCGAAGAGCACCGGCACGCCGGACTCGAGCCCGACCTGCATCAGCCCGCGGGCGCACTCCCCGGCGACGTACTCGAAGTGCGGGGTGTCGCCGCGGATCACCGCGCCGAGCGCGATCACGGCCTGGTAGCGCCGCGAGGCGGCGAGGCGCTGCGCGGCGAGCGGGATCTCGAAGGCGCCGGGGACCCGGGCGACGTCGACCGCCGCGGCCGGCAGCCCGTGGCGCTCGAGGGTCTCGAGCGCCCCCTCGAGGAGGCGCTCGACGATGGCCGCGTTGAAGCGCGCCGCAACCACCGCGACCCGCGCCCCGGCGCACCGGTAGCTGCCCTCGGGGATGTCGTAGCGGGCCACCGCGGCTGCCCCTTCAGGCCAGGTACTCGACGACCTCGAGCCCGAAGCCCGAGATCCCGTGCATGCGCTTCGGGGCGCTCAGCACCCGCATCTGCTGGACCCCGAGGTCGAGCAGGATCTGGGCGCCGAGCCCGTAGGTGCGCAGGTTCTCGCCCGGCTCGGGGCGCGGCAGGTCGGTGCCCCTGTCCTCCATGTGGTAGGTGCGGATGCGGTGGATGATCTCGCTCGAGGGGTCGTCGTGGCGCAGCACCACGACCACCCCGGGAGGCTCGGCGGCGATCCGCTGCAGGGCATCGTCGAGCGGCCAGCCGGCGTCCGGGCGGGTGCTGCCGGTCAGGTCGGTGAGCGGGTCGTGGACGTGCACGCGGATGGTGGCCGGACGGTCCGGGTCGATCTCGCCGGCCACCAGGGCGAGGTGGATGCGCCCCTCGAGGATGTCGCGGTAGGCGACCATCCGGAACTCGCCGAAGCGGGTCGGCATCCGGCACTCGCCGACCCGCTCGACGGTCTTCTCGTGGAGCATGCGGTAGTGGATCAGGTCGGCGATGGTGCCGATCTTGAGGTTGTGCTCGGCAGCGAAGCGCTCCAGGTCGGGGCGCCGGGCCATGGTGCCGTCGTCGTTGAGGATCTCGATGACCACCGCCGCGGGCTCGAGCCCGGCCAGGCGCGCCAGGTCGCAGCCGGCCTCGGTGTGCCCGGCCCGGGTGAGCACCCCGCCGGGCTCGGCCTGGAGCGGGAAGATGTGCCCGGGCTGGACGAAGTCGGACGGACGGGCCTCGGGCGAGGCGGCCAGGCGGATGGTGGTGGCCCGGTCGGCGGCCGAGATCCCGGTGGTGATCCCGGAGGCGGCATCGATCGAGACGGTGAACTTGGTGCCCTGGGCCTCGCGGTTGTCGCCGACCATCAGCCACAGGCCGAGCTGCTCGCAGCGCTCGCGGGTCATCGGCATGCAGATCAGGCCGCGCCCGTAGCGGGCCATGAAGTTGATCTGCTCGGCCGTGATCGAGGCCGCCGGCGCGACCAGGTCGCCCTCGTTCTCGCGATCCTCGTCATCGACCAGCACCACCAGCCGGCCGCTGCGGAACTCGGCGATGATGTCCTCGATCTTGTGGAAGTTCATGGACGGCTCACTGACGGGCCTCGAGCAGCCGCTCGAGGTAGCGCGCCACCAGGTCGACCTCGAGGTTGACCGGGTCGCCGACGGCGAGCGCCCCGAGGCTGGTCACGGCCAGGGTGTGGGGGATCAGGTTGACCTCGAAGTGCTCGTCCTCGACGGCGTTGACGGTCAGGCTCACTCCGTCGAGGCACACCGAGCCCTTGCGCGCCAGGTAGCGGGCCAGGGGGCGCGGGGCGCACAGGCGCAGCAGCAGGCACTGATCGCGCTCGCTGCGCGCCTCGACGGTGGCCACGCCATCGACGTGCCCGCTGACCAGGTGGCCGCCGAGCGGGCTGGCCGCGCGCAGCGCCTCCTCGAGGTTGACCTCGCGCCCGGCGGGCAGCCGCCCGAGCGCGGTGCAGGCCAGGGTCTCGGCCGAGCAGTCGGCCTCGAAGCCGTCCTCGGCCAGCGCCGCCACGGTCAGGCAGCAGCCGTTGACCGCGATCGAGTCGCCGAGCGCCGCGGGGTGGGGCAGCGGCCGGCGCCAGCGCACCCGCAGGCGCGCGCCACCCCCCGCGGCGCCGCCCGAGAGCTCGATGCGGGCCGTGGTCTGGACGATCCCCGAGAACATCGCCCCATTATCGCGCGGGGGCCAGGCCGGCGCTACAGACGATAGCTCAGCCGGAGGTCGTCGCCGAGGGCGCGGACCCGCGCGCGGCCGAGCGCGAGGCGCTCGGCCATGGTGCCGATCGCGGGCAGCCGGGCGAGCGGGCGGGCCCGCTCGCCGAGCAGCAGCGGGGCGAGGTAGACGATCAGCTCGTCGGCCAGCCCGGCCTCGAGGAAGGCCCCGGCCAGGGTCGCACCGGCCTCGACCAGGACCTCGTTGCACTGGCGCTCGGCGAGCGCGGCGAGCAGCGCGGCGAGCTCGATCCGCCCGCCGCGGTCGGGCAGCTCGAGGAGCTCGGCGCCGGCGGCGCGCAGCGCCGCGGCGCGCCCCGCGTCGGCCCCCCGGGAGCAGGCCAGCAACGCCCCCGGCGCGGCCAGCAGCCGCGCCCCGGGCGGGGTGCGCAGCGCCCCGTCGAGCACCACCCGCAGGGGCTGGACGAGCTCGTCGCGGGGCTCGAGATCGCGGGCGTCGAGCCGCGGGTCGTCGGCGAGCACGGTGCCCACCCCGGTGACCACCGCGGAGCTGCGAGCCCGCAGCCGGTGCCCGTCGCGGCGTGCCGCCGCCCCGGTGATCCAGCGGCTCTCGCCGTCGGCCATCGCGGTGCGCCCGTCGAGGCTGGCGGCGAGCTTGACCCGCACCCAGGGGCGCCCGCCGCGCATGCGGCGCACGAACCCGGGGTTGAGGGCCTCGGCGGCGGCGCCGAGCAGGCCGACCTCGACGGTCAGGCCGGCGCGCTCGAGGGCCGCCAGCCCGCGCCCCGAGACCGCCGGGTTGGGGTCGTGCATCGCCGCCACCACCCGCTTCACGCCGGCCCCGATCAGGGCCTCGGTGCACGGTCCGGTCCGCCCCTGGTGGCAGCACGGCTCGAGGGTCACGTAGGCGGTGGCCCCGCGGGCCCGTTCGCCGGCCGCGGCGAGCGCCTCGATCTCGGCGTGCGCGGCCCCGGCACGCCGGTGCCAGCCCTCGCCGACGATCTGGCCGTCGCGCACCAGCACGCAGCCGACCCGCGGGTTCGGGTCGGTGCCGTAGAGCCCGCGGCGGGCCAGGCGCAGGGCGCGCGCCATCAGCGCCGCCTCGCTCATCGTTCCTCGGGCAGCAGCGGGATCTGGCCGTCGCGGGTGGCCGGCCCCTGCTCGCGCTCGAGGCGCTCGATCTCCTCGCGGAAGGCGTTGACGTCCTGGAAGCTGCGGTACACCGAGGCGAAGCGCACGTAGGCGACCTCGTCGAGCTCGCGCAGCACCGCCATGACCTGCTCGCCGATGCGCCGCGCCGCGACCTCGCGCTCGCCGCCCGCAACCAGCGCGCGGCGGATGCGGGCCAGCGCGCTCTCCACCTGCTCGCTCGAGACCGGCCGCTTCTCGAGCGCGCGCAGCATCCCGCCGCGCAGCTTGGCCTCGTCGAAGCCCTCGCGGCGCCCGTCGCGCTTGACCACCCGGGGCAGGGCGAGCTCGGCGCGCTCGTAGGTGGTGAAGCGCACCCCGCAGGTCGGACACTCGCGCCGGCGGCGGATCTGATCGCCGCCGCCGGCCAGGCGCGAGTCGATCACCCGGCTGTCGGCGGCATCGCAGAACGGGCAGTGCATGGCGCCATCCTGGCACGGTTGCGGCCGAGGTTCCAGGCACCGCGCGTGCTACCCTTCCCCGGTGCCGGGAGCCGTTCCGGGGATCGCCGATGACCCGCCCGCCGCGCTCGGGCGGGGGAGCGCAGCGGCGGCGGTCTTGACCGGGGAGAGCGGACCGGCGGGCCAAGAACCGCCGCCCGGCGGCAGGTGAGCCGATGCCCTACACGCTCCTCGCCCGCAGTGTGCACTCAGGAGAGGCGCTGCGCCTGCGGGTGCTCAGCTACAACATTCACGCCGGCGTCGAGGCCCGCCGCTACCGTCACTACCTGACCCGCGGCTGGCGCCACGTGGTGCCCCACGCGCGGCGCTGGCGGACCCTCGATGCGCTCGCTCCGCTGCTCGCCCCGTTCGACCTGGTGGCGCTCCAGGAGACAGATGGCGGGAGCTTCCGCACCGGCTTCGAGAGCCCGACCCGCTACCTGGCCCGGGCGGCCCGCTTCCCCTACTGGTTCGACCAGGTCAACCGCCAGGTCGGCACCCTGGCGCTGCACGGTCTCGGCCTGCTCGCCCGCCTGGCCCCCTTCGAGGTCGCCCAGCACGCCCTGCCCGGGCTGCGCGGGCGCGGCGCGCTGGTCGCCCTGTTCGGCGATCGGCGCGACCCGCTGGTGGTGGTCTGCGCGCACCTGGCCCTCGGGCGGCGGGCCCGCCTGCGCCAGGTCGAGTACCTGTGCGAGCTGGTGGCGGGGCGCTCGCGGGTGCTGCTGATGGGGGATCTGAACTGCGCCCCGGGCAGCGCCGAGCTCGACCGCCTGACCTCGCGCACCGGGCTGCGGCTGGTCGGCCCCGGGCAGGGCGGCACCTACCCGAGCTGGGAGCCGTGGCGGCGCCTCGACCACGTGCTGGTCTCGCCGGCGCTCGAGATCGAGGGCTGCCAGGTGCCCCGCTGGACCCACTCCGACCACCTTCCGGTGGCCGCCGAGGTGCTCCTCCCGGGCGGGCTGTAGCTAGCCCGCATACCTCACCGATCCACGGCAGAAGGTGGCCGCCTTCCCCCGCCGGGGCGTGCGGTGGGGCGTGGCGCGCAGTGGACCAGAAGACGGCAAAGGCTCGTAGCCTGGGGAGACGGGCCGCCGGGCTCACCCCCAGCACCGCGACAAGCCCGGCCGGGC
>CAZRGU010000249.1:0-5647 GCA_964599705.1 uncultured Ectothiorhodospiraceae bacterium | reverse complement strand
GAGCCCGGGCTACGAGCTCGAGCGACGGCCCGACGCCGAGTGCCGGCCGGGCGCCACGCCCCGGGCGTAGGTCGGGCGACGGCCCGACGCGAGTGCCGGCCGGGCGCCCGCCCCGGCCGTAGGTCGGGCGACAGCCCGACGTCAAGCCACCTTCCCGCACCCAACGGTGCCAGCCGGGCGCCACGCCCCGGGCGTAGGTCGGGCGACGGCCCGACGTTCGGGTCCCGCCGGGTGCCGAACGCCTGGTGCCGGCACGGGCTCGATCCCGGGCAGAGCCCGGGCTACGCTGCCCGCGGGGAGGCGAATTCGAGGAGCGCGGCCCTGCCCTTGCGTCGCGGCGGCGGGGCGGGCACAGTGCCGGCATGAGCCCCGCCCTCGCCGTCCTCGCGCTGTGGGTGCTGTTCGGCGGCACCCACATGCTGCTCTCGAGCACCCGGGTGCGCCCACGGCTGGTCGCGCGCCTCGGCGAGCGCCCCTTCCAGGGCCTCTACTCGCTCATCGCCCTGGTCACCTTCGTGGTCCTGGTGCGCTACTACGGCGCCCACCGCCACGAGGGCGCGCTGCTCTGGGCGCTGGCGCTGGCCCCGCCGTGGCGCGAGCTCCTCTACCTCGGCAACGCCCTGGCCCTGGTGCTGGCGGCCGCCGGGGTGATGACCCCGAGCCCGGCCACCGTGCTCGGCGGCCCGGCGGAACCGCGCGGCGTGCAGCGCCTCACCCGCCACGCGCTGTTCATGGGCATGGCGCTGTGGGCGCTGATGCACCTGGCGGCCAACGGCTTCGCCAGCGACGTCGCCTTCTTCGGCGGCTTCGCCGCCTTCTCGGTGATCGGCGCCTGGCACCAGGACCGGCGCAAGCTGGCCGGCGGCGAGCCGACCTTCGCCGCCTTCCACGCCGCCACGCCGTTCTGGCCGTTGACCGGCCGCGAGACCCTGCGCGGCCTGCGCGAGCTCTCCCCGGTGGCGGTGATCATCGGCCTCGGCGCCGCGCTCGGCGTGCGCCTCGCCCATCCGTGGCTGTTCGGCTGAGCGGCGCGGACGGCGCGCCGGAGGGGTCGGCCGGCGCGGCCGGCTGAGCGGGGAGGGAGCGGTGGCTCAGCTCCGGGTCCGCGCCGTGCTCGCCCGCGGCGGCACCAGCAAGGGGCTGATCTTCCGGCGCCGCGACCTGCCCGCGGAGCGCGCCGCGTGGGATGCGCTGTTCCTGGCCGCGATGGGCAGCCCGGATCCGAACGGGCGCCAGCTCGACGGGGTCGGCGGCGGGATCTCGTCGCTGTCGAAGTGCTGCGTGGTCGGGCCGCCGAGCCGCGCCGAGGCCGACGTCGACTTCACCTTCGCCCAGGTCGAGGTGCGCCGCGCCGCGGTCGACTACCGCAGCAACTGCGGCAACATGCTCGCCGCGATCGGGCCCTTCGCGGTCGACGAGGGGCTGGTGAGCGCCGCGGGCGGCGAGGCCCGGGTGCGGATCCACAACACCAACACCGGCAAGCGGATCGATGCCTGCTTCCCGCTCGAGGGGGGTTGCGCCGCGGTCGAGGGCGACCTCGCCATTCCCGGGGTCGCCGGCACCGGCGCCCCGGTGCGCCTCGAGTTCCTCGACCCGGGCGGGGCGGCCACCGGCGCGCTGCTGCCCAGCGGCCGCCCCCTCGACCGGCTCCAGATCCCCGGCCTCGGCCCGATCGATGCCTCGCTGGTCGACGCCGGGAACCCCTGCGTGTTCGTCGCGGCCGCCGCCCTCGGCCTCGAGGGCAACGAGCCCCCCGAGGCGATCGACGCCGACCCGGCGCTCGGCGAGCGCCTCGAGCGGATCCGCTGCGCGGCCGGGGTGGTGATGGGGCTGGCGGCGAGCCCCGAGGCGCTGCACCGCGGCTCGCCGGCGATCCCCAAGCTCGGCCTGGTCGCCCCGCCGCGGGCGGCGACCACGCTCTCGGGCGGGCGTCTCGAGGCCGGCGACGGGGCGCTCAGCGTGCGGATGCTGTCGATGGGCAACGCCCACCGCGCGCTGCCCCTGACCGGGGCGCTGTGCTGCGCGGTGGCCGCGCGCATCGAGGGCACGGTGGTGGCGCGCAACGCCGTCCTCGACCCCGACCCGGAAGCCGATCTGCGCCTGCTCCAGCCCTCCGGGGTGCTCGCCGTGCGCGCCGTGGTCACCCGCCGCGGAGGCACCTGGCACGCCGAGCGGGCCTCCTTCTACCGCACCCAGCGCCGCCTCCTCGAGGGCTTCGTGTGCCTGCCGCGCTCGCGCTGCACCGTGCCGTAGCACGGAGCGCCGGGGTTCCCGGCGTCCCGTCCGCCGCCGGCCCGCACCGCTCACCGACACGCGGCTGCGGGCGCTGATCCATCTGTCGCTGCGGGCGCTCTCCGGCCCGGTCTTCGGCGCCCTCTCCGAGCGCCTCGGGCGCGGCCCGGCGCTGGCCGCCGTCGCGGTCGCGCTCAGCCTGCGCCTGGCGCGCCGCCGGCCGGGGTGACCTCGCGCCCCGCGGCCGCGGCGACGAAGCGGGCCAGGGCGTCGAGCGTCGGATCGGGCCGCTCGAGGTGGGGCGAGTGGCGGGCAGCGGGGATCAGCACCCGGGTGCAGGGGACGGTGACCTGGCGCTCGATCGCCTCGAGCTGGGCGATCGTCCCGTACTGGTCGTCCTCGCCCTGCACGAGGAGCAGCGGGACCTCGATGCCGGGCAGGTACTCCTCGATGTTCCAGTGCCAGAAGTCGGGGTGCAGCCAGACGTCGTTCCAGCCCCAGAAGGCGGCATCGACCTGCTCGCCGTGGTAACGGGCCAGCCCCTCGCGCAGGCGCGGCTTGCTGCGATAGGCCTCGGCGGCGGCGCGGATGCTGGTCACGCAGAGCTCCTCGTTGAAGACGTGCGGGGCGATCAGGGCCAGGGCTTGCAGCCCGGGAACGACCCCGGCGCCGGCCGCGATCAGGGCGATCGAGGCCCCGTCGCTGTGCCCGACGAGCAGCGGCGTGTCGATGCCGGCCGCGGCGAGCAACTCGGGCAGGACCTCGAGGGCCTCGTGGTGCATGAAGCGCACCGGGCGGGGCAGCTCGGCCGGCTCCGATCCCCCGTAGCCGGCGCGGCTGTAGAGGAAGGCCGGCAGGCCGGTGGCCGCGGCCAGCCGCTGCGGGAAGTCGCGCCACATCGCCACGCAGCCGAGCCCCTCGTGGAGCAGCACCAGGGTCGGCCGCCCCGGCTCGGGCCTGCCGATCCAGGCGCACTCGAGGCGCCGGCCGCCGGCGCGCAGCTCGGTTCTTCGCATCGCCGTCGATCCCTTCACGCTCCGATCGGCATCGCCCGCCGGCGGGCAAGAATAGCCGAAGAGGCGCCGGGGCGGGCCGGCGCGGGAGCCGGGTGGAGATACCTTGACGCAGGTCAAGGAGCGGCCTCGGCGTCGCGGCGAGCATCGTGATCCACAGTCGAGTGGAGAGAATGAATGATCGAGGCCTTCATCAAGGATGACCATCGTGCCTGCGACACGCTGTTCGCGCGCGCCGAGGAGAGCGCGAGCAGCGGCGCGCTCGAGGCCACGCGCGAGCACTTCGCGAAGTTTCGCGCCCGCGTCGAGCTGCACTTCGCGATGGAGGAGGAGGTGCTGTTCCCGCGCTTCGAGGAGGTCACCGGTCATGCCGGAGGACCGACCGCGGTGATGCGCGACGAGCACGCGCAGATGCGCGCGGTGCTCGCCGACATGGACCTGGCCATCGAGGACGGCGAGACCGCGGGGTTTCTCGATCACGCCGAGACCCTGCTGGTGCTCACCCAGCAGCACAATCTCAAGGAGGAGCAGATCCTCTATCCGATGATGGACGAGGTGCTGGCCGGCGAGGCCGAGGCGCTGATCGAGCGGCTGCGCGCGATGGACACCGAGACCGCATGAACGAGCGGCGCCTCGACGTCAGCGATCTGGAGCCCTGCGAGCCGCTCGAGCGCACCCTCGAGGCGCTGGCCACGCTCGCCCCCGGGGAGCGCCTGTGCGTGCTCCACCGCCGCGAGCCGCGGCTGCTCTACCCGCTGCTCGCCGAGCAGGGCTTCGAGTGGTCGACCCGCGAGGGCGGGGAGCAGGCCTTCGAGATCCGCATCTGGCGGCGCGGGGACGAGGCCGCCGCCCCCCGCTAGCAGCCCGCCTGCCCCTGCTGGCCCCCGCCCGCCGTGGACCCGGCGCTCTCCTACGAGCAGGCCCCGCCCTTCTCGGTCCCGCTGCGCTTCTTCCTGACCGCCCCCTGGCTGGGCGCCCTGGCCGGCGCCGGCCTGCTGTGGCTCGGGCCCGAGGTCTTCTGGGGGCGCTGGTCCCCGGAGCTGCTCGGGCTCTCGCACCTGCTCACCCTGGGGGTGCTCACCATGGTCATGTGCGGGGCGCTGGCACAGATGCTGCCGGTGCTCACCGGGGCGGTGCTCGGGGCCCCCCGGGCGCTGGCCTGGCTGGTGCACCCGGCGCTGACCGCCGGCACCCTGGCGCTGGCCGCCGGGCTGGCCGCCGACCGCGGGGTGCTGCTCGTTGCCGCGCTGGCCCTCCTCGGGGTGGCCCTCGCGGCGCTTGCCGCCGCCTCGCTGCACGCCCTGGCGCGCGCCGCGCAGCGCAACGAGTCGCGCCGCGCCCTGGCGATCGCACTCGCCGCCCTGGTGGTCACCCTGGCGGCCGGCCTGGCGCTGCTCGCCGGCCACCTCGGCGGGGCGCTGCCCGGGATGCGCCCCGGGCTCACCGACCTGCACGCGGCCTGGGCGCTGGCCGGCTGGACCGCGCTGCTGGTCGCCGGGGTCGCCTGGCAGGTGGTGCCGATGTTCTACATCACCGCGGAGTACCCGCGGGCGGTGCGCCGCTGGCTGATCCCGGGGGTCGCCGCCGGCCTCGTCCTGTGGAGCGCCCTGGAGCTGGCCGGGGCGGCGGGTCCGGCGGGCGCGGTGCGCGCCGGGCTGGCGGTCGCGCTCGCCGGGCTGGGGCTGCTGACCCTGCGCCTGCTCGCCGGGCGCCGGCGGCGGCGCCGTGACGTCACCCTCGACTACTGGCGCCTGTCGATGGCGAGCCTGATTGCGGCCGCCGCGCTGTGGGCCGCCGAGCCCTGGTGGGCCGGGCCGCTCGACAGCCAGGGCGCGCTGCTGCTCGGCGTGCTCGCCGTCCACGGCGCGGCCCTCTCGGTGGTCACCGGGATGCTCTACAAGATCGTCCCCTTCCTCGCCTGGTTCCACCTCCAGCGCCGCGCCCTGGCCGCCGGGCAACTGCGCGCGGTCCCACCGATGGGCGGCTTCATCCCGGGGCGCTCGCAGCGCCGCCAGCTCGTGCTCCACTGCGCGTCGCTGGCGCTGCTCGGCGCGGCGGTGCTGCTCCCCGACCTCCTCGCCCGGACAGCCGGCGCCGCCCTGCTCGCCGCCTTCCTCGCCCTCGGCCTCGACCTGCTCGGCGCCGCCCGGCGCTACCGCGAGGTTCGCGATCGGCTCGCCGCGCCGCCCGGGACCCCGCCTGCGAGCGGCGCGACCGGTGGCGGCTGATTGACTTACGTTTACGTAAACGTTAGCCTGATTCCAGTCCGTATCTGCACTCTGGCACGGGTGCGGATCGGCCCCGGGGAAGGGCCGGTGCCCGCCGCTGGAGGGCGTGAGCCAGCGCATGTGCCCACGCGCCGGCCTGACCTCGTAGCCCGGGCTCTGCCCGGGGTTGAGCGC
>CAZRGU010000248.1:0-5652 GCA_964599705.1 uncultured Ectothiorhodospiraceae bacterium | reverse complement strand
GTCGCGGAAGAAGCCCTGGTAGCCGGCCGCCTCGATGCGCCGGGTGAAGTCGCCGCGCCCGGCCGCGTCGACCAGCGCCTCGACCTCGCGCTCGACGCGCACCTCGGCGCTGCGATCGAGCCACTCGACCACCGTGCCGATGCGCTCGCCGTGCTCGTCGAGCACCGGGTTGGCGGTGACCTTGAGGGTCAGCTCGCCGTGGCGGACCTCGCTGCTGTAGTCGCCGCTGAGGGCGTCGAGCAGCCGGCGCTGGTGGGCCGGATCCTTGTGAAAGTCGTCCATGTTGGCGCCGACGATCCGCTCGGCGCTGAACTCGCGCAGCCCGGCCGCGCGCAGCCCGGCCTCGTTGGCGCGGAACATCTCGATGGCGGCCGGGTTGGCGTAGATGATGTCGTAGCGCTGATCGGTGACCAGCACCGCGGCGTTGACGCTGTCGAGCGCCTTGTTGAGGCGCAGCGCGGCGTTGCGCTCCTCGACCATCCGCCCGATCAGCTCGCGCTGCATGGTGTCGAGGGCCCCGAGCAGGTCGTCGATCTCGTCGCCGCCGTCGCGGTGCTCGATCGGGTTGTCGAGCTCGCCGCGGGCGATGCTCTCGGCGACCCCGACGGCGAGCGCGATGCGCCGGGTGAGCGCCCGGGCGAGGAGCAGCGAGAGGACCACCCCGAGGGCCAGGGCGACGGTGATCGCGGCCAGCACCATCCAGGTCACGGCGCGCTCGTCGCGGCGCCCGGCCTCGGCGCGCGCCGCGACGCCGTTCTGGATCAGGGTGGCGAGCGCCTCCATGCGCTCGGCGAGCGCGTAGAAGCTGCGATCGAAGCCCGCCAGGGCGGCGCGGGCCGCCTCGCCATCCTTGCCCGCCAGCGCCGCGACCTCGCGGGCGCTGGCGACGTAGGCCTGGAGGCGCGGCATGATGCGCTCGACCGTGGCGCGTACCCCGGCCTCGAGCGGCAGCTTGGCGAGCTGCGCAAGGTGGTGGTGGAACATCTTCGCGTCGCGCTCGATGGCCTCGAGCGCCTTGGCCCGCTGGGCGCCGTCGCCGGCCAGCACGGCCGCGTAGACGTCGGCGCGCAGCGCGTCGTGGAGCATGTCGGCCTCGAGCTGGTAGCGCAGCGCCTGGGTGTCGAGCGCCACCCCGCCGAGATCGGCGCTCATCCGCTGCACGCCCCACTCGCCGGCGATCCCGACCGCGACCGCGAACACCAGCCCGGAGAGGCCGAGCCCCAGCAGCTTCCTGTGCATGTCGAGCTTCATCTCGCTGTCCTCAGCTCAGTGAGCCGCGCCACCGCCCGGCGGCGCCGTCCGGCTCAGTGCAATGACTCGCCCTCACCGGCCTCACCGAGCACCCCGCGGCTGATCAGGCGGTCGACGTCGAGCAGGATCACCATCCGCTCGTCGATGCTCGCCAGGCCGCGCACGAACTCGGTGTCGATCCCCGAGCCGATCTCGGGGGGCGGCTTGATCTCGCCCTCGCCGAGGTCGCTGACGTCGCAGACCGCATCGACCACCAGCCCCACGGTGCGGTCGCGCTCGCTGCCGCACACGCGCACGATGATCACCACCGTGGTGCGCCCGAACTCGGCCTCGCCGAGATGGAAGCGCCGGCGCAGATCGACGATCGGCACGATCTCGCCGCGCAGGTTGATCACCCCGAGCACGTAGTCCGGGGTGTTGGGGATCGGGGTGACCCGGTCCCAGCCCTGGATGCCCTCGACCCGCGGGATCTCGATGCCGTAGCTCTCGCCGGCGAGCTCGAAGGTCAGGTACTGGTGGATGATCGCCGTGGCGCCCTCGCCGCGGGTGGCGGCGTCGCCGGCTGGGGTCTCGCTCATCGCTCTCGGTCCTCCGCTGTCAGGCGGCCTGCACGGCCGCCGGGCTCCGCGCCGGGTCGCGCAGGCAGCGCAGCACCAGCCCGGGCACGTCGATGATCAGGGCCACCGTGCCGTCGCCGAGGATGGTCGCCCCGGACAGCCCCGGGACCTGGCGGAAGTTGGTCTCGAGGCTCTTGATGACCACCTGCTGCTGGCCGAGCAGCTCGTCGACGAACAGCCCCAGGCGCCGCCCCTCGGCCTCGACCAGGACGATGATCCCGTCCTCGAGCGCGCCGGCCCGCGGCTCGATGCCGAACAGCTCGTGGAGGCGCACCACCGGCACGTATTCGTCGCGCACCCGGTAGAGCTCGGTGCTGCCGGTGACGGTGCTGAGCTGCTCGCGGCGCGGGCGCAGCGACTCGCTGATCGCGACCAGCGAGATCACGTAGATCTCGCGCCCGACCCGCACCAGCTGGCCGTCGAGGATCGCCAGGGTCAGCGGCAGGCGGATGGTCAGGGTGCTGCCGCGGCCCTCCTCGGAGCGGATCTCGACGCTGCCGCCGAGATCGGCGATGTTGCGCCGCACCACATCCATCCCCACCCCGCGCCCCGAGACGTCGCTGACCTGCTCGGCGGTCGAGAAGCCGGGCAGGAAGACCAGGTTGTCGATCTGCTCGGGGCTGAGCTCCTCGTCGGCACCGACCAGCCCGCGCTCGCGGGCCTTGGCGAGGATCCGCTCGCGCGGCAGCCCGGCGCCGTCGTCACTGACCTCGATGACGATGTTGCCGCCGGCGTGGTAGGCGTTGAGCTCGAGCACCCCGGTCTCGGGCTTGCCGGCCGCGCGGCGCACCTCGGGCGGCTCGATGCCGTGGTCGAGGCAGTTGCGTACCGCGTGGACCAGCGGGTCGTTGATCTTCTCGAGCACCGTCTTGTCGAGCTCGGTGTGCTCGCCGCGCAGGCGCAGCTCGACGCGCTTGCCAAGCTTGGCGCCCAGATCGTGGACCAGGCGCGGGAAGCGGTTGAAGCAGAACTTGATCGGCAGCATGCGGATGCGCATCACGCTCTCCTGGAGCTCGCGGGTGTTGCGGTCGAGCTGCATCAGCCCGCGGCGCAGGGTCTCGAAGGCGCCGACGTCCATCCCCTCGGCGACATCCTCGCTGAGGTGGCCGAGCATCGACTGGGTGATGACCAGCTCGCCGACCAGGTTGATGAGCTGGTCGACCTTGTCGATGCTGACCCGGATCGAGCCCGCCGCGGCGGCCGGGCGGGCGGCACCGCCCTGAGCCGCGCCCGCGGCCGCCGGCGCGGGCTTGGAGGCGGGCGCGGGAGGCGCCGCGGCGGGCTGCGGCGCGGCGCGCTCGGCGCCGGCTGGGGCCTGCTCGCTGCCGGCCGGCTCGCCACCCCCGTCCGCCGCCCGGGCCAGCGGCTCGATGGCCAGCTCGCACTCGCCCTCGACCCACTCGAAGACCTCGCGCACCTGGGCCTCGGCGACCTCGCCGCGCAGCTCGAGCTCCCAGCCCAGGCAGCACTCCTCGGGGTCGAGCTGGTCGAAGGCCGGCAGGCCGGTGAGGTCGGCGCGCACGGTGAGCGCGCCGAGCCGGGCGAGCTCGCGGAACATGCGCAGCGGGTCGTTGCCGCTGCGCAGCATCCCCGGGTGGGGCCGGAAGCGGATCCGCCAGCCGCTGCTCGCCGCCGCGGTCGCGGGCGGCGAGCAGCCCGCGGGGGCGCCCGCCGAGACCTCGCCGGAACGGTCCAGCTCGCGCTCCAGGCTGGCACGGACCTCGGCAACCGCGGCGCCATCGGGCTCGCCGCCGTCCTGGACGGCGCGCAGCATCGCCCGCAGGCAGTCGACGGCGCGCAGCAGCAGGTCGATGAGCGCGGTGCTCAGCGCGCGCTCGCCGTTGCGGACCTGGTCGAGCAGGGTCTCCATGACGTGGGTGAACTCGGAGACCGCGGTGAAGCCGAACATCGCCGCCCCGCCCTTGATCGAGTGGGCGCCGCGGAAGATGCCGTTGATGGCATCGGCGTCGGGCTGCTCGACGTCGAGCTCGAGGAGCGCCGACTCCATCCCGTCGACCGCCTCGAAGCTCTCCTCGAAGAAGGTCTGGTGAAACTCGGAAAGGTCGAGAGACATCCGCGGTCCCCCTCAGCCAAGGACTCGGTCCACCGCCCCGAGGAGCTGCTCGGGGTTGAACGGCTTGACGATCCAGCCGGTCGCGCCGGCCGCCTTGCCGGCCTGCTTCTTCTCCGCGCTCGACTCGGTGGTCAGCACCAGCACCGGCGTGAAGCGGTAGCCGATCAGCCGGCGCAGCTCACGCACCAGGGTGATGCCGTCCATGCGCGGCATGTTGACGTCGGTCAGCACCAGGTCGACGTGCCGCCTGCGGGCCTCCTCGAGGGCCTCGAGGCCGTCCTTGCACGAGATCACCTCGTGGCCGGCGCGGGTCAGGGTGTAGGCGACCATCTGGCGCATGGTGGCCGAGTCGTCCACGGCGAGAATCGCTGCCATCTTCAGCTCCCCAGGCGGTCGTTGCGGGGATCGGGCCGGGCTCGCGCGGAGGTTGTCGGCGCCGGCCGGCGCTCCTTGAGCCGGCCCCGCCCGGGCAGCTCAGAAGCCGAGGTCGGCGAGCAGCTCATCGACCTCGTCCTGGCCGCTGACCCGGCCGGTGGCGGTGCCGATCGCGGCTCCCTCGGCGGCCGGCGGGCGCTCCTTGCCGCCACCCGGCCCGCCGCCACGGGGGCCCATCCGCAGCAGCCGCAGCAGGTGTCCCTCAAGCTCCTCGACCAGGGCGGTGACCCGGCACAGCACCTGGCCGGTCAGATCCTGGAACTCCTGGGCCAGGATGGCCTCGGTGAGCTCGGCGCCGAGCGCCGCCGAGGCGGTCCGGACGTGGTCGAGAAAGCCCTCGATCTCGGCGAGCAGCCCGGCGGCCGGCCCGGCTCCCGTGGCGCCGTTCTCGAGGCGCGCGGCGAGCCGCGCGGCGCGCCCGTCGAGCTCGCGGGCGATCTCCTGGGCACGCTCGGTGGCGGCCAGGGTGCGGTGGGTGGCCTCCTCGGTGCGCGCGCAGACGTGGGCGAGCCGCGAGCGGGCGTCGGCGAGCTCGCACTCGGCGAGGGCGGCAAGACGCGGGTCGAGGGCGAAGCCGCGCAGCGCCGAGTGCAGATCGCGGGCCAGCCGTCCGACCTCCGCGTAGAGCGCGCTCTCGTGCAGCCGGGTGAGCTCGAGCAGGTGGCGCTCGGCCCGATCGCTCCAGCCCTCGGCGAGCGCCGCGGCGAGCGCCTCGGCGGCAGCCCGGGTGGCGGCCGCGTCGGGCCGCCCGTGCCCGGCGGCGGGCTCGATCGAGGCCGCCACTGCCACCATCAGGCCGTGGCCTTCATCCGTTCGAAGACCCGCTCGAGCTTCTCGCGCAGGGTCTGGGCGGTGAACGGCTTGACGATGTAGCCGTTCACGCCGGCCTTGGCGGCCTCGATGATCTGGTCGCGCTTGGCCTCGGCAGTGACCATCAGCACCGGCAGCCCGGCCAGCCCGGGATCGGCGCGCACCGCGCGCAGCAGGTCGATGCCCATCATCCGCGGCATGTTCCAGTCGGTGATCAGGAGATCGAAGCCGCCGCGCTTGAGCGCGGCGAGCGCCGCGGCCCCGTCCTCGGCCTCCTCGATCCGTTCGAAGCCGAGCTCACGCAGCAGGTTCCTGACGATCCGCCGCATGGTCGAGAAGTCGTCGACCACCAGGACCCGGATGTCGGTGTCCATCCCTTGCTCCAGTCCGCCAGTCGATGCCGGGGTTAACGGCGGGCGGGCGGCGAAGTTTAGGGATTCCTGAGGACAGGCGGGGCGGGGTGCG
>CAZRGU010000247.1:0-5708 GCA_964599705.1 uncultured Ectothiorhodospiraceae bacterium | reverse complement strand
CAGGCGCGGCTGATGTCCCAGGCGCTGCGCAAGCTCACCGCCAACATCAAGCGCTCCAACACCCTGGTGGTGTTCATCAACCAGATCCGGATGAAGATCGGGGTGATGTTCGGCAGCCCCGAGACCACCACCGGTGGCAACGCGCTGAAGTTCTACGCCTCGGTGCGCCTCGACATCCGCCGGATCGGCTCGATCAAGCGCGGCGACGAGGTGGTCGGCAACGAGACCCGGGTCAAGGTGGTCAAGAACAAGGTCGCCCCGCCGTTCCGCAAGGTCGAGTTCGACATCCTCTACGGCGAGGGGATCTCGCGCGAGGGTGAGCTGATCGGGCTCGGCGTCGAGCACGGCCTGATCGAGAAGTCCGGAGCCTGGTACAGCTACGGTGGCGAGCGCATCGGTCAGGGACGCGAGAACGTGCGCGAGTTTCTCAAGCAGCACCCCGAGATGGCGGCCGCCATCGACCAGGCGCTGCGCGCCAAGCTGCTCGGCACGCCGGCCGGCGACCAGGAGGGCGCGCCGGTCGAGGAAGCACGGGCCTGAGCGGGGAGGAGCAGGGCGCGATCCGGCGCCGCGCGCTCGATCTCCTGGCGCGGCGCGAGCACGGCTGCGCGGAGCTTGCCGCCAAGCTCGCCGCGCGCGGCTTCCCGGCCGGCGAGGTCGAGCAGTTGATCGGCGAGCTGCGCGAGGCCGGGCTGCTCAGCGACCGGCGCTTCTGCGAGGCCTTCGTGCGGGCGCGCGCCGAGCGCGGCCAGGGGCCGCTGCGCATCGCCCGCGATCTCGCCCGCCGCGGGGTCGAGCAGGAGGCGCTCGAGGCGGCGCTCGCCGGCCAGGAGGGGCGCTGGGCGGGGCGGGCGGCCCGCGCCCGGGCCAAGCGCTTCGGCGCCGCGCCGCCGGCCGCGGCCCGCGAGCGGGCCCGCCAGACCCGCTTCCTCGAGCAGCGCGGCTTCACCTACGATCAGATCCGCGCCGCGCTCGAGGGCGCCGGCGACGAGCAGGACCGGGACGAGGCCGGCGGCCGGGACCGGCAGGGACGGCACGGTAAGGGACCAGCATGATCACCAGCAACGAGCTTCGCACCCGCTTTCTCGAGTTCTTCCGGGCCCGCGGCCACGAGGTGGTCCCGAGCAGCCCGCTGGTGCCCGGCAACGACCCGACGCTGCTGTTCACCAACGCCGGGATGGTCCAGTTCAAGGACGTCTTCCTCGGCACCGATCGCCGCCCCTACCGGCGCGCCACCACCGCCCAGCGCTGCGTGCGCGCCGGCGGCAAGCACAACGATCTGGAGAACGTCGGCTACACCGCCCGCCACCACACCTTCTTCGAGATGCTCGGCAACTTCAGCTTCGGCGACTACTTCAAGCGCGAGGCGATCCGCTACTGCTGGGAGCTGCTGACCGAGGATCTCGGCCTCCCCCCCGAGCGGCTCTGGGTGACCGTCTACGAGGACGACGACGAGGCCGCCGCCATCTGGCTCGACGAGATCGGCGTCGACCCGGCGCGCTTCTCGCGCTGCGGGGTCAAGGACAACTTCTGGTCGATGGGCGACACCGGCCCCTGCGGGCCGTGCTCGGAGGTCTTCTTCGACCACGGCCCCGAGGTCCCGGGGGGGCCGCCGGGCAGCCCCGAGGAGGACGGAGATCGCTACGTCGAGCTCTGGAACCTGGTCTTCATGCAGTTCAACCGCGACGCCGAGGGCCACCTCACCCCGCTGCCCAAGCCCTCGGTGGATACCGGGATGGGCCTCGAGCGCACCGCCGCGGTGCTCCAGGGCGTGCACAGCAACTACGAGACCGATCTGTTCGCCGCCCTGATCGACGCGGCCGCCGAGGTGACCCGCGCGGGCGACCGCGAGGACCGCTCGCTGCGCGTGATCGCCGATCACATCCGCTCCTGCGCGTTTCTCATCGCCGACGGCGTGGTGCCCTCCAACGAGGGCCGCGGCTACGTGCTGCGCCGCATCCTGCGCCGCGCGATCCGCCACGGCCACCGCCTCGAGACCCGCGAGCCGTTCTTCTACCGCATGGTCGGCCCGCTGGAAGCGCTGATGGGCGAGGCCTACCCGGAGCTCGGCGAGCGGCGCGAGATGATCGAGCGGGTCATTCGCCAGGAGGAGGAGCGATTCGCCGAGACCCTCGACCAGGGCATGCGCATCCTCGAGCAGGCGATCGCCGCGCTCGACGGCGAGCGCCTTCCCGGCGAGGCGGTCTTTCGCCTCTACGACACCTACGGCTTCCCGGTCGATCTGACCGCCGACATCGCCCGCGAGCGGGGCCTCGAGATCGATCTCGAGGGCTTCGAGCGGGCCATGCAGGGCCAGCGCGAGCGGGCCCGCGCGGCGAGCCGCTTCGTGGCCGCCGAGAGCGGCGGCCCCGAGCTCGAGGCGCGCAGCGAGTTCATCGGCTACGAGCACTTGAGCGGCGAGGGCGAGGTGGTGGCGCTGCTGCGCGACGGCGAGCCGGTCGAGGTGCTCGGCCCCGAGGACAGCGGCGCGGTGGTCCTCGATCGCACCCCATTCTACGCCGAGGCCGGCGGCCAGGTCGGCGACCGCGGGGTGCTGCGCCGCTCCAGGGTCTGCTTCGAGGTCACCGACACGCAGCGCATCGGCGAGGCCATCGTCCACCTCGGCACCCTCGCCGACGGCGAGATCCGGCTCGGCGACCGGCTGCGCGCCGAGGTCGATCCGCGCGCCCGCGCCGCGACCGCGCGCAACCACTCGGCGACCCACCTGCTGCATGCGGCGCTGCGCGCGGTGCTCGGCAGCCACGTGCTGCAGAAGGGCTCGCTGGTCGCCCCCGACCGGCTGCGCTTCGACTTCTCCCACTACCAGCCGGTCGAGGAGGATGCGCTGGCCGAGATCGAGCGGCGGGTCAATGCCTGGGTGCTGGCCAACGACGCCGCGCTCACCCGCCTGATGCCGCTCGCCGAGGCCCGCGAGAGCGGCGCCATGGCGCTGTTCGGCGAGAAGTACGACGACCCGGTGCGGGTGCTCTCGTTCGGCGACTACTCGACCGAGCTGTGCGGCGGCACCCACGTGCGCCGGACCGGCGACATCGGCCTGTTCAAGCTCATCTCCGAGACCGGGGTCGCGGCCGGGGTGCGCCGGGTGGTGGCGCTGACCGGCGAGGGCGCGCTCGACTGGCTGCGCGCCGCCGAGCAGCGCATGGCCCGGGTCGCCGCGCTGCTCAAGGCCGAGCCCGAGGCGGTGCCCGACAAGCTCGCCCAGACGCTGGCCCGAGCCCGCGAGCTCGAGCGCGACGTCGAGCGGCTCAAGCGGCGCCTGGCGGCGAGCAGCGGCGAGGAGCTGCTCGCCCAGGCCGTCGAGATCGGTGGGGTCAAGGTGCTCGCCGCGCGCCTCGACGGGGCCGACCCGAAGAGCCTGCGCGCCACCCTCGACCAGCTCAAGGGCAAGCTCGGGCGCGCCGCGGTGGTGCTGGCCACGGTCAACGACGGCAAGGTCAGCCTGGTCGCCGGCGTCACCAAGGACTGCCTCGAGCGCCTCCAGGCCGGGCCGCTGGCCAACTTCGTCGCCCAGCAGGTCGGCGGGCGCGGCGGCGGGCGCCCGGACATGGCCCAGGCCGGCGGCAGCGATCCGGAGGGGCTTGACGCGGCGATCGCCTCGGTGCCCAACTGGGTCAAGGAGCGCCTCGCCGGCTGAGCGCCGGGGAGCGGTGGCCTGGGGCGCGCGTCGGCGCGCGAGGCGCGGGCTGTCGAGGGGCCACCACCGCGGGGCAGGGCGCGCGGGCTGGAAGACGGCGCAGGGGTGGACGACACTACGGCGAGGCGCCAGCCGGGGGTGCGCCCGCTCGATGGGCGGATGGATCGACGCCCGCAGCCGCGACCGGCAGGCGGGGCAGGGAGCAGCGATGGCACTGATCGTTCAGAAGTACGGCGGCACCTCGGTCGGCGACATCGAGCGCATCGAGCGCGTCGCCCACCGGGTGGTCAGGGCCCGCGAGGCCGGCCACCGGGTGGTGGTGGTGGTCTCGGCGATGGCCGGCGAGACCAACCGCCTGGTCGATCTCGGCAAGGCTGCCAACCCGACGCCGACCCCCCGCGAGATGGACGTGCTGCTTGCCACCGGCGAGCAGGTCACCATCGCGCTGCTCTCGATGGTGCTCCACCGCCTCGGCTGCCCGGCGCGCTCGTTCACCGGCTCGCAGGTGCGCATCCTCACCGACAGCGCGCACACCAAGGCGCGGATCGTCGACATCGACCGCGCGGCGATCTTCCGCGACCTGGACGACGAGCAGGTGGTGGTGGTGGCCGGCTTCCAGGGCGTCGACGAGCACGGCGACATCACCACCCTGGGGCGCGGCGGCTCGGACACCACCGCGGTGGCGCTGGCCGCCGCGCTCGAGGCCGACGAGTGCCAGATCTACACCGACGTCGACGGCGTCTACACCTCCGACCCGCGGGTCGTGCCCGATGCGCGCCGCCTCGACCGCCTGACCTTCGAGGAGATGCTCGAGCTGGCCAGCGTCGGCGCCAAGGTGCTCCAGATCCGCGCCGTCGAGTTCGCCAGCAAGTACCGGGTGCCGCTGCGCGTGCTCTCGAGCTTCGAGGACGGCCCGGGCACGCTGATCACCCCCGAGGACACGGACATGGAAACACCGCTCATCTCCGGCGTCGCCGCCACCCGCAACGAGGCCAAGATCACCGTGCGCGGGGTTCCCGACCGCCCCGGCATCGCCTTCCGGATCCTCGGCCCGATCGCGGCGGCCAACATCGAGGTCGACATGATCGTGCAGAACGTCTCCGAGGACGGCACCACCGACATGACCTTCACCGTCCAGCGCCCCGACTACGAGACCGTGATGACCCTGGTGCGCGGCTCGATCGAGGAGCTCGGCGCGCGCGAAGTGATCGGCGACAACCGGATTGCTAAGATCTCCCTGGTCGGCGTCGGCATGCGCTCGCACGCCGGGATCGCGAGCCGGATGTTCGGGGCGCTGGCCGAGGAGTCGATCAACATCCAGATGATCTCGACCTCGGAGATCAAGATCTCGGTGGTCGTGGACGAGAAGTACATGGAGCTCGGGATGCGCGCCTTGCACGCGGCCTTCGGCCTCGGCGAGGAGGCGCAGGGTGGCGATTGACCGGGGCGCCGTCTGGCGAGTACGGTCATTGCGGCGGGATGCCACGGAACGCACGGGCGCAGGAAGCGGCCGGCGTGCTCAAGGAGTAGGCGATGCTTATCTTGACCAGGAGAGTCGGCGAGTCTCTGATGATCGGCGACGAGGTGAGCGTGACCGTCCTCGGGGTCAAGGGCAACCAGGTGCGGATCGGGGTCAATGCGCCCCGCGAGATCTCGGTGCATCGCGAGGAGATCTACGAGCGCATCCAGGCCGAGAAGGCGGCCGCCCGCGGCGAGTCCGCGGGCGAGGCCGAGGACGACAGCAAGGACGACTGATCCCCGGCTTGGCGCCGGGCGCCCCCTCCGGTATCCTCCCGCTAGCCCGCATGTCTCGCCGCCCGCGGCTGTGGATCGGCCAGATATGCCGGCTACCCCCGGAGAGATGGCCGAGCGGCTGAAGGCGCTCCCCTGCTAAGGGAGTATGGGTTGATAGCCCATCGAGGGTTCGAATCCCTCTCTCTCCGCCACCCAAAGATGGGGCCACGCGAGATGGGGTCCGCGCGCGAGATGGGGTCAGGTCTAGAATTGTAGCACGCTCAGCGTGCTACAATTCTAGACCTGACCCCATCTCTCC
>CAZRGU010000246.1:0-5714 GCA_964599705.1 uncultured Ectothiorhodospiraceae bacterium | reverse complement strand
TGAGTGCAACCGATGGGGCGATCCCGATGTCCACGACCACGATGGGCGTGAAGCTCGACCAGGAGACCCGCGAGCGCCTCAAGCGCCTGAGCGCTGCCAAGGCGCGCTCGCCGCACTGGCTGATGAGGGAGGCGGTGCGCCAGTACCTCGAGCGCGAGGAGGCGTACGTGCGCGAGCGCGAGGAGGATCGAGCACGCTGGGAGCGCTACCAGCGCACCGGTGCCTTCGTCGACGAGGAGACCATGAACGAGTGGCTGGAGGGCCTCGCCGCCCGCGCCCGGGAGAAGG
The DNA here is from genome assembly GCA_964599705.1 of uncultured Ectothiorhodospiraceae bacterium. Lineage (GTDB taxonomy): Bacteria > Pseudomonadota > Gammaproteobacteria > HK1 > HK1 > CAZRGU01. The sequence goes on along the minus strand of CAZRGU010000246.1, from coordinate 5,426 downwards.
CCGCCGGCTGATGGACCTCATCTGGCTGCCCGAGGCTCGCGATGACATCGGGCGGCTGTTCGAGTTTCTCCTCGAGGTCAATCCGCGTGCCGCCGAGAAGGCGGTGCGGCTCATCCAGTCCGGTGCGGCGCTGCTTCGCGAGCAGCCCGAGCTCGGTCGCCCCATGAGGGACGACAGCGGGCGCAGGGAGCTGTACCTGCCCTTCGGCGCGAGCGGCTATGTCCTGCGCTACCGCATCGTCGGCGAGACGGTGGTGGTCATCCGGGTCTGGCACGGGCGCGAAGTCCGCGACTGAGAGTTTGTGAAAAAGGTTCTTCACACAAACTCTGCGCCTTCAGCCCCGCGGGGGCTCGCGCCGCGCCGCCCGAGACGCTAGCCTATCGGCCCGATGGACACCGACATCCCGACCCTGCGCCGGATCCTCAAGGAGAGCCACTCGGTCGCCGTCGTCGGGCTCTCGGCGAGCTGGCACCGGCCGAGCTACTTCGCGGCCAAGTACCTCAAGGACCACGGCTTCCGGGTGATCCCGGTCAACCCGCGCTACGACGAGGTGCTCGGCGAGCGCTGCTACCCGGCGCTCGCCGAGATCCCCGAGCCGGTCGACGTGGTCGACTGCTTCCGGCGCGCCGAGGAGATCCCCGAGCTCGCCCGCCAGGCGGTGGCGATCGGGGCCAAGGTGCTGTGGATGCAGCTCGGGGTCGTCAGCGAGGAGGGCGCGCGCATCGCCCGCGAGGGGGGCCTCGAGGTGGTCATGGACCGGTGCATGAAGATCGAGTACGCACGCCTCTTCGGGGGGCTGAACTTCGTCGGGGTGAACACCCGGGTGATCTCGGCCAAGCGCCCGCTGTGGCTTCCCTACTGAGCGATGGCGGACCGCGAGTTCGGCATCGAGACGCTCTGCCTGCACGCCGGGCAGCTCCCGGACCCGGCCACCGGGGCGCGCGCCGCGCCGATCTACCAGACCACCTCGTACGTGTTCGACAGCGCCGATCACGCCGCCAGCCTGTTCAACCTGCAGACCTTCGGCAACATCTACACGCGGCTGATGAACCCCACCAACGCGGTCTTCGAGGAGCGCATGGCGGCCCTCGAGGGGGCCCGCGCGGCGCTCGCCACCGCCTCGGGGATGGCCGCCCAGATGACCGCCTTCCTGACCCTGCTCGAGAGCGGCGATCACGTGGTCGCGGCGCGCACCCTCTATGGGGGCAGCTACTCGCAGCTCGACGTGAGCTTCCGCAAGCTCGGCATCGAGACCACCTTCGTCGACCCCGATGAGCCCGAGGCGTTCGCCGCCGCGATCACGCCGCGCACCCGGGTGCTCTACGCCGAGACCATCGGCAACCCGCTGATCAACGTCATCGATCTGGCCGCGGTGGCCGAGATCGCCACCGCGGCCGGGCTGCCGCTGCTCATCGACAACACCTTCGCCACCCCCTACCTGTGCCGCCCGATCGAGCACGGCGCGGATCTCGTGGTGCACTCGGCGACCAAGTTCATCGGCGGCCATGGCACCTCGATCGGCGGGGTGCTGGTCGAGTCGGGCCGCTTCCCCTGGGACAACGGCAACTTCCCGGGCATGACCGAGCCCTCGCGCGGCTACCACGGGGTGCGCTTCTACGAGACCTTCGGCGACTTCGGCTTCACCATGAAGGCGCGCTGCGAGACCCTGCGCACCTTCGGGCCGGCGCTGAGCCCCTTCAACGCCTTCCTGTTCCTGCAGGGGCTCGAGACCCTGCCGGTGCGCATGGATCGGCACTGCGCCAACGCGCTCGCCGTGGCCCGCTTCCTCGAGGAGCACCCGCGGGTCGCCTGGGTGAGCTACCCGGGGCTCGCCTCGAGCCGCTACCACGCGCTCGCCCGCCGCTACCTGCCCAAGGGCGCCGGGGCGATCCTCACCTTCGGCGTCGAGGGCGGGGCCGAGGCCGGGGTGCGCTTCATCGAGCGGGCCCAGTTCATGAGCCACCTGGCCAACGTCGGCGACGCCAAGACCCTGGTGATCCACCCGGCCTCGACCACCCACCGCCAGCTCTCCGAGGACGAGCAGCGCGCCGCCGGGGTGACCCCGGACATGATCCGCATCTCGGTCGGCCTCGAGACCCTCGAGGACATCCTCTGGGACCTCGACCAGGCGCTCGCCGGGTAGCCGGGCGGGCGCCGGCCCGGGAGCGGGGAGCCCTCGGCCGCGCCGCTCCCGCCGCGCACGGCGGGCGGCCCGGGCGCTCCCGGGATCGCCCGGGCGCTCCCGGGGCTATGATCGCGGCGCCGAGAAGCCGGCGAGCGGGGGAGGAGCAATGAGCGCGGGCAGCCACGAGGAGAACATCTTCGAGCGCGATCTCGGGCGCTGCGCGGCCAACCACCGGCCGCTCACGCCGCTCGCCTTCCTGGAGCGCGCGGCGAGCGTCTACCCGGACAAGATCGCGGTGGTCCACGGGCAGCGCCGCTACCGCTACCGCGAGCTGCGCGAGCGCTGCCGGCGCCTGGCCGGGGCGCTGCGCGCCGCCGGCGTCGGGCGCGGCGACACGGTCGCGGTGATGGCCCCCAACGTGCCCGAGATGCTCGAGGCCCACTACGGGGTGCCGATGGCCGGCGCCGTGCTCAACGCCCTCAACTACCGGCTCGACGCCGAGGCGATCCGCTTCATCCTCGGCCACGGCGAGGCCCGGGTGCTGATCACCGACCGCGAGTTCGCGCCGACCATCGGCGCGGCGCTGGCCGGCATGGAGCGAGCGCCGCTGGTCATCGACATCGACGACCCGCTCTACGAGGGTCCCGGCGAGCGGCTCGGCGAGTGCGACTACGAGGCGTTCCTCGCCGCGGCCGAGCCGGCCGAGACCGGCTGCGAGCCGGCCGAGGAGTGGCAGGCCCTGGCGCTCAACTACACCTCGGGGACCACCGGCAACCCCAAGGGGGTCGTCTACCACCACCGCGGCGGCTACCTGAACGCCATCGGCCAGGTCCTGGTCATGGGGCTGACCTTCCGCTCGGTCTACCTCTGGACCCTGCCGATGTTCCACTGCAACGGCTGGACCTTCACCTGGGCGGTGACCGCCGCGGCCGCCACCCACGTGTGCCTGCGCCGCGTGGAGCCGGCGCACATCTTCCCGATGATCGCCGAGCACGGGGTGACCCACATGTGCGGCGCCCCGGTGGTGCTCAACATGCTGATCCACGCCCCGGCCGAGGTCCGCCGCCGCTGCCCGCACCCGGTCGAGGTCGCCACCGGCGGGGCCGCCCCGCCCTCGGCGGTGATCGCGGCGATGGAGGAGCTCGGCTTCCGGGTCACCCACCTCTACGGGCTGACCGAGACCTACGGGCCGGCCACCCACTGCGCCTGGCAGCCGGACTGGGACGGGCTCGGGCTCGAGGCCCGCGCCGCGGCGATGGCCCGCCAGGGGGTCGCCTACCCGACGCTGGAGGCCATCGAGATCATGGACCCCGAGCGGGTCGAGCCGCTGCCCAGCGACGGGAGCACCATGGGCGAGCTGATGATCCGCGGCAACACGGTGATGAAGGGCTACCTGAAGAACCCGGCCGCGACCGCCGAGGCCTTCCGCGGCGGCTGGTTCCACAGCGGCGACCTCGGGGTGCGCCACCCCGACGGCTACGTCGAGATCAAGGACCGGGCCAAGGACATCATCATCACCGGCGGCGAGAACGTCTCCAGCCTCGAGGTCGAGGAGCTGCTCTACAAGCACCCGGCGGTGATGGAAGCCGCGGTGGTGGCCCGTCCCGACGAGCACTGGGGCGAGACCGTGTGCGCCTTCGTGACCCTGCGCGAGGGGGCCGGCGAGCTGCCCGCCGAGGCCCTGATCGAGTGGTGCCGCGAGCGCATCGCCCACTTCAAGGCCCCGCGCACGGTGGTCTTCGGGCCGCTCCCCAAGACCTCGACCGGCAAGATCCAGAAGTACGTCCTGCGCGAGCGGGCCGCGGCGCTGTAACATCGCCGGCCGATGAGCGATCCCCTGCCCGGGCGAGGCGCCCGCCGCTGGCGCCGGGCCGCGCCCGGGCGCTGCAGGAGGACGAGGCGATGCGAGTGGTCTCGGTGCGCGAGGTGCTCGGCGGCACGGCCGCCGAGGGCAGCGAGGTGCGGGTCCAGGGCTGGGTGCGCACCCGGCGCGACTCGCGGCACGGCTTCTCCTTCATCCACCTCCACGACGGGTCGTGCTTCGCGCCGCTCCAGGTGGTCGCCGACGGCCAGCTCCCCAACTACGAGGACGAGGTTCGCCACCTGACCACCGGCTGCGCGATCCGGGTCGCCGGCACCGTGGTCGCCTCGCAGGGCCGGGGCCAGGCCGTCGAGGTGCGGGCCACCGCCCTCGAGGTGGTCGGCTGGGTCGAGGATCCCGACACCTACCCGGCGGCGGCCAAGCGCCACACCTTCGAGCACCTGCGCAAGGTCGCCCACCTGCGCCCGCGCACCAACACCCTCGGGGCGGTGGCGCGGGTGCGCCACGCCCTCGCCCAGGCCATCCACGGCTACTTCCACGAGCACGGCTTCTACTGGGTCAACACCCCGATCATCACCACCTCGGACTGCGAGGGCGCCGGGCAACTGTTCCGGGTCAGCGCCCTCGACTGGAACAACCTGCCGCGCACCGCCGACGGGCGGGTCGACGCCAGCGCGGACTTCTTCGGGCGTCCCACCTACCTGACGGTCTCCGGCCAGCTCAACGTCGAGTCCTACTGCCTGGCGCTCAGCAAGGTCTACACCTTCGGGCCGACCTTCCGGGCCGAGAACTCCAACACCAGCCGCCACCTGGCCGAGTTCTGGATGATCGAGCCCGAGATCGCGTTCGCCGACCTCGACGACAACGCCGCGCTCGCCGAGGACCTGCTCAAGGGGGTGGTCGCGCGGGTGCTCGCCGAGCGGGCCGACGACCTGGCCTTCTTCGCCGAGCGGATCGAGGCCAGCGTGCTGGCGCGGCTCGAGGCGCTGCTCGAGTCGACCTTCGAGCGCCTGACCTACACCGAGGCGGTCAAGATCCTGCGCGCCTCCGGGCGCAGCTTCGAGTTCCCGGTCGAGTGGGGCCTCGATCTGCAGTCCGAGCACGAGCGCTTCCTCGCCGAGGAGCACGTCGGGAGACCCCTGGTGGTCACCGACTTCCCCAAGGAGATCAAGGCCTTCTACATGCGCCTGAACGACGACGAGCGGACCGTGGCGGCGATGGACGTGCTGGTGCCGGGGATGGGCGAGATCATCGGTGGCAGCCAGCGCGAGGAGCGCCTCGAGGTCCTCGACCGGCGCATGGCCGAGCACGGGCTCGGCGAGGAGCTGTGGTGGTACCGGGACCTGCGCCGCTACGGCTCGGTGCCGCACAGCGGCTTCGGGCTCGGCTTCGAGCGCCTGGTCGGCTACGTGACCGGGATGAGCAACGTGCGCGACGTGATCCCCTTCCCCCGCACCCCCGGCAACGCGGCATTCTGAG
>CAZRGU010000245.1:0-5734 GCA_964599705.1 uncultured Ectothiorhodospiraceae bacterium | reverse complement strand
ACTAGGTTGCCGCCTTTCGAGCACCAGCCAGTGCATGCGCTCTGGTCGGAACTCGCAAAGCAACAGTGCGGCATCGAGGCAACCCATTTCAGCAAGCAGCGCGATGGCGCGTGGGTCGCGGCTCTGTTCTCGCACCTGCTCACAGGTGTGGGTGGTGGCGAAGCGCGCACGCAGTCGGTCGGTGATGGAGCGGTCGAGAAAGTCGTGGCACTCGATGATCAGATCGGCATGGCGCAGCGCGGGCAGGTGCCCGGGATCGAGCAGCTCAATCTCGGCGCCCTCGCAATCGATCAGAAGGAACGGATGCGTGGCCCCTTTCAGAGCGCGCCCGAGGACCTCCCGGGAGGCCACGCCGCCGACCTCGACCCGATCGGCGACCCCGTTGCGCCGCGCCAGTTCGGCGGTCAGGCGCTGCGCCCGGGGGTCCACGTCGTATGCGAGCACTGGCGCGGCAGGCTGGCGCAGGGCGAATCCGACCGCGTAGTAGCCCTCCCCGCAGCCGACGTTGATAATCCGATCCCAGCCACGGCCAAGCCCCCGCTCGATAGCCGGGTGCAGCTCCTCCTCGTAACAGCCGAGGAGCTTTGCGGCCAGATCGCCCCACGAAGACTCGGCGACGAAGCGCATTCCGGCAAACGGTCCAGCGACGACGCGCCCACCGGTGCGCTCGAAGATCGCGCGGGCGAGGGCATCCTGTTTGCGCCGTGCCGCGCGCACCATGTGACGGTCCCAGGCGAAGCGCAGCGGCCCGCCACTAGGCGTCGGCTCGCCCTGCGCCCAAACCACCGTGGCCTGGTGTGGAGCGAGGAGCCGGGCGAGTCGAAGCCTGATGTGAGTAACGATTCTGGGCATGGGCGAGACACCCGACCGGCGAGGGAATTCGAGGATACACCAGCCTGCCCGGCAGCCGGCATCTGGAGAGGCCGCGTCCCGCCTCGTTCGCGCAGCACCCGCGGCAGCGCGTGGCCACCGGACAGAACGGTTTGCGCCAGGCGTGACAGGCGTGCCCGGGACTGGCACGATGAGCTCGGTTCGCTTCATGCCCACCGCGGGGCGAAGCGGACCTTTCGATACCCGATGCACCGATCCGTCAGGGCCGCCCGCCCACTCCGGGAGGATGCCCGATGAAGGTCTGCCGCTTCGCTCGCTTCGGCCCGCCGGCAGAGGTCTGCCGCATCGAGGAGGTTCCTGATCCACCGCCGCCCGGCCCTGGCGAGGTGCGGGTCGAGACGGTGGCCTTCCCGGTCAACCCGGTCGATCTGCTGACCATCGAGGGGCGCTACGCGACCCGCCCGTCGCTGCCGGCCACCCCGGGCTCCGAGGCCCTCGCGAGGGTGGTCGAGGTCGGGGCCGGGGTCGAGCTCGAGCGCGGCGAGCTGGTGCTGATGATGGGGCGGGGAAACTGGGTCGAGGCAGCGACGGTTCCGGCCAGCGCCACGGTGGCGGTCGGAGCGGCGGCCGGCGAGCGCGGGGTCGATCCGCTCCAGCTCGCGATGCTCAAGATCAACCCGCCGACCGCGTTGCTGATGCTGACCCGCTACGTCGATCTGGCCGCCGGCGAGTGGCTGATCCAGAACGCCGCCAACTCGGCAGTCGGGATCCACTTGATCCGGCTTGCCCGGCGCCGGGGGGTGCGGAGCGTCAATGTCGTGCGCAGCCGCGAGGCGGGCGCCGCGGTCGAGGCCGCCGGGGGCGATGTGGTGCTGGTCGACGGCGAAGACCTCGCCGCGCGGGTCGCCGAGGCCACCGGGGACAGCGCCCCGCGGCTGGCTGTCGACGCGGTGGCCGGGACGGCCACCGCGCGGCTCGCGCGCTGCCTGGCGGAGGGCGCGACGCTGGTCAGCTACGGGATGCTGAGCGGGGCGCCGTGCGCCATCGAGCCGTTCGATGTGATCTTCCGCCGCGTCACCCTGACCGGCTTCTGGCTGGTCGATCACCTCGGGCGGATGGAGCGCGCCGAGCTCGAGGCGCTCTATGGCGAGCTGGTGGCGCTGCTCGCGGCGGGTGAGCTGGGGGTGCCGATCGAGACCACCTATCGGTTCGAGGAGCTCCCGGCGGCACTCGCCCACGCCGCGCGTGGCGGGCGCGCCGGGAAGGTGCTGGTGGCAGTCGGGGGACGGTCCGCGCTGACCGGGTCGACCGATCGTCGCGGCGGAGCCGCTCAGCGGTAGATCCGCTCGCCAAGCGCGCGCTTGCGCTCGTCCCAGGCCGGCTTGTCGAGAAGCTCGATGCGGTGGCGGCGCAGCAGCGCCTCGATGGCCCCTTCGCGCCGCTCCAGGTAGAGGCTCAGCCGGCCCGGCCCGCGCAGTGCCTCGAGGCCGGGGGCGCGGACGATCAGGGTCCGCTCCCGGCTCGCTCCGGCCGCGCACATCACCGTCAGGGTGTGTGCCCAGGCGTGGGTCGTTCCGAGCAGGCCGTAGAGGCGCATCGGGCCGCTCTGCCCGCCGGTTCCCGCCCGCTGCCGGCGATCGCAGCGTGGCGGCGGAGGGCAGGCGCGGGGCGGCGCGCAAGGCTCCGCTGCGCTGGCCGCGCTCACAGCCGGGCGAGGTCCGAGCCATGCGGCCGGTGCACGCCGCGCACCAGCACCGCACGCCCGTCGATCGCCACCAGCCGCTTTTCCTCGAAGCTGCGCAGCACCCGGCTCGCCATCTCCCGCGAGCAGCCGACGATCCGCCCGAGCTCCTGGCGGGTGATCTGGATCTCGACTCCCTCCGGGCGCTCGACCGCTTCGGGGTGCTCGCACAGGTCGAGCAGCGCGCGGGCGATCCGCCCGGCGACGTCCTTGAAGGCCAGGTCACCGAGCTTGCGGCTGGTGTCGCGCAGCCGCAGCGAGGTCTGGGCGAGCATCGCGAAGATCAGCTCGGGAGCCTCGACGGTCAGCGCGCGGAGCTGCTCGTAGGGCAGGTAGGCGATCGAGCACGGGGTGCGGGTACGTACCCAGGCGCTGCGCTCGTGGTGCTCGTCGAACAGCCCGATCTCGCCGAAGAAGTCGCCCTCGTAGAGGTAGGCGAGCACCATCTCGTGGCCCTCGTCGTCCTCGATGAGCACCGAGACCGAGCCGCTGACCAGGTAGTAGAGGGAGCTGGAGTACTCGCCGGCGCTGATCACGGTGGCGTGGGCCGGGTACTGGCGCCGGTGGCAGCGCTCGAAGAACTCTGCGAGCACGGCCTGCGCCCGTGTGTCAGCGAGCGGCACCATGGACTGCGTGCTCCTCCGCCGGGGGTGGTCGCCCGCCGATCCCCGGAGGGCGCGGATGCCTACTGTAGTTGCCCCGTGGCGGGCCTGTCCACCGGCGGGAGCTGCAGGTAGTAGCCGCGCTCGGCGAGCGCGGCGAGCACCTCGCCGGCCTGGGCGCGGGCCAGGCGCCGCTCGGGGGTGAGTTCGAGCTCGAGGGCCAGCTCGAGGCGCCCGAGGGCGCGGAGCAGCGCCTCGGGGACCGACTCGAAGCCGTCGCGGGAGGCCAGGTAGAGGTAGGTGTCGGCATCGCGCCCGCCGCGGTAGACCCAGCAGCGCATCCCCCGGGGGGGCGTGCTCATTCCCGTCCCGCCTGCTCGAGCACCGCCTCGAGGAGCACCGCGCAGCCGGCGGCGAGATCCTCCGGGGTGGCGCTCTCGCGCTCGTTGTGGCTGACGCCGCCCGCGCAGGGCACGAAGATCATCGCGGTCGGCGCGACCTCGCTGACGTGGCAGGCGTCGTGCCCGGCCCCCGAGCAGATCTCGCGGGCCGCCAGGCCGAGGCGCTCGGCGGCCCGCCGGACGCTGGCCACGCAGCCCTCGTCGAAGCGCACCGGGGCGGTGCGCTGGACCCCGGTCAGGCGCTGCTCGAGACGGTGGGTGGCCGCCACCCGCGCGCAGGCATCGGCCAGCGCCTCGGCCATCCGGGCCAGCGTCGCGGCCTCGGGGTGGCGCAGGTCGACGGTCAGGTAGCAGTGGCCGGGCACGGTGTTGCGCGAGTTCGGCGAGACCTCGAGCTGGCCGCAGGTGGCGACCCCGAGCGGCGCGTGCGCGGCGGCGATGGCGGCCACCTCGCCGACCAGGGCGGCGGCTCCAAGCAGCGCATCGCGACGCATCTCCATCGGTGTCGAGCCGGCATGCGCGTCGCAGCCGCGCAGCTCGACGTCGTACCAGTCCATGCCCTGCACCCCGGTGACGATGCCGATCGTCTGCCCCTCGCGCTCGAGCACCGGACCCTGCTCGATGTGGGCCTCGAAGAAGGCCGCGAAGCGGTGGCGATCGAAGGGCTCGTCGCCGGCGTAGCCGATTGCGGCCAGCGCGTCGCCCAGCGCCACGCCGTCGCGGTCGCGCCGGGAGAGCGCGAAGTCGAGGTCGAAGACGCCCGCATAGACCCCCGAGGCGATCATCGAGGGGGCGAAGCGCGCGCCTTCCTCGTTGGTCCACACGACCAGCTCGATCGGGGCGCGATGGGAGACCCGGTGCTGCTCGAGGGTGCGCAGCACCTCGAGCCCGGCGAGCACCCCGTAGACCCCGTCGAAGCGCCCGCCGTGGGGCTGGGTGTCGAGGTGGCTGCCGGTGCCGACCGCAGCGCGTCCCGGCTCGCTGCCGGCGCGCCGCGCGTAGATGTTGCCGATCGGGTCGACGCGCACCTCAAGCCGGCACTCGCGGCACCAGCGCACCAGCAGATCGCGCGCCTCGCGGTCCTCCTCGCTGAGCGCCAGGCGCCGGCAGCCGCCGGCCGGGGTGGCACCGATCCGCGCCATCTCCATCAGGCTGTCCCACAGCCGCCCGCCGTCGATCGCGATCTCGTCCATCTCGCAGCTTCCTCCTGAGCTCGGCGCCTGCCTCCGCCCCGCCTCCGCAGGGAGGTGCGTACGCCCGAGCAAGGACCCGGAACAGGGCGCCATCCTTGGCGCAACGCACCGTGCCGTCAAGAGCGCGGTGCGCGCCCCGCCCGCACCGCTCCCCGCTGCCGCCCGTCGCGGGGGGACGGCGAGCCTGTTCGCAGGCCGGGCGGCCGGGTAAGCTTCGCGGTCATGCAACGAGGGCAGGAGGGTCGGGATGGATGAGCCGCGCTGGCGCTGGCTGCTTGCCGCGCTGCTCTGCTGGGGCGGCGCGGCAGGCGCCGATCCGGCCAGCCACCGGGCCGCCGCACGCGCCTTCTACGAGGTCTCGCGCAGCCAGGCACCGGCGGCCACGGCCGCGGCGATCGGCGAGATGATCGCCCGCGCCGCTCCCGGGCTCGCCGGGCAGCGGGAGGTGATCGAGGAGTTCGCCCGCGAGCTGGTCGGCTCCGAGGCCTTCGCCGAGGCGAGCATCGACGCCTACGTCGAGCTGCTCGGCGAGGACGATCTGCGCGCCCTCACCGAGCTCTTCTCCACGCCCGCCTACCAGCGCTACCGCGCCCGGCGCCTCGATCTGGTGCGGCGCACCACCGAGCGCGTCCTGGAGCTGATCCGCGCCCGACTCCCCGAGCTCGAGCGGCGCCTCGCCGCGGCCCGCGAGGCCGAGCAGGGCGGGCAGCGGTAGGGAACCGGCTTGCGCTGCCGCGCCTGGAGGGCGAAGCCGCCCGCAGGGTCGGAGCGCGGGGCGGAGGCGGTGCGTGAAAGAGGAGGGGGCGTGAAAGAAGGTTCATCGCAGCAGTCCGGGGGGCTGGCATTTTCGTGGGGTTGGTGGCTCGCGAGGAGAGCGGGAATGGGCGAGCGTGCGCTGCGGGAGCGGCCCCGGGTGTTCTCTCGTAGCCCGGGCTCTGCCCGGGATCGGACCGACGGCCGGCGGCG
>CAZRGU010000244.1:0-5761 GCA_964599705.1 uncultured Ectothiorhodospiraceae bacterium | reverse complement strand
TCCCCGAGCTCCTCGAGGGCGCTCACCGGTGCCAGGCAGCGGGTGCCGGCGCAGACGTAGGCGATGACCCCGCCGGGGCGCGGCGCGCGCTCGGCGAGCAGGCCCGCCAGGTCCGGCTCGTCGCCGTCGATGGCCAGCACCAGGCGGCGCGGGTCGTCGCCGGCGAGCGCCCGCGCCCGCCAGCGCTCGAGCTCCGCTCCGCTGCCGCGCAGGACCACGATCCGGGGCGGATCGAGCTGCTCGTCGAGGGCCTCGAGGAGCGCCGCGTGGGCCGAGGGGGCGCGCTCGATGGAGGGCCAGGCGGCGCGCACGGCGCGCTCGGCGGCGGCGAGGAAGCGGGGCTCGCCGAGCAGGTGGCCGAGCCTGCCGAGCAGCCAGGCGGCCCGGCCGTTGCCGGCCGGGAGGGCGTCGTCGATGAGCGGCTTGGGGCGGTGGATGAGCGCCTCGTGGTCCTCGGCGGTGAAGTAGAAGCCACCTCCCTCGCGGTCCTCGAAGCCCGCGCAGAGGCGCTCGGCGAGGGCCAGCGCGAGGTCGAGGTCGGCACGCCGCCAGCGCGCCTCGAGCAGGGCGAGCGCCCCGCGGGCGAGCAGCACGTGGTCGTCGAGGTAGGCCGGGAAGCGCGCCCGCCCGTCCTTGTAGACCGACATCAGCCGCCTCCCGTCCCACAGCCGGGTGCGCGCGAACTCGAGCGCCCGCTCGGCCGAGGCGATCAGCTCGGGGCGCCCGAGGATCCGCCCGGCGCTCGCCATGCCCTCGATCATCAGCCCGTTCCAGGCCGCGATGACCTTCTCGTCGCGCCCCGGGCGGACCCGCCGGCGGCGGGCGGCGAGCAGCCGGGCGCGGGCCGCCGCCAGGTGCCGCTCCACCGCGGCGGGCTCGCTGCCGAGCGCCTCGGCGATGCGCTCGGCGCTGCGCGCCACCCGCAGGTGCCAGCTCCGGCCCTCGAACCCGGGCGGGCCGTCGAGGCCGTAGTAGGGCAGCGCGCAGTCGCGCTCGGCCGGCTCGAGCAGCGCGGCGGCCTCCTCGCGCTGCCACAGGTAGTAGCGCCCCTCCTCGCCCTCGGAGTCGGCGTCCAGGGTCGCGTAGTAGCCGCCCTCGGGGGCCTGCATCTCGCCGATCACCCACTCGGCGGTGCGCAGCGCGGCGCGCGCGAAGCGCTCCTCGCCGGTCAGCTCGGCGAGCCGCGCGCACAGCCCGAGCAGCGGGCCGTTGTCGTAGAGCATCTTCTCGAAGTGGGGGATGCGCCAGGCCGCGTCGACGCTGTAGCGGTAGAAGCCGCCGCCGAGCTGATCGAACAGCCCGCCCTCGATCATCGCCGCGAGGCTGTCGCGGGCGAGGGCCAGCGCGCCCGGGTGGCCGCGGGCGTGCAGGCGCAGGAGCAGCTCGAGGTGGCCCGGGTGGGGGAACTTGGGCGCCGTGCCGAAGCCGCCGTGGCGCCGGTCGAAGGCCCGCTCGAGCTCGGCGCCGGCGGCGCGCAGCGGGCCCTCGTCGAGCGCCGCCGCGGCCCCGGCGCGCCGCTCGCCGCGGCGCAGCGCCGCGAGCAGCGCCTGGCCCTGGCGGGCGACCTCCCCGGCGTGCTCGCGGTGGAAGGCCGCGACCTGGCGCAGCACCTCGGCGAAGGCCGGCATGCCGTGGCGGGGCTCGGGGGGGAAATAGGTGCCGGCGAAGAACGGCACCCGGTCGCGGGGGTCGAGGAACACGGTCAGCGGCCAGCCCCCGGGACGGCCGCTGAGCAGCAGGTGGGCGTCCTGGAAGATCCGGTCCAGGTCGGGGCGCTCCTCGCGGTCGACCTTGACGTTGACGAACAGGGCGTTCATCAGCGCCGCGATGCGCGGGTCCTCGAACGACTCGTGGGCCATGACGTGGCACCAGTGGCAGGCCGAGTAGCCGATCGAGACGAGCAGCGGGCGGCCCTCGCGGCGGGCCCGCTCGAGCGCCTCCTCGCCCCACGGGTACCAGGCCACCGGGTTGCCGGCGTGCTGGAGCAGGTAGGGGCTGGTCTCGCCGGCGAGGGCGTTGCGGGGGGGCGGGGCGTCGGGCATCGGCGGGCCTCGGCAGCGGCGGCGGCCCAGTATAGCGGCTGGCCGTGCGGCCCGGCCCGGGGGCCGGCGGGCGCTCGCGGCCCGGCAAGGCGGGCGGAGAGCGCGGGGCGGCGGGGTCAGTCGTCGCGGAAGACCCGCTCGTCCTCGGGTACCTCGGGGTAGGCGCACATCCGGTTGCGGCCGTGGCGCTTGCAGTAGTACATGGCGATGTCGGCCTCGCTGAGCAGGGTCTCGAGGAGCATCCGGCTGCTCGGTCCGTCGCGCTCGCCGAGCTCGGACAGGCCGAGGCTCAGGGTGGTGCGCACCAGCGCGCCCTCGACCTCCCAGCCGAGCTCCGCGACCCGCTCGACGATGCGCATCGCCACCGGCCGGGCGCCCTCCACGGTGGTGCTGGGCAGCGCGACCACGAACTCCTCACCACCGAAGCGGGCGATGATGTCGCCCTCGCGGACCTCCTCGCGCAGGGTCGCGCCGACGTCGCGCAGGATCCGGTCGCCGACCGCGTGGCCGTGGCGGTCGTTGATCCGCTTGAAGTGGTCGATGTCCATCAGCATCAGGCTGAAGGGGTGGCCGTAGCGGGTGGCACGGGCCAGCGCCGCCTCGGCCTGGGGGAAGAAGAAGCGGCGGTTGGGAAGCTGGGTGAGCTCGTCGACGTTGGACAGGCGCTCGTAGCGCAGCTTGAGCTGCTCGGTCTCGCGCAGCGCCGATTCCAGCCGCGCGGTGCGCTCGGCGACCACCTCCTCGGTGTCGCGCAGCACCCGGCCGTTCTCGATCACGTGGGCGAGCACGCTGCAGAACAGCTCCAGGGCGTGCACGTGCCAGGACTCGAAGCGGCCGGCCTGCGGATGGTAGGCGCCGAGCACGCCGAGCACCGCCTCGCGCACCGCGACCGGTACCCAGAGCAGCGAGCCGCGGGCCCCCGGGGCGAGCCGCGGGTCGCGGGCACAGTCGGGCACCGCGATCACCCGCCCGCTGGCCACGGCCTCGCGAGGCAGGCCGCCGGCGAACGCGAAGGCCTGCTCGCCGCCCGGCTCCTCGGCGCCCTCGACGCCCATCAGGGCCCGCCAGCCGTGCCCGCCGGCGTAGCGCAGCTCGCCGTCACCGAGCAGGTAGAGGGCGCAGCGCTCGACCTCCTGGTGGCGGACCAGGGCGGCGAGCGCCTCGCCGACCAGCCTCGACTCGGGGCGCCCGGAGAGCTCCAGATCGGTCAGCTCGCGGATCGTCGCCAGGGTGTCGAGCAGCGCGTAGAAGTGCCCGCGCAGATCGCTGGTGGCGCGGGCCAGGGTGCGGGTCGGGATGACCATCACAGGCCCCCGACCAGCCGCCCGAGCTCGCCGATCTCGGCGGCCTTGGCCGCGCAGCGCTCGATGCGGGCGTTGAAGACCGCCTCGTCCATGCCCAGCGCCTCGATCCACTCCGTGGCCATCCACGGCTCCTCGATCCCGGTCAGGTGCTGGCGGGTCCAGCGCGCGGCCAGGCACACGACCAGCGCCAGCGGCCACTGCGGGCCCCGGTAGTCGGGGTCGTGCTGGTGCTGCATCACGATCCCGATCTCGGGCGGGAGCTGCCAGCGCATCGCCAGCCAGGCGCCGACCTCGCAGTGGTGCACGCCGAGCACCTCCTGCTCGATGTCGGTGAGGCTGCGCTCGGGCTCGGCGGCGGCCCGCTCGAGGGCGATCTCGGTCTCGCGCGGGGCCACGTGGACCATGGCCAGCAGCCCGAGGTTGTGGAGCAGGCCGCAAAGATAGGCCGAGTCGGGGGCGATCGGCTCCTCGGTGAGCGCCCCCTCGGCGAGCGCGCGGGCCACGGTGGCGGTGAGCATCGCGCTCGCCCAGTGCTGCTCGGGGCTGAAGCGGGGACAGCGCCGGGTGTCGAAGGTGCAGCCCACGGCGATCCCGAGGGCCAGGTTGCGGACCATCGCCAGGCCGAGGACGCGGATCGTGGCCTCGGCCACCGAGCGGACCTTGAGGCCGCCGAAGTAGGCCGAGCAGGCCAGCCCGACGACCCGTGCGGCGAGCGCCGGGACCCGCTCGATGGCCGCGGCGACGTCGTCGAGGTCGGTCTCCTCGTCGGCGAGCACCATCAGCACGCGCTGGGTGTCCGGGGCGAGCGGGGGCAGCTCGCGCAGGCTGCCGATACGCACCCGGATGTCGTTGCGTAGCTCCGCTCCCTGCATGAGGTCGTCAGCCCCCTCGCTCGCGCCGCCTCCGTCCTCGGCCAGGACGGTAGTCCCTGTATCGTCGCCGGCCGCGCCAGCTTTAACCCGCATCGCCCCGCGACGGGCGGGGCGCGGGCCGGGCGCTCGGGTACACTTCCCGCCCCCGGGCAGCGACATCCGCCGCGCGGTGGCGGACGCGCCCCGCGGGCGGCGCGCGGAGGGGCATCGATGAGTCGCAGCGAGCTACCGGTCCTGTTCCTCAAGCGCCACGAGGAACGCCGCCTGCGCCGCGGTCACCCGTGGGTGTTCAGTAACGAGGTCGATGTCGCCCGAAGCCCGCTGGCCGGCCTCGCGCCCGGGGCGCCGGTCGAGGTGCGCAGCCACTCGGGGGCGCTGATCGGGTCGGCCTACGCCAACCCGGCGACCCTGATCTGCGCGCGGATGGTGAGCCGGCGGGCCGGCGTGCGCCTCGATCGCGAGCGGCTCCGGGCGCGCCTCGGCGCGGCCCTGGCGATGCGCGAGTGGCTCTTCGAGACGCCCTACTACCGGCTCGCCTACGGCGAGAGCGACGCCCTTCCGGGGCTGGTCTGCGACCGCTACGACGACGTCCTGGTGGTCCAGATCGGCACCGCCGGGATGGAGCGGCTGCGCGAGGCGGTGGTCGATGTCCTGGTCGAGCTGCTCGAGCCGCGCGCCGTGGTGCTGCGCAACGACGGGGCGGGCCGCGAGCTCGAGGGGCTGGCGCGCTACGTCGAGGTGGCGGCCGGGTCGCTCGACGGCGAGGTCGAGGTGGTCGAGAACGGGGCCCGCTTCCGGGTCGACGTGCGCGGCGGGCAGAAGACCGGCTGGTACTACGATCAACGCGACAACCGCGCGCGGCTCGCCCCCTGGTGCCGGGGGCGGCGGGTGCTCGACTGCTTCAGCTACGCCGGGGCCTGGGGGGTCGCCGCCGGGCTGGCCGGGGCCCGCGAGCTGTGCTTCGTCGACGCCTCCCGCGAGGCCCTCGAGCGGGCGCTCGCCAACGCCGAGCGCAACGGCCTCGGGGCGATCGCGCGGGCCGAGCGCGGCGACGCCTTCGCGGTGCTGCGCGCGCTCGCCGAGGCCGGCGAGCGCTTCGACGTGGTGGTCCTCGACCCGCCGGCCTTCGTGCGCCGGCGCAAGGACCTGCGCGCCGGTCTCGAGGCCTATCGGCGCATCAACCGCCTGGCGCTGCGCCTGCTCGCCGGCGAGGGCGGGATCCTGGCCAGCGCCTCGTGCTCGGCGCACCTCGGTCCCGACGACCTGCTCGGCGTGGTGCGCGCCGCGGCCGGCCAGGCCGGGGTCACGGCCCGGGTGATCGGGCGCGGCGGGCAGGGAGCCGATCACCCGGTCCACCCGGCGATGCCCGAGAGCGCCTACCTGAAGTGCGTGTTCGCCCACGTGAGTCGCTGAACGGCGCCGACGGGCGGTTCTTTCACGAACCCTCGTCGAACAAGGACCAGGCCATCGGTTTCAATGGTCACGCAACGACGGTGATCCCACGCGCGATCCCGGGCAGAGCCCGGGCTACGAGGGAGGCTGC
>CAZRGU010000243.1:0-5778 GCA_964599705.1 uncultured Ectothiorhodospiraceae bacterium | reverse complement strand
CTAGATCGGCAGCGGCGGCTGGATCTGAAGGCCGCCGGCCTCGCCCCGGCGAGATCGACCGGGCCTCCGGGCGGTTTAGAATGTGCGCCACCGGGCGCCAGGGCGGCGCCGGCTCACCGGGAAGGGAAAGGATGGAACCGAAGGGAAGCTACCGGCGCGAGGAGCTGATCGAGTGTGGCAAGGGACGGCTGTTCGGGCCTGGCAACGCCCAGCTTCCCCTGCCGCCGATGCTGATGTTCGACCGGATCGCCTCGATCACCGCCGACGGAGGCCGCTACGGCAAGGGCCACATCGTCGCCGAGCTCGACGTCGAGCCCGACCTGTGGTTCTTCGCCTGTCACTTCGAGGGCGATCCGGTGATGCCCGGCTGTCTCGGGCTCGATGCCCTCTGGCAGCTGGTCGGCTTCTTCCTCGCCTGGCGTGGCGGGCCGGGCCACGGCCGGGCCCTGGGCGTCGGCGAGGTCAAGTTTTCCGGTCAGGTCACGCCCGGGAACCGGCGGGTCGAGTACGAGCTCGATCTGAAGCGGGTGATCATGCGCCGGCTCTACATGGGGATTGCCGACGGCGTGATGCGGGTCGACGGGCGCGAGATCTACAGCGCCCGCGACCTGCGCGTCGGGCTGTTCACGCAGACCGAGGGGTTCTAGAAGTGAGTGCCGTGAACGAGGACAGGCGGGTGGTGGTCACCGGGCTCGGGATCTGCTCGAGCATCGGCACCGATCGCCACCAGGTCGAGGCGGCTCTGCGCGAGGGCCGCTCCGGGATCGAGCGCAGCGAGGAGTATGCCGAGCTCGGCCTGCGCTCGCACCTGCACGGGCCGGTGCGCGCCGATCTCGGTGCGCTGATCGAGCGCCGGGTGCGGCGCTTCATGGGCGATGCCGCCGCCTTCAGCTACCTGGCGATGCGCGAGGCGATCGCCGATGCCGGGCTCGAGGAGGCCGACATCTCGAGCCCGCGTACCGGCCTGGTGGCCGGCACCGGCGGGGCCTCGCCGGCCAACATCGTGCTCGCCGCCGACACCCTGCGCGCCAAGGGGGTGCGGCGCATCGGTCCCTACATGGTCACCCGGACGATGGCCAGCACCGCGGCCGCCTGCCTGGGGACCGCGTTTCGCATCAAGGGGGTGAGCTACTCGATCAGCTCGGCCTGCGCGACCAGCGCGCACTGCATCGGCAACGCCGCCGAGCTGATCCAGTCGGGCCGCCAGGACGTCGTCTTCGCCGGCGGCGGCGAGGAGGTGCACTGGTCGATGACCGTGCTCTTCGACGGCATGGGGGCGCTGTCCTCGCGCTACAACGCGACCCCCGAGCGCGCCTCGCGCCCCTACGACGCCGAGCGCGACGGCTTCGTGATCTCGGGGGGCGGCGGGATGCTGGTGCTCGAGGCGCTCGGCCACGCCCGGGCCCGCGGCGCGCGGATCCGCGCCGAGCTGGTCGGCTACGGGGCGACCTCGGACGGCTACGACATGGTCCAGCCCTCCGGCGAGGGAGCGGTGCGCTGCATGCGCGAGGCGCTGGCCGCCGTCGAGGGCCCGATCGACTACCTCAACGCCCACGGCACCAGCACCCCGGTCGGCGATCTGCGCGAGCTCGAGGCGGTGCGCGAGGTCTTCGGCGAGGCCCTCCCGGCGATGAGCTCGACCAAGTCGCTGACCGGCCATGCGCTCGGCGCGGCCGGGGTCCACGAGGCGATCTACTCGCTGCTGATGATGGAGGGCGGCTTCATCTCCGCCTCGGCCAACATCGAGACCCTGGATCCGGCCGCCGAGGGCTTCCCGATCGTGCGCGAGCGCCGCGACGGGGTGCGCATCGACACCGTGATGTCGAACAGCTTCGGCTTCGGCGGCACCAACAGCACCCTGGTGTTCCGCCGCTTCGACGGGTGATCGCGCGGCCCGGTCGCCCTCGCCCCGCCCGGCAGCGGCGGGGGCCGCTCGCCCGAGCCCCGGGGCGCCTCGGGCCGTCCGGCCGGGGCAGGTGGGTGTAAGGGAGGGAGGATGGCGGCCGATACCCTCTCCGGGCACGGCCGGGGACAGGCCCTGCCCGGCGATGTCGACTCCGAACCGGCTGTGCAGGGAGCCCGCCGGCCGGAACGAGAGGTGTTCGCGATGACCAGCGAGGCGTATTCGGAGCGGCGGGGGTTCGAGCGGTTTCCGGTCGACCTGGAGGTCGAGATCCGCGACCTCGACGATCCCGGGCGGCGGCTGATCGAGGTCGCCGAGATCGAGAACGTGTCCGGCGGGGGGATCGCGGTGCTCAGCTCGTCGCCGGGCTCGTATCGCACCGGCCAGCGGGTGCACCTGCGCATCCGCCTCCCGGCCGCCGAGCGCCTTGCCGCCACCCTCGAGGGCGAGTGGGAGGTGGTGTGGATCGGGACGCGGAGCCGGCGCAGTGGTGATGCCCGCGAGCGAACCCCGATCGGGCTGAGCCTGTGCCGCCCGCTGGTCTTCGACTGCGTGGGCACCGGGCCGGACGCTCCCGGCGAGTCGGCTGGAAGGGGCCCGTGAGCCGTCCCGGCGGGACCCCGATCCAGAGCGTCTATGACCTAGCCTACGGGTTGATCGGTGTCGTTCCCTATGCCCTGGTCGTCTTCGCGCTGGCCGCCAGCGGCCTCGACCTGAGCGAGGGGCTGCCGCTGATCGCGGCCCTGGCCTTCTTCTCGCAGCTCGCCGGGGTGCGCTCGCTGCGCCGCAGCGCCGAGCAGCTTCGCGCGCTCTGCGAGCAGATGGACGAGGTGCGCGCCAGCGTCCCGGTGACCACGGCCGGCCCGATCCGCGTCCCCGGCCGCGCCGCCCGTGAGCTCGAGCGCATCAGCGACGCGTTCAACGGCATGGCCCGCGACTACGGCGAGCTCGATCAGCGCTACCGGGACACCACCATCAAGCTGATCGTCTACGCCCGCGACGTCGAGCGCTACCAGCAGCGCCTCGCCCGCGAGGCGCTGATCCGCGCCCGCCTGAGCCGTTACGTCGGCGAGGATGTCGTCGCCCAGATCCAGCGCAGCGACGGCGAGTTCCCGCTCCAGAACACCAGCCGCGAGATCACGGTGCTGTTCGCCGACATCCGCTCGTTCACCACCCTGTGCGAGCGGCTCACGCCCGAGGAGGTGCTCGGGCTGCTCAACGAGTACTTCGACCACATGGTCGAGATCATCTTCGAGCACCATGGTGTGCTCGACAAGTTCGTCGGCGACGAGCTGATGGCGCTGTTCGGGGTGCTGCGCGACCCCGCGCTGGCCCCGGAGGACGCGATTCACGCCGGGCTGGCGATGCAGCGCTGCGCGGCCGAGCTGATGATCGAGCGGCGCCGCGCCGGCAAGCCGGAGTTCTCGGTCGGGATCGGCATCAACACCGGGACGGTCGTGATCGGCAACGTCGGCTCCAGGAACCGCATGGACTACACGGCGATCGGCGATGCGGTCAACGTCGCGGCACGCCTCGAGAAGATGGCTCCCGGCGGGGCGGTGCTGATCGGCGAGGCGACCCGCGAGCGGGCCCCCGCCACGCTCGAGTACGTGGAGATGGGGGCGCTCAAGGTGCGCAACCGCAGCGAGCCGGTCCACTGCTACGAGGTGCGGGAGCCCTCCGGGTGAGGCGGGCCGGCGCCGCCCGTCGCCGCCCGTCGCCGCTCCCTGCCCGCCGCCCGCCCGCCTCCGGTCCAGCCCGGGCGTCGCGATCGACTGGTCCCGCGCCGCGCCATGTGATACAAAGAATCGCTTGCCTTGGCACTAGCGCTCAGTGCTCGCTGCTGCCAGCTCCGCGCGGCGGGCTCGTGATCGGCTTGCGGCGGAGAAGGCGATGGGTTCGGGCCTGCGGGGACCAGGCGGCGGAGGGCATCCGGGGTGGCGCGGCCGGTTGGCGTGGCTGGGCCGGGCCATGACGGACCCCCTGACCGGCAGGCGGCGCACCGAGCAGCTCGCGGGCTGCCTCGACCGGCTCCTCGCCACCTCGCCGGCCGTGCACTACGGCTTCCGGCTCGAGGAGGGCGGGCGCTGGGTGCCGGCCTTCGTCTCTGCCCGGCTGCGCGAGTGGGGCTTCGAGCCGGCCACGCTGCTCGGCAACCCCGACTGGTGGGTCGAGCGGCTGCACCCCGAGGAGCGCAAGCGGGTGCTCGCGTGGGTGCGCCAGGCGCTCCGGGGGGAGGGCCCCGAGGAGGCCCACGAGTACCGGCTGCGCGGGCCTGACGGGCACTACCGCTGGATCCAGGACCGGTTCCTGGTGGTGCGCGACGAGGCCGGGCGGGCTCGCGAGGTGGTCGGCTCGTGGCTCGACGTGAGCGAGCGCCACCGGCTCGCCCGCGAGCTCGAGCGGCGGGCGTTCCACGACCCTCTGACCGGGCTTCCCGACCGGGCGCTGTTCGTCGATCGCATCGCGCAGGCGATTCCCGACCCCCGCGCCGAGCCATGGCCGGTGACGGTGATGCTGGTCAAGGTCGGTCGCCTGTCCGAGGTCAACCACACCCTCGGCCACAAGGCCGGGGATCGGCTCCTGCTCGAGGTCGCCGGCCGGGTTCGCGGGGCGGTGCGGGTCGCCGATACGGTGGCGCGGGTCGGCAGCGACGAGTTCGGTGTGCTGGTGGCCGGAGCCGATGCCGCCCGGGCGGTCGAGCTCGCCCGCAAGCTGGTCCAGCTCGCCGAGCGGCCGGTGCAGCTCGGCGAGACGGCGGTCCCGCTCGGGGCGCGGATCGGCATCGCCGCCTGCCCCGAGCACGCGGTGAGCGCCGAGGAGCTGCTGCAGCGCGCCGAGATCGCGCTCCAGCAGGCGCAGCGCGACGGCGCCGCCTGGCGGGTGTTCGACCCGCAGAGCAATCCCTACAGCCGCCGGCGCCTGCGGCTTCTCGGGGACCTGCGCGCGGCGCTCGAGGACGATCAGGGAATCGTGCTTCACGTGCAGCCCAAGGTCGACCTTCGCGCCGGCGGCCGGGTGGTCGGCGGCGAGGCGCTGGCCCGCTGGCTGCACCCGCGCGAGGGCACCATCGCGCCGCTCGAGTTCGTCTCGCTCGCCGAGCAGAGCGGGCTGATCGGGGCGCTGACCGAGTGCGTGCTGCACCGGGCCCTGGAGCTGCTCTGCGAGTGGTACCGGGACGGGCTCGAGCTCACCCTGGCGGTCAACCTCTCGGCGCAGAACCTGATCGATCCGGCCCAGGGCGGGCGGCTCACCGCACTGCTCGACCGCTACCCGGGTCCGGCCGAGCGCCTGACCCTCGAGATCACCGAGACCGCCCTGATGCGCCAGCCCGAGATCGCCCGCCAGGTGCTGGCGAGCTGCCACGAGCTCGGGGTGCGGGTGTCGATCGACGACTTCGGCACCGGCTACTCCTCGCTCGCCTACCTCAAGGAGCTGGCCGTCGACGAGCTCAAGATCGACACCAGCTTCGTCGCCGATCTCCTCGAGAACGAGCACAGCGCGGTGCTGGTGCGCAACATCATCCAGCTCGGCCACGACCTCGACCTCGAGGTGGTCGCCGAGGGCGTCGAGACCCCGGCGGTCGCCGCGCGCCTGCGCGAGCTCGGCTGCGACCTCGCGCAGGGCTTCTGCATCGCCACCCCGATGCCGGCCGCCGAGTTCCGGGCCTGGTACGAGGCGCTTCCAAGCGATCGGGGCGGGCAGCCCGGCGAGCCCGTCGCGGTGCGGCGCTAGCCCGGATATCTCACCGATGCGCGAAGCGAGGTCGCCGATCCTCCCGTTTTGACGGGACAGACGCCCTCCCGGTCGCGCGGTGTGCAGACCCGCCAGATCGGACGTAGGGATGGCCGGCGAGATCGGCCTTGCTGTTGACT
>CAZRGU010000242.1:0-5800 GCA_964599705.1 uncultured Ectothiorhodospiraceae bacterium | reverse complement strand
GGATGCCGAGCGCCGAGCGTCACAGGGACGTGCTCGCAGCGTGTCGCTCCGCGCCCTACCCCGCTGCACGCCACGGCGCGGGGGGGGGCAACACACCACTCGGCGCCCGCAGCGAGTGATGCGGGCTAGATCCCCAGCCAGGTGTGCTTGACCTCGGGGGCGGCCTCGAGCTCGGCGGGGGTGCCGGTCCAGCGGATGCGGCCCTTGCCGAGCACGTAGATGCGATCGGCGAGGCGGGCGGCGAACGGGTAGTTCTGCTCGACGAGCAGCATCGTGATCCCGCTGCGCTCGAGCTCCTCGATGACCGCCGCGATCTCGGCCACCACCACCGGGGCGAGCCCCTCGGTGGGCTCGTCGAGGATCAGCAGCCGCGGGTCGAGCATCAGCGCGCGGGCGATCGAGAGCATCTGCTGCTCGCCGCCCGAGAGCCGGTTGCCGAGGTTGCGGCGCCGCTCGCGCAGCCGCGGGAAGAGCGTGAAGACCCGCTCCAGGTCCCATTCGCCGCCCTCGCGCCGCCGCGCCAGGGTGAGGTTCTCCTCGACGGTCAGCGACGGGAAGATGGCCCGCTCCTCGGGCACGTAGGCGACCCCCTGGCGGGCGACCCGGTAGGGCGGCAGGCCGCCGAGCTCGCGCCCGGCGAGCTCGATGCGCCCGCGCCGCGCCGGCACGATGCCCATGATCGACTTCAGCGTGGTGGTCTTGCCGGCCCCGTTGCGCCCGAGCAGCGCGACCACGCTCGCCTCCCCGACCTCCAGCGAGACCCCCTGGAGCACGTGGCTGCGCTCGTAGTAGGTGTCGACCCCCTCGAGGCGCAGCAGCGGGCGCACGGCACCGCTCATCCGCCCTGTCCCAGGTAGCGCTCGCGCACCTCGGCCGAGGCCCGCACCTCCTGCGGGTCGCCCTCGAGCAGCACCCGACCGTAGTCGAGCACCGTGATCCGGTCGGCGATCTCGAAGATCACGTCCATGTCGTGCTCGATGACCAGCAGGGTCAGCTCGGCGGGCAGCGAGGCCATCAGGCGCTGCATCGCGGCGGTCTCCTCGGGGCTCATCCCCGAGGTCGGCTCGTCGAGCAGCAGCACCTTGGGCTCGTGCATCAGCGCCAGCCCGACCTCGAGCTGGCGCTGGGTGCCGTAGGCGAGGTGATCGGCCAGGGTGTCGAGCTCGCCGGCCAGCCCGAGGCGCTCGGCGCCCTGCTCGGCCTCCTCGATGATCTCGCGGTGCCCGGCGAACGAGCGCCAGCAGCGGTGCGCCACCCCGCGGTGCAGGGCGCAGGCCACCGCCAGGTTCTCGCGCACGGTCATGTGCGCGAACAGGTTGTTGCGCTGGAAGCTGCGCGCCAGGCCGGCGCGGGCGCGCGCGTCGGGCGGCTCGCGGGTGACGTCACGCCCGTCGAGGAAGACCCGCCCGCGGTCCGGGCGCAGCTCGCCGCTGAGCAGGTTGAACAGCGTCGTCTTGCCCGCACCGTTCGGTCCGATCAGCCCGTGGCGGCTGCCCGCGGCGAGCTCCAGCGAGACGTCGCTGGCCACCGCCAGCGAGCCGAACGACTTGCACAGCCCCTCAACGCGCAGCACCGCCGGCTCCCGCCCCGCCCGTCACCCGCCGCGCGGCGACCCGCCACAGCCACTCGAGGCGCCCGATGACCCCGTCGGCGGCGAGCAGCACCACGGCGATGAAGAACAGCCCCATCATCAGCTGCCAGTGATCGGCCATCTCCTCGGGCAGCCCGAGGCCGGTCCACAACGCCCCGTCGTTGAGCTTGTCGCGCAGGAACACGAACAGCGCCGCCCCGATCACCGGCCCGATCAGGGTTCCCATGCCGCCGGCGATGACCATGATCAGCCCCTCGCCGGAGATCACCCAGAAGGCCAGATCGGGCGACACGAAGCCGGTGTGCTGGGCGACCAGCGAGCCGGCCAGCCCGGCCACCGCCCCGGCGATCACGAAGGCGGCGAGCTTGTAGCGGTACACCGGGCAGCCGAGCGCGCGGACCCGGTTCTCGTTCTGGTGGATGGCGAGCAGCATGACCCCGAACGGCGAGCGCACCACCACGCGCAGCAGCAGGAAGACCAGCAAGGCGGTGGCGAGCATCATCCAGGCGAAGACCGCCGAGTCATTGGCGTCGAGCCCGAGGGCGGCGAGATCGAGGCGCGGGGTGCCCGACATGCCGTTGTCGCCGCCGAAGGCCTGGGCCTTGAAGAAGTAGGCGAACACCATCTGCCCGACGGCCAGCGTGATCATGATGAAGAACACCCCGCCGAGGCTGACCACGAAGGCGCCGACCAGGGCGGCGAGCAGCGCCGCGGCGAGCACCGCGACCGCGGTGGCCGCCAGGACCGGCCAGCCGGCGAACTGGGTCAGCGCCGCGGTCGCGTAGGCCCCGGCGGCGTAGTAGGCGGCGTGGCCGAGCGAGACCAGGCCGGTGTAGCCGACCAGGAGGTCGAGGCTCATCGCGAAGATCGCGAAGATCGCGATCTCGGCGAGCAGCTCCTGGCCGAAGAAGTCGGCGTTCCAGACGTAGTAGCCGGCCGCGGCGAAGATCAGCAGCGCGGCGACCAGGTGGCGGCGCTCGCCGGCACCCATCAGCGCACGGCACCCGCCGGGATCAGCCCGCCCGGTCGCAGCAGCAGGATTCCGGCCATCAGCGCGTAGATGGTGACCCGCGCGAACTCCGGGATCAGCACCTGCCCGTAGGTGTCGGCCATGCCGATGATCAGCGAGCCGAGCACCGCGCCCTTGAGGCTGCCGGGGCCGCCGACCACCACCACGATCAGCGCCAGGATCAGCACCGACATGTCCATCCCGGGAAAGATCGAGAACACCGGCGCGGCGATCACGCCAGCGAGCCCCGCCAGGTAGCAGCCCAGGCAGAAGACCCCGAAGAAGGCCCGTTCGACGTTGATCCCGAGCGCCGAGACCATCGTCCGGTTGTCGACCCCGGCGCGCACGATCGCCCCGAGCCGGGTGCGCTCGAGCCCGAGATAGAGGGCCAGCGCCACCGCCGCCCCGACCACGATGATGAACAGCCGGTAGGTCGGATAGACCTCACCGAACACCATCACCCGCCCGGCGAGCAGATCGGGGACCGGGATGGTCTGGGCGAGGTTGCCCCAGATCAGGCGCACCACGTCGAAGCCGACGAAGATCAGCCCGAAGCTGACCAGCACCTGGCGCATCGGCCCGGCGCGCTGCATGCGCTGGAGCAGCACCGCGTAGAAGACCGCCCCGATCAGGGCCACCCCGAAGGGGGCGAGGGCGAGCGCCGCCCAGTACGAGTCGAACATCCGGTAGGCGCTCAGCCCGAGGTAGGCGCCGAGCATGTACAGGGTGCCGTGGGCGAGGTTGATGAAGTTCATCAGCCCGAAGACCACCGAGAGACCCACCGAGAGCAGGAACAGCAGCATCGCGAGCTGCAGCCCATTGAGGGTCTGGACGATCAGGAACTGCGGCTCGAGGAGCATGGCGTGGTGGTCTGGAGGGTGACGGGGGGCGCGACGCGCCCCCCGTCCGGGTCGCGATCAGAGCTTGCAGCCGTTGGGCTCGTCCTGGACGTTGGGGATGGTCTCGATGATCTTGGCGGCCACGCTGTCGCCGTCCTTGACGATCCGGGCGATGTAGATGTTCTGGATCACGTTGTTGGTCTTCGGATCGATCCGGAACGGGCCGCGCGGACCGTTGAACTGGACGTGGTGCATCGCCGTGATCAGGGCGGCCTTGTCGTCGGTGTAGCCGCCGGTGGCGCGCAGCGCCTCGACGATCAGGCGCGCGCTGTCGTAGGCCGCAACCCCGAACTCGGAACCGTCCCGCCCGTACTTGGCACGGAACTTCTCCTGGAAGGCACGGTTCTCCGGGGTGTCGATCGCCGGGAAGTAGTTGAGGATCGTCACCAGCCCCTCGGCCGCGGCGCCCTCCTTCTTGAGGTACAGCGCCGAGGTCAGCCAGCCGGCCCCGCTGAGCTGGATCTGCTCCTTGAGCCCGAAGGAGGCCCACTCCTTGACGAACTTGATCGCCGGCCCCCCGGCAAAGAACACGTAGACCGCATCCGGGTTGGCCGCCTTGGCCTTGGCGAGATACGGCCCGAAGTCCTTGACCTCGCCGAGCGGCGGGTAGGACTCGCCGACGATGGTCCCCCCGGCGGCCTCGTAGCCGGCCCGGAAGGCGTCCATCATCTGGTGGCCGGCGGCGTAGTCGTAGGCCATCAGGTAGGTCTTCTTGAAGCCGTTGGCGTACAGCCAGGGACCCATCGGGCGGTTGATCTGCGAGTTCGAGAACGAGGTGCGCACGATCCACGGGCTGCACTTCTTGCCGGTGAGATCGTTGTTGCCGGCGTTCGAGATGATCAGCGGCACCTTGGCCTTGTGCACGAAGTCACGCACCGCCCCGGCGACCGCCGAGGAGATGATCCCGACCACCACGTCGACCCGATCGCGCAGGATGAGCCGCTTGACCGCGGCCAGCCCGGTGTTCGGCTTGGAGCCGGTGTCGGCCTTGATCAGCTTGATGGTGCGGCCGCCGACCGTGCGCCCGAACTCGTCGAAGCCCATCTCGAGGGCGACAGTCTGGTCCTTGCCGAGCCCGGCGAACACGCCGGTGGTCGGGAGCAGCACGCCGACCTTGATCGGGGGTGCGGCGAGTGCCGGAGCGCTTGCGGCGAGCATCAGCCCCGCGCCGGCCAGCGTCGCCAGGGCCTTGTGGTTTCTCCTCATGCCGTGGTCCTCCCTTCGGTTGTCGAGCGTTGCGGTCGCCCGAATCGTATCGATTATGGTAAGGATAATTGAGCCCTCCCGCCCGCGCGATGTCAAACCGCGTTATCTTGGGCGACCGGCGAGGCAGCGGGCATCGTCGGCCCTGCCGCGAGAGGAGCGCGGAGCAGCATGCTGGACCTGGAGCTGATCGACGCGATGCGCGGCCTCGAGACCGCGGGAACGCCGTTCTGCGTGGCCACCATCGTGGATGCGCGCGGCTCGGTTCCCCAGGTGGTCGGGGCGCGGGCGCTGTTCACCGCCGCCGGGCTGTGCCACGGCACGGTCGGCGGCGGGCGGCTCGAGGCCCGGGTCGCCGAGGAGGCCCGCGCCCTGATCGAGGACGGCGGCGAGCCGACCCGCTTCGTGCGCTGGAACATCCAGCGCGACCTGGGGATGACCTGCGGCGGCGAGGTGGCCTTGTTCCTCGAGGTCCACGGGGCGGCGAGCGACTGGTCGATCGTGGTCTTCGGGGCCGGGCACGTGGCCCAGAAGCTGTGCCGCTTCCTCGCCGAGCTCGACTGCCGGGTGACCTGCATCGACACCCGCAGCGAGTGGCTCGAGCGGCTCGCCGGGACCGCCCGCGTCGAGCCGCGCCGGGTCGAGCGCTACCGCGACGGGATCGAGGCGGTGGCCGACGGCAGCTACGTGATCGTGATGACCGGCGGGCACCACAGCGACCTGCCGATCCTCGAGGCGCTGGCGCGCAGCGAGGCGAGACCCGCCTTCCTCGGGGTCATCGGCAGCGACAGCAAGGCCCGGGTGCTGGCCCGCGACCTGCGCGCCGCCGGGGTCGCCGGGGAGTTCATCGAGCGCATCATCTGCCCGATCGGCGACAAGCTCGGCAACAACACCCCGGCCGAGATCTCGTTCGGGATCGTCGCCCAGCTCCTGCGCCACCGCCGCCAGGGAGGAAACCGATGAGCCGCCCAGCCCCCCCGCCGCTGACCGAGCTCGCCCGTGCCGCCGGCTGCGCGGCCAAGATCGGCCAGGCCGACCTCGCCCGGGCGCTCTCGAGCCTGCCGCTGCCCGACGACCCGCGGGTGCTGATCGGCCACG
>CAZRGU010000241.1:0-5803 GCA_964599705.1 uncultured Ectothiorhodospiraceae bacterium | reverse complement strand
AGCGGACGCTCGTCCTCGAAGCGGGTCTCGTGGCCGCGCTCGATGTCGCCGAGCAGGTGCGGGTAGCGCGCGGCGAAGGCAGCCCGCACCCGCTCGTAGGGGAAGTCGTCGAACAGCCCGTGGTCGCGCAGGTACTCCATGTGGCGCCGCCCGGCGCCGTCGTAGGCATGCAGCAGCGCGTCGTGCTCGCCATCGAAGTCCATCGGCGCGACCCCGAAGCGCTCGCAGAGCTCGCGGTTGAAGGTCGGGGTGACCTTCAGCCAGCGCCCGCCCAGCTCGAGCGCGGTGTAGCCGTGGTAGAGGAACTCGTCGCTGCCCATCAGGGCGCGCAGCCGCTCGGTGTTGAGGTGGTTGCGCACGTCGGCGAAGCCGAGCCGGGCGCGGATGCCGAGTGCGCGGGCCGCCGCGCAGAGCAGGATCGCCTTGGGGATGCAGTAGCCGCGCCCGGCCCGCAGCACGTTGCTGGCCAGGTAGGGCTCGGCCGCGAGCGACATCGAGTAGGGGTCGTAGCGGATCCGGTCGCGCACCGCGAGATACAGGCGCCGGGCCTGCTCGACCGGCTCGCGGGCGCTCCCCGCGACCTCGCGGGCGAAGGCCACCACCTCGGGGTGGTCGCGGTCGATGAAGCGGGTCGCGGCCAGCGCCGGGTCGTGCTCAGGGGCGGGTGGGTTGCCCATCGGTGCTCCTCGCAGGGGGTGGCGCTCGCGCCGCCCGCGGCCGGCCGTGCCGGTCGCGGGCGGCCCCGCGGTCTCAGGCGCCGGCCGCCTCGCGCAGCTTGAAGCGCTGGATCTTGCCGGTGGCGGTCTTCGGCAGCTCGGCGACGAAGGTGAACCAGCGCGGGTACTTGTAGGGGGCGAGCCCCGCCTTGCAGTGCTCGAGCAGCTCGCGCTCGAGCCCCTCGCCGGCCGTGCCCGGGTCCTTGAGCACCACGTAGGCGGCCGGCTTGATCAGCCCGGCATCGTCGGGGCGGCCGATCACGGCCGCCTCGAGGACCTTGGGGTGCTCGATCAGGCGTGCCTCGATCTCGAACGGCGAGCACCAGATGCCGCCGACCTTCATCATGTCGTCGCTGCGCCCGCAGTAGTGGTAGTAGCCGTCCTCGTCGACGAAGTAGGTATCCCCGGTGTTGAGCCAGCCCTCGACCATGGTCTCGGCGGTCTTGGCCGGGTTGTTCCAGTAGTACTGGGCGGTCGAGGCCCCGCGGATGAACAGCCGCCCGCTCTCGCCGGCCGGCAGCTCCGCTCCGGCCTCGTCGACCACCTTGGCCTGGTAGCCGGGCACCCGGCGCCCGCTGGTGCCCGGGCGCACGTCGCCGGGGCGGTTGGACAGGAAGATGTGCAGCGCCTCGGTCGAGCCGATGCCGTCGAGGATCGGCACCCCGGTTCGCTCGAGCCAGCGCTGGTAGATGTCGGCCGGCAGCGCCTCGCCGGCCGAGACGCAGTAGCGCAGCGAGGAGAGATCGCGGGGCTGGCCCTCGAGGGCCTGGAGCTGGGCGGCGTAGAGGGTCGGCACCCCGAAGTAGAGCGTCGGGCGGAAGCGCTCGATGGTCTCGAAGGTCGACTCCGGGGTCGGGCGCGCGTCGTAGAGCACCGCGCTCGCACCGACCCAGAGCGGGAAGGTCATGGCGTTGCCGAGCCCGTAGGCGAAGAACAGCTTGGCGGCCGAGAAGCACACGTCGTCCTCGCTCACCCCGAGGGTCTCGACCCCGTAGAGCTGGCTGGTCACGACCATGCTGCGGTGCAGGTGCACGGCGCCCTTGGGTCGTCCGGTCGAGCCCGAGGAGTAGAGCCAGAAGCACTCGTCGGTGGCCCGGGCCGGCACCGCCTCGAGCGTCTCCGCGGCCGCGCTCATGCGCGAGGCCAGGCTGTCGCCCTCGCCCTCGGTGAGCAGGGCGAGCCCCGGGCGCTCGTCCAGCGCGCCGAGCGCCTGCTCGACCTCGGCGGCGAACTCTGGCGAGTAGACCACCGCGCTGCACCCGGAGTCCTCGATCATGTAGGCGTAGTCGGGGGCGCGCAGCAGGGTGTTGATCGGCACCGGGACGATGCCCGCCTTGATCGCCCCCCAGAACACGTAGAGGAAGGCCGGGCAGTCCTTGATCATCATCAGCACCCGCTCGCCCGGGGCGATCCCGGCCGCGCGCAGCACGTTGCCGGCGCGGTTGACCCCGGCGGCGAGCGCCGCGTAGCTCACCTCCTCGCCGGCGGTGGTGCGCACGGCGATCTTCTCGCCGCGCCCCTCGCCGAGGTGGCGGTCGATGAACGGGACGGCGACGTTGAAGGTCTCGGCGAACTCGATGGCCGGGCCGTCGCTGCCCGGGGTGATGCGGACCGTGTGCTCCTCCATGACGACTCCTCCCCTGTGTGTCCTGCCGCGACCGGCCGCCGTCTCGGCGCTCCCGGCGCCGCTATTGTCTCGCCGCGCCGGGCCGATGACCACAAGCTCTCAGTTGAAGCGCACGTACTCGAACTCGATCGGCTGCTTGTTGATGCCGCGCGCCGGCGGCGCGATCCAGTGCGCCATCCTGCCCGGCTCGTGGATGGCGCTGCCCATCAGGCTGTGCACGTAGGCCCGATCGGCCTCGCTCGGCAGCCACTCGTCGACCCGCCGCTCCCACTCGGCCTCGTCGATGACCCGCCCGTCGGGCGAGACCCGGACCCCGGCGAAGGCGCCGATGCCGCGGTTGAAGGCGCGGTGCGGGAGCCGGAGCTCGAAGTCGATGCCGGCCTCGCGGATGGTGCGGTTCCAGCGCGCCAGGCCCTTGGCGCAGTCGGCCACGTAGTCGTCGCGCAGGCACTCGTTGATCGCGGTCAGGGCGCTGACCTCGGCGGTGGTGAGCCGCTCGCCGGCCAGCGCGGTGACCGGGTAGCTGGCCTCGGTGAGGCGGTGATCGTCCTCGCGCGCGGCCTCGTTGTAGCGCCCCTTGAGCCCCGCCGTGTAGTAGTTGGCGGCGTTGGTCGAGACCTCGGAGCCGAACAGGTCGAGCGAGACGCTGAAGTGGAAGTTGATGTAGCGCTGCACGGTGGGCAGGTCGATGACCCCCTGGCGGCGCGGGTCGTCGTCGCCGCTCGCGCGCATCACCTCGCAGGTGCGCCGGATGATCCGATCGACCCCGGTGAGGCCGACGAACATGTGGTGGGCCTCCTCGGTGAGCATGAAGCGGCAGGTGCGCGAGAGCGGGTCGAAGCCGCTCTCGGCCAGCGCGGCGAGCTGGAACTTGCCGTCCCGATCGGTGAAGAAGGTGAACATGAAGAACGACAGCCAGTCCGGGGTGCGCTCGTTGAAGGCGGCGAGGATGCGCGGATGGTCGGGATCCCCGGAGCGGCGCTCGAGCAGCGCCTCGGCCTCCTCGCGCCCGTCACGCCCGAAGTGGGCATCGAGCAGGTAGACCATCGCCCACAGGTGGCGGCCCTCCTCGACGTTGACCTGGAAGAGGTTGCGCAGGTCGTAGAGCGACGGGCAGGTCCGGCCGAGGTGGCGCTGCTGCTCGACCGAGGCCGGCTCGGTGTCGCCCTGGGTCACGATCAGGCGGCGCAGCACCGAGCGGTACTCGCCCGGGACCTCCTGCCAGGCCGGCTCGCCGCGGTGCTCGCCGAAGCCGATGGTGCGCCCCTCGACCGGCGGGGCGAGGAAGATCCCCCAGCGGTAGTCGGGCATCCGCACGTAGCCGAAGTTGGCCCAGCCGCTCGGCTCGGCGCTCACCGCGGTGCGCAGGTAGACCTCGTGGGTCGAGGTCCCCACCGGGCCCATGTCGCGCCACCAGTCGAGGAACTTCGGCTGCCAGGACTCGAGCGCGCGCTGCAGGCGGCGGTTCCCGGCCAGGTCGACGTTGTTGGGGATCTTGCTCGCGTAGTCGATGCCCATCTCACACTCTCGTCTTGTCGTAGCGGGGCTTGCGGCCGCTGCCGTAGGCACGCAGCGCCCCTTCCTCACCGACCGCGTTGGGGCGCTGGAAGATCCAGTTCTGCCAGGCGCTCAGGCGGCCGAAGATCTTGGTCTCGAGGGTCTCGGGACCGGCGAAGCGCAGGTTGGCCTCCATGCCGCTGAGCGCGTCGGGAGAGAGGCTGGAGCGCTCCTCGATGGCGAGGCGCACCTCGTCTTCCCAGTCGATGTCGTCGGGGATGAAGGTGACCAGGCCGAGGGCCTCGGCCTCGGCGGCCTCCAGGTCCTCGCCGGCGCGGGCCTCGAGGGTCGCCAGGTGGCCGGGGTCGGCGAGGAAGCGGGTCGCCAGCCGGGTCAGGCCGTTGCCCATCGGCAGCGGCCCGAAGTTCATCGCCCCGAGGCGCAGCCGCGCCGGGGGCAGGTTGCTGTCCTCGAAGGTGCCCTCGAGCATGAAGCTGCGATCGGCGGCCAGCGCCAGCTCGAGCAGCGTGCCGGAAAAGCAGGAGCCGGGCTCGATCAGCGCCAGCAGGCTGCGCGCGCTGACATCCAGGCGCTTCAGGGTGCGCTTGAGGTAGAGGGTGATCTCGCGCACCAGCCAGTCGCCGGCGTGCGCGACGAGGGCCCGATCGGCGGCGGCCACGCGCTCCGCCTCGCCGCCGGTGCGCAGCACCCACAGCCCGACCTCGGGCTCGTTGAAGCGCAGGTGGAGGATGGCGTCGTCGAGGGCGCGGGCCACGGCCAGCGGCCAGAAGCGCTCGCCGGCGGCGTGGATGGCCTCGAGATCGACCGGTGGATCGGCCTCCGGGGCGCTCACGGTCAGGGTCGCACAGCCGCGCTCGCGGTCGATGGCGACCTCGAGGTGCGGATAGCGCAGGACATCGCCCTCGATGCTGCGCTCGAGCGGGCCGAGGCGGATCCCGGTGGCATCCCGCGGGCGGTCCGAGGCGGCCGCGAGCGCCGCGGCGCGCTCGGCGACCGCCGCCTCGAGGCGCGAGCGCGGCACCAGCTCGTCGACCAGCCCCCACTCGAGCGCGCGGCGCCCCTTGATGCCCTCGGCCAGGGTGCAGAAGTGATCGGCGCGGTCGCGGCGCACCTTGCGCTTGTCGACCAGCCGGGTGAGCCCGCCGGTGCCCGGCAGCACCGCGAGCAGCGGCACCTCGGGCAGCGAGACCGCGGTCGAGCCGTCGTCGGCCATCAGCAGGTGCTCGGTGGCCAGCGCCAGCTCGTAGCCGCCCCCCGAGGCGGTGCCGTTGATGGCGCACAGGTAGCGCTGCCCGGAGCAGGCGCTGGCGTCCTCGATGGCGTTGCGGGTCTCGTTGGTGAACTTGCAGAAGTTGACCTTGTGCTGGTGGCTGGCGGCGCCGAGCATGCGGATGTTCGCTCCGGCGCAGAAGATGCTCGGCTTGGCCGACTCGATGACCACCGCGCGCACCTCGGGGTGCTCGAAGCGCAGCCGCTGCACGGCGTCGTAGAGCTCGATGTCGACCCCGAGATCGTAGGAGTTGAGCTTGAGCTCGTAGCCGGGGGCGAGGCCGGCCTGCTCGTCGACGTCCATCGCCAGGTGGGCGATCGGGCCCTCGATGCGGAGCTGCCAGTGGCGGTAGCGGTCGGGGTGGGTCTGGAAGTCGATCATCGGCTGCCCTCACATGGATGGTCGCGCGCGACGCCGGTGGGGCGGGTCGCATCTTGTTCTGTTTGCCTGCGTCAGGCCGGCGCGTGGGCGCACGCGCTGGCTCACGCCCCGCGCTCAACCCCGGGCAGAGCCCGGGCTACGAGGTCAGGCCGGCGCGTGGGCACACGCGCTGGCTCACGCCCCGCGCTCAACCCCGGGCAGAGCCCGGGCTACGAGGTCAGGCCGGCGCGTGGGCACACGCGCTGGCTCACGCCCCGCGCTCAACCCCGGGCAGAGCCCGGGCTACGAGGT
>CAZRGU010000240.1:0-5809 GCA_964599705.1 uncultured Ectothiorhodospiraceae bacterium | reverse complement strand
TCTGCCCGGGATCGAGCCAGAGCCAGGGATCGCCGTAGCCCGGGCTCTGCCCGGGGTGGACCGTGGGATCAACGTCGTTGCGTGACCTTTGAAAGGTTTTGGAAAATTAACGGCTTAGTCCCTGTTCGATGAAAGCTGAGGAGAGCGGAGAATGGCACGAAGGAAGACGGACAGCCGCGAGGAGCGTCGGGCCCTGTTCCGGGCGATGATCGAGGACCTGCAGCGCGAGCGCGAGGAGCTGCGCGCGCGGCTCGCCGAGATCGACTCCGAGCTCGCCGAGTACGGCGTGGACTCCGGCAAGGGCGACACGCCCCGCGGCGCCAGGGCCCCGGCGAGCGGCCGCGCGCCGCGCGCCGGATCGCTCAAGGCGGCGATCGTCGCGGCGGTCGCCGCCGGGGCGAGCACCCCGGCCGAGATCACCGAGGCAGTGCTCGCCGCCGGCTACCAGTCGAAGAGCAAGGCACTGCGCCAGCAGGTCTCGGTGGCCTGTGGCGAGCTCGCCCGCAGCGGGCTGCTGGTGCGCAGCGGACGCGGGCGTTACGCGGCGCCCTGAGCGGCGCGGGCGGCACGGAGCCGGCACGATGCGGGCCATGCTGCTCGACGCGCCAGGCGGCACGCTGGCGCTGCGCGAGGTGGCGCTGCCCGAGCCCGGCCCCGGGCAGGTGCGCATCGAGGTCGGTGCCTGCGCCGTGTGCCGCACCGATCTGCACGTGGTCGACGGCGATCTGCGCGACGGCAAGCGGCCGCTGATCCCGGGCCACGAGGTCGCCGGGCGGGTGGTGGCGTTGGGTGAGGGCGTCGAGGCCCCGGCGATCGGGGCCCGCGTCGGGGTGCCGTGGCTCGGCTGGACCTGTGGCGAGTGTCGCTACTGCCGCGGCGGGCGGGAGAACCTCTGCCCGCAGGCGCGCTTCACCGGCTATCACCTCGATGGCGGCTATGCCGAGTACCTGGTCGCCGATGCCCGCTACTGCCTGGCGCTGCCCGAGGGCTACGACGACGTGGCGGCCGCGCCGCTGCTCTGCGCCGGCCTGATCGGCTATCGCACGCTGCGCCTGGCCGGCGAGGCCGAGCGCATCGGCCTCTACGGCTTCGGGGCCGCCGCGCACATCGTCGCCCAGGTGGCCCGCCACCAGGGCCGCGAGGTCTACGCCTTCACCCGTCCCGGGGATGTCGAGGGGCAGCGCTTCGCGCGCTCGCTGGGGGCGTGCTGGGCGGGCGGCTCGGACCAGTCGCCACCGGTCGAGCTCGACGCGGCGCTGATCTTCGCCCCGGTCGGGGCCCTGGTCCCCGCCGCCCTGCGCGCGGTGCGCCCGGGCGGGGCGGTGGTCTGCGGCGGGATCCACATGAGCCCGATCCCGTCGTTTCCCTACGACTGGCTGTGGCGCGAGAAGCGCCTGCTCTCGGTGGCCAACCTGACCCGCGCCGACGGCGAGGCCTTTCTCGCCCTGGCCCCGCAGGTGCCGGTGCGCGCCGAGGTCGAGACCTTCGCGCTGGCCGAGGCCGGCGAGGCGCTCGCGCGGCTGCGCGAGGGGCGTCTGAGCGGGGCTGCGGTGCTGGTGCCGTGAGCGCCGCGGGCCGACTACTCGGAGCCGGCCGCGGCCCGCAGCCGCTCGAGGATCCGGCTGAGGGTCTCGCGCTCGGCCTTGAGGCGCTGGCGATACTCGCGGGTGTCGGTGTCGGCGATCTCGACCGAGAGGTCACCGAGGTAGCTGCGCAGGGCGTTGGCCAGCGTGTCGCGCTCGCCGGGGTCGAGTTCCAGATGCATGACCGTCACCTGCTCGGACAGGGGGTCGGGGAGCCAGCATATCCACTCGTCCGGAGGGGAATATTGACCGCGATCAAGGCCGCCGACGGGGCGATCCGGTGATCGGGTCGCCACTCGCCCGCCTCGAGGACGAGCGGCTGCTGCGCGGCGCCGGACGCTTCGTCGCCAACCAGGCTCCGGCCGGCGCGCTGCACGCCCGGTTGGTCCGCTCGCCTCACGCGCACGCGCGGATCCGCGCCATCGGGCTGGACGGGGCGCGCGCCGTGCCGGGGGTGGTGGCCGTCTACGGTGGTGCCGAGCTCGCCGCCGCCGGCCTCGGGCCGCTGCCGTGCATCTACCCGCTGAGCTCGCGTGACGGCTCGCCGCCGCGCGCCCCCGAGCGCCCGCTGCTCGCCGTCGAGCGGGTGCGCTACTGCGGCGAGGGGGTCGCCCTGGTGGTCGCCGAGAGCCCGGCCGCGGCACGCGCCGGCGCCGAGGCGGTGGCGGTCGACTACCAGCCGCTCGCGGCGGCCGCCACGATCGAGCGCGGCGAGCCGTGCTTCGACTGGGAGAAGGGCGATGCGGCAGCCGTCGAGGCGGCCTTCGCCGGGGCCGCGCGGACCTGCGCCATCCGGGTGGTCAACAACCGCATCGCGGTCTCCCCGCTCGAGCCGCGGGCCGCGATCGGCGAGTGGGACGCCGGCGCCGGGCAGGCCACCCTGCGCACTCAGAGCCAGGGGGTCCACCTGATCCGCCGGGTCATCGCCGCCGCGCTCGGCCTCGACGAGGAGCGCCTGCGGGTGGTCACCGGCGACGTCGGAGGCAGCTTCGGCATGAAGCTGGTCGCCTATCCGGAGCAGGCCCTGGTGGTGCATGCGGCCCGCGAGCTCGGGCGGCCGGTGGCCTGGGTCAGCGAGCGCGGCGAGGGCTTCCTCAGCGACGCCCACGGGCGCGATCACCTCGACTGCGCCGAGATCGCGCTCGACGCCGACGGCCGCTTCCTGGCCGTGCGCGCCCACCTGCGCGCCAACCTCGGCGCCTATCTGTCGACCCTCGGCCCGATGATCCCGACCGATGCCCTGGCCAAGGTGTTCGGCCACTGCTACCGGATCCCGGCGCTGTACCTGCGGGTCGAGGGGGTGCTCACCCACAGCGCGCCGACCGATGCCTACCGGGGTGCGGGCAAGCCCGAGATCACCTACCTGCTCGAGCGCCTGATCGACAAGGCGGCGCGAGCGTGCGGCATCGACCGGGTCGCGCTGCGCCGGCGCAACCTGATCGAGGCCGCCGAGATGCCCTACACGACGCCCTTCGGGCTGGTCTGGGACTGCGGCGACTTCGCGCGGGTGCTCGATGCCGCGCTCGAGCGTTCCGGCTGGGCGCGCTTCGAGGAGCGTCGCGCGCGCGCCCTGGCCCGCGGCCGGCGCCGCGGCATCGGCCTCGGGATGTACCTGCACGCCACCGGTGGCGACACCGGCGAGACCTGCCGCGTGCGTCTCGCCGCCGACGGCCGGGTCGAGGTCCACACCGGCACCCAGTCCTCGGGACAGGGCCACGAGACCGCCTTCGCGCAGGTGGTCGCCAGCCGCCTCGAGATCCCGCTCGATCGGGTCCGGGTGGTGCAGGGCGACAGCGCGCTGCTCGAGCGGGGCGGGGGCACCGGCGGGTCGTCCTCGCTGCCGATCGGGGCGGCGACCCTGGCCCGGGCCAGCGAGCGCTTCCTCGAGGTGGCCCGCGAGCTGGCCGCCGAGACCCTCGAGGTCGCGGCCGAGGACCTCGAGTACGGCGCCGGGCGCTTCCGGGTGGTGGGGACGGATCTGGCCGTCGGGCTCCTCGAGCTGCCGGCGGCCGAGACCGGCGAGGGCTTCGCCCGCGGCTGCCTGGCCGAGGCCGACTTCGCGGGCGAGAACCTGACCTGCCCGAATGGGGCCTACGTCTGCGAGGTCGAGATCGATCCGGAGACCGGCGAGATCGAGCTGTGCGCCTTCACCGGTGTCGACGACCTCGGCACGCTGCTCAATCCGGCGATCGCGCGCGGCCAGGTGGTCGGCGGGCTGGCCCAGGCGATCGGCCAGGCGCTGCTCGAGGAGGCGGTCTACGACCCCGACAGCGGGCAGCTCGTGACCGGCTCGTTCCTCGACTACGCCCTGCCGCGGGCCAGCGACCTGCCGCGCTTCGATCTCGTGCAGACCGGCGAGCCGACCGGCAACAACCCGCTGGGCATGAAGGGCGCCGGCGAGTGCGGCAACATCGGCGGCTGCGCGGCGGTGATCAACGCCGTGGTCGACGCCCTCGGGCACGACGCCATCGACATGCCGGCCACCCCCGAGCGGGTCTGGCGGGCACTGGCCGGCGGCGCGGCTCGATCCGTGCGCGGGGCCTGAAGCCGGCGCCTCTCCCTCCCCGCCGCCGCGGCGCGATGGGCATCGCCCGGCGCCTCGGAGCGTCGCCATCGGCGAGGGGGGGCGGCGAACGGATCCCGGTCGGGCCGCCTTGATGCAGGTCAAGGTCGCCGCCCCGGGCCGGCGCCATGCTGGAGGCGATGGAGGCGCGCGAGCAGGACACCGCCGGCCTGGGCCACAACCTGGGGGAGGCGCAGGTCACCTTCGAGGTGCGCCTGTTCAACAGCATCAGCCGCCTCAAGGGCGGCGGGCACGACGGGCGCCCGATGAGCCTGCCGGCCGGCTCGAGCATCGCCGATCTGCTCGAGGCGCTCGAGGTGCCGCGCGGCGAGGTCTTCCTGGTGCTGGTCAACGGCCGCGACATCACCCGGACGCTGCACGGTCCGGTGCGAACCGACTACTACATCCAGGACGGCGACGTGGTCGCCCTCTCGGGGCCGGTTCCCTACAGCTGGGGCTACGGCGCGCCGGTGGTCTGACCGCCCGCCGCGCGGCCGGCCTCCTCGAGCAGCGTTGCGGCCTCCCCGGGCGACTGCACGCCGACCGCGGCGAGCCGCTCGTCGAGAAACACCGCGGGCAGCACACCGAGCGCGAAACGCTCCATCAGCCCGGCGCCCTCGGGCTCGTCGCTGTAGAGCACCGCGAGCTCGATCCCCCGGGCGCCGCAGGCCTCGCTCCACACCGCCAGCGCCCGCGCCGAGGGCGCGCAGTCACGCAGCAGAAGCAGCCGAACCCTCATGCCCCGGGAAGCTCCGCGGCGCGCCGTGAACGGCGCGCAGTCATCCTCGCACGCGCCGAGTGACCGCCAACTTGATCCATATCAAGCCGTTCCGGCCCACGCGGCGCGGCCCGAACCGCTGCCTCGGCCGCCGTCAGTCGATGGGGGCGCGGGAGGGGTGCGGACCGCTTCCGTGACCATGGTCCGAGTGTTAACCTTCCCTGAAACCTGAGCGCGGGGGTGGGAAATGGCGCCGCTGGACCGGCCAGGGCTCGAGGAGCTGCGCAGCATTCATCTGTTCTCGGCGCTCTCCGAGGACGAGCTTGCCCGGATCGCCGCGACCGCGCGCGCCTACCGGCTCGCCGGTGGCGAGCGGCTCTTCGACCTCGGCGAGCCGGCGCGCCAGTTCTTCTACCTGCGCGACGGCCTGCTCAAGCTCTACCGGCTCTCGCCCGAGGGCGTCGAGAAGGTCATCTGGTTCGTGCGCCCGCACGAGACCTTCGCCGAGGCGATCATGTTCATGGAACGCGTCAGCGGCTATCCGGTCAGCGCCGAGGCGCTGGCGCCGAGCGAGGTGCTCGGCTTCGACAGCGCGACCATGGTGACCTTGATGCGCGGCTCGATCGACACCTGCTTCCGGATGATGGCGGCGATGAGCCGGCGGCTGCGCCAGCAGGTCGAGGAGATCGACCGGCTGACCCTGCACAACGCCACCTTCCGGCTCGCCACCTTCCTGCTCCAGCAGATCCCGAAGGGGGTGGTCGAGTCACCCGAGCTGGTGCTGACCCTGCCCAAGCACGAGCTTGCCTCGCGCCTCGGGGTGCAGCCCGAGACCTTCTCGCGGATCCTCGCGCGGCTGGCCCGCGACGGCCTCATTCGCACCGAGCGCCACTCCATCGTGCTCCTCGACATCGACGGCTTGCGACGGCTGGCGGCGAGCTAGCC
>CAZRGU010000239.1:0-5820 GCA_964599705.1 uncultured Ectothiorhodospiraceae bacterium | reverse complement strand
CGTTTCGGTATCCGGATCGATCGACGCAGTGCCCACCCGCTTCGCCTCTGCCGACGTCTCTCCCGGGGTCCTCGCGCGGCGCTGCGCGCGCTTCTTCGACCCGCGGATCCGGGCCCGCGGCGAGGACTACTTCGCGACCCGGCGGGTGATCCTCGAGGCGCTCGAGGAGCACCTGCTGCGTGCCCGGGTGCGCGGCAGCGCCGGTCAGCTCTACCGGGTCGAGGTCCGGATCGAGCCCGACTCCGACGGGCGCACGCTGTTTCTCGCCGCCACCTGCTCGTGCCCGTACTACGCCGGCGGCGATCTCTGCAAGCACCTCTGGGCGACCCTGCTGGTGCTCGATGACCGCGGCTGGGCCGAGGAGCCGGCCGGAGGGCGCGAGGTGGTCATCCAGCACGCCCTCGACGTCGACGACGAGCTGCCCGGTCACGGTGATCCGGGCTGGCGCCCGGCCGAGGCTCCGGGTGCGCCGGCCGAGTCGCCCGCGCCGCGGGCGCGCTGGAGCGAGGTGCTGGCCGGCGCCCGCGCGGCCGCGGGGCAGGCCGTGCCGGGCCGGTCGCTGTCCGCCGAGCCCGGGCGCCAGGCCTGGTTCGTGGTCGACAT
Organism: uncultured Ectothiorhodospiraceae bacterium; assembly: GCA_964599705.1. Taxonomy (GTDB): domain Bacteria; phylum Pseudomonadota; class Gammaproteobacteria; order HK1; family HK1; genus CAZRGU01. Next base: position 5,217 of record CAZRGU010000239.1, on the reverse strand, counting down.
CGATGCCAGCCGCGCCAGCCGCGGGCTGGTCATCGGTCTCTACCATCGCCGCCCGCGCAAGGACGGCACCCTCGGCGCGCTGCGCCGCGCCGGGCTCGACGAGCACGATCTCGGCCGCTACCCGGACCCCGAGGACCGCCGTCTGCTGGCGCTGCTGATCGGCAACCGCGACCCGGTGGGCGTGGCCGGCGCCTATCCCGGGACGGCCGACCACCGGGTCCACGCCCGCCGCCTCGCCCCGGTGATGCACGAGCTGCTGCTCCCGGCGCTGGCCGCCACCGGCCGGCTGGTCTGGCACGCCGGGGAGGAGGCCAACGCCGATGCCTACCGGCCGCTGGCCTGGGACGGCGCCCCGTGGTCGCTCGAGGTCCGCTTCGAGGTGCTCCCCGCGGAGGCCGCCTGGCGCCTCGCCGGGCGGCTCGTCCGCGACGGCGAGGAGCGCTCGCTCGAGGAGGTGGTCTGTGCCCTGCCCGACGGGCTGCTGGTGCTGCGCGATCGCATCGCCCGGCTCGCCGAGCCGCGCGACGCGGGCTGGCTCGACGCACTGGCCCAGACCGGCGAGTGCCGGATCCCGTTCGCCGAGCGCGAGGCCTTTCTCGCCCACTGGTGGTCGCTGGCCCACCGGCCGCCGGCCGCGCTCCCCGCCGAGCTCGAGCTCGAGCGGGTCGTGGTGGCGCCGCGCGGCGAGGTCTCGATCCGCAGCCGCGGCCGGCGCGGGCGCTACCGCGGCGGCGACGCCGCCGTCGAGGTCACCTTCGAGTACGCCGGGCGCCGGGTCGAGCCGGAGGCGGCGGTCGGGGCGTTCGTCGACCTGGCGGCCGGGCAGGTGGTGGTGCGCGACCGCGAGGCCGAGGAGCGGCTGCTCGCCGCGCTCGCCGAGCGCGGTGTGCGCCACGACCCGGGCGGCCACGGGCGGCGCGGCCACTACCGGATCGCGGCACGCCGCGCCCCGGAGCTGGCCCGCGCGCTGGTCGCCGAGGGCTGGCGGGTCGAGATCCAGGGGGTGCGGCTGCACGCCCCCGGCGCGCTGCAGCTCGACGTCACCTCCGGGGTCGACTGGTTCGATCTCGATGCCCGGGTGGCCTTCGCCGGGCAGAGCGTGGCGCTGCCCGAGCTGCTGCGTGCCGGGCGCGACGGCGAGCGCTTCGTGCGCCTCGGCGACGGCTCGCTCGGCGTGGTCCCCGACGAGTGGCTGGAGCGCTTCGGGGCGATCGCCGGGCTCGCCGAGATCAGCGACGGGCGGCTGCGCTTCGGGCGCGCCCAGGCCGCCCTGCTCGACGTGCTGCTCGCCGAGCGCGACGCCGAGGTGCGCCTCGACGAGCGCTTCGCGCGCTGGCGCGAGCGGCTCGGCGAGGCGCGCACCGTCGAGCCGCGTGACCCGCCGGCGAGCTTTCGCGGCGAGCTGCGCGGCTACCAGCGCCAGGGGCTCGGCTGGCTGTGCTTTCTCGACGAGATCGAGGCCGGCGGCTGCCTGGCCGACGACATGGGCCTCGGCAAGACCGTGCAGGTGCTGGCGCTGCTCGAGTGGTGGCGCACCCGGCGCCCCGCCCCCCGAGGCGCGCGTCTGCCCTCGCTGGTCGTGGTGCCGCGCAGCCTGGTCTACAACTGGCTCGAGGAGGCGGCGCGCTTCACCCCGCGGCTGCGGGTGCTCGACTACACCGGCCCGGAGCGCGAGGCGGCCCGCGCTGCCTTCGCCGAGCACGACCTGGTGGTCACCACCTACGGCACGGTGCGCCGCGACATCGCCGTGCTGCGCGAGCAGCGCTTCCACTACGTGATCCTCGACGAGGCCCAGGCCATCAAGAACCCGCGCTCGCAGGCCGCCAAGGCCTGCCGGCTGCTGCCCGCCGAACGGCGCCTGGCGATGACCGGCACCCCGGTCGAGAACCACCTCGGGGAGCTCTGGTCGCTGTTCGAGTTCCTCGAGCCGGGCCTGCTCGGACGGGCCACGGCCTTCGCCCCGCTGGCCCGCGCCGGGGCGCGCGCCGACCCCGAGCTGGCCGCCGGGCTGGCCCGCGGGCTGCGCCCCTTCATCCTCCGGCGCACCAAGGAGCAGGTGCTCGCCGACCTGCCACCGAAGACCGAGCAGACCCTGGTCTGCGAGCTCGGCGCCGAGCAGCGCCGCCTCTACGACGAGCTGCGCGACTACTACCGCTCGCTGCTCGGGCGGCGCATCGCCCGGGTCGGCCTGGCGCGGGCCAAGATCCACGTCCTCGAGGCGCTGCTGCGCCTCCGTCAGGCCGCCTGCCACCCGGGGCTGATCGACCCCGAGCGCGCCGCCGAGGACAGCGCCAAGGTCGAGGCCCTGATCGAGAGCCTGCGCGACGTCGTCGCCGAGGGCCACAAGGCGCTGGTCTTCTCCCAGTTCACCCGCTTCCTGGCGATCGTGCGCGCCGCCCTCGAGCGCCTCGCCATCCCCTTCGAGTACCTCGATGGACGGACCCGCGATCGCGGCGCGCGGGTCGCCCGCTTCCAGGACGATCCCGGCTGCCCGGTGTTCCTGATCAGCCTCAAGGCCGGCGGCCAGGGGCTCAATCTCACCGCCGCCGACTACGTCTTCGTGCTCGACCCGTGGTGGAACCCCGCGGTCGAGGCCCAGGCGATCGACCGCAGCCACCGCATCGGCCAGACCCGCAGCGTCTTCGCCTACCGCCTGATCGCCCGCGACACCGTCGAGGAGAAGATCCTCGAGCTGCAGGCCGGCAAGCGCGAGCTCGCCGAGGCGGTGGTCCGTGCCGACGAGGGGCTGATGCGCACCTTGACCGCCGAGGACCTCGAGGTGCTGCTCGGGTGAGCGCGCGGCGACCCGCACCGCCCGCCCCCCACCTCGGGCGCCTGGCCCGGCGCGCCGGGGCGCTGCTCGCCGCCCGCGGCTGGCACCTGGTCACCGCCGAGTCGTGCACCGGCGGCTGGGTCGCCCAGGCGGTGACCGCGGTGCCGGGCAGCTCGGCCTGGTTCGAGCGCGGCTTCGTGACCTACTCCGACCAGGCCAAGCGCGAGCTGCTCGGGGTGCGCGCGGCGACGCTCGCCACCCACGGCGCGGTCAGCGAGGCGGTGGTCCGCGAGATGGCCGCCGGGGCGCTGGCCCGCGCTGCGGCCGAGGTCGCGGTGGCGGTCAGCGGCATCGCCGGGCCGGGCGGAGGCAGCGCCGCCAAGCCGGTCGGCACGGTGTGCCTGGCCTGGGCACTGCCCGGGCGCGCTCCCGAGGCCTGCACCGTGCACCTGCCCGGCTCGCGCGCCGCGGTGCGCCGCGCCGCGGTGGCCGCGGCGCTGGCCGGGATCGGCGAGCGCCTCGATGGGAGCGGCGCGGGAGGGGCGGGGCGGTGAGCCGCGGGCTGCTCGCCCTCGGTGCGCTCTTCGCCGCCCTCGCGGTCGGGGCCGGCGCGTTCGCCGCCCACGGGCTGCGCGGGGTGCTCCCGGGCGCGGCGCTCGCCCTGGTCGAGACCGCGGCCCGCTACCAGATGTACCACGCCCTGGGGATGCTGGCGGCCGGGCTGTGGCCGCGGCCCTCGCGCCTCGCCGCGGCCGCCGGGGTGCTGTTCGCGGCCGGCATCGTGCTCTTCAGCGGCAGCCTCTACGCGCTGGCCCTGAGCGGAGCGCGCGGGCTCGGTGCGATCACGCCCCTCGGCGGCGCGGCCTTCATCGCCGGCTGGCTGGCGCTGGCGGCCGCGGCGCTGGCCCGGCGCTGAGCGCGGGGCGCGAGCAGGGGAGACCGGGCGGAGGAGGGCTTGGCGGCGGTGGCGGCAGCGGGTGGCACCAGCGGCGCGGGCGGGCGCGAGCCGCGGGCGGGGCGCCGCGAGCGCCTGTTCCTCGCCCTGTGGCCCGACGAGGAGGTGCGCGCCGCGCTCGCCGCCCTGGCCCGCGAGGCGCTCGGCAAGTCCGGGCGCCGGGTGCCGGCCGAGAACCTGCACCTGACCCTGATCTTCCTCGGCGCCTGCGACCCTGCGCTCCGCGCGCGCCTCGAGGAGGCCGCCACGGCGCTGCGCGGCGAGCCCTTCGTGCTGCGCCTCGAGCGCCTCGGCCACTGGCCCGGCCCGCGGGTCCTGTGGTCGGCCCCGGCCGAGGTCCCCGAGGCGCTGCGCCGCCTGGCCGCCGACCTCCACGGGGCGGCCGGTGGGGCGGGCCTCTCCCTCGAGCGCCGTCCCTTCCGCGCCCACGTGACGCTGGCCCGCAAGGTCGGCGGGCGCCACCGCGAGCGGCCCCACCGCCCGATCGAGTGGCCGGTCGGCGAGTTCCGCCTGGTCGCCTCCGAGACCCGCCCGGAGGGGGCCCGCTACCGCTGCCTGCGCCGCTGGGCGCTGTAGCCTGGCGCGCGGGGTGGAGGACGGCGGCCGCCCCTGCGGATGACGTTGCGCGGGCGGGTTGCGAGGGTGGGTGGCCCGCGCGGCTGCCGCTCGCCGCACCCTCCGTGGCGCGGCTCGCTGCGGGTCGGCGGCGCTCCGGCATCCAGCCTCTCGCGCCGCCTCCACGCCGCCGCGCGGGCTACCCACCCTCGCAACCCTTGAGGGTCCGCTGCGCTCGGGCCGGGCGTAGGAGGAGGAAGGGTTGTTCGGGAGCGGCGCCCGCCGCCTACCCTCCGGCGGACCGCTCGCTATGTTCGCGCCCGAGGCTGTGGGATAATCTCCAGTTTGCGAGCCCCCCTGCGCCAGCCGAGGAACAGATCGATGGATGAGAACCGCAAGCGGGCCCTGAGCGCCGCCCTGTCCCAGATCGAACGCCAGTTCGGCAAGGGCGCCATCATGCGCATGGGCGACACCCGGGCGGTCAAGGACCTGCCGGTGATCTCGACCGGCTCGCTGGGGCTCGACGTCGCCCTCGGGGTCGGCGGGCTGCCGTGCGGGCGGGTGGTCGAGATCTACGGGCCGGAGTCCTCGGGCAAGACCACCCTGACCCTCGAGGTCATCGCCCAGGCCCAGAGGCACGGCGGGGCGGCGGCCTTCATCGACGCCGAGCACGCCCTCGACCCGAGCTACGCCAGGCGCATCGGGGTCGACGTCGACGAGCTGCTCGTCTCCCAGCCCGACACCGGCGAGCAGGCCCTCGAGATCACCGACATGATCGTGCGCTCGGGGGCCGTCGACGTGGTGGTCATCGACTCGGTCGCGGCGCTCACCCCGAAGGCCGAGCTCGAGGGCGAGATGGGCGACTCGCACGTCGGGCTGCAGGCGCGGCTGATGTCCCAGGCGCTGCGCAAGCTCACCGCCAACATCAAGCGCT
>CAZRGU010000238.1:0-5833 GCA_964599705.1 uncultured Ectothiorhodospiraceae bacterium | reverse complement strand
CGCCATGGAGCCGTGCCGATCGAGGTGTTACCCTATTGTCACCTTCGGTCCGCGACCCGAGGCAGGATCCGATGAACCGGAGCACCACCCTCAAGCTTCCCGACGAGCTGCGCGCACGGGTCGAGCGGCTCGCCAGGGCCACCGGACGCAGCGCCCACCGGGTGATGGTGGAGGCCGTCGCCCGCGAGGTGGAGCGCGAGGAACGCCTCCAGGCCCTGGTGGCCGAGGCGCTCGCAGCCGACCGTGAGATCGAGGCCGGGGGCGAGGTATATGCCGCCGACGAGGTCCACGACTGGATCGAGCGGCTCGCCGCCGGCGATCCTGCTGCGCGTCCGCGCCCTTGCCGAGGGTAGTCTACTCGCGCGCAGCGCTCCGCGACCTGGAACGGGCGTTCGAGTTCCTCGCCGCGCACGATCCGCTCGCCGCGAGCGCCGCGGCGAGCGCGATCCGCACTGCCGTCGAGCCGCTCGCCCGCCACCCGCTCCTCGGGCGGCGCCTCGAGGGCGAGATCCGCGAACTGGTCATCTCCTATGGCCGGACCGGATACCTCGCCCTGTACCGGTTCCTGCCCGCCAGGGATGAGGTCCGGGTGCTCGCCATCCGCCATCAGCGCGAGGTCGGCTACCGCGACTGACCGTTCCGGGCCGCGCAGCTTGCCGGGCTGTGATCGGGCGCCGCGGCGGGGCGCGCCCCAACGTCTGGACTACCCCGGCCGCCGGCACCAGAAGACGTACATCGCCGTGAAGGCCTGCGGGTGGGCGCGCTCGAAGCGCTCCCAGGCGGCCAGGTCGGCACCGCGCGGGTCGTGCGGGTGGGCCTGGCGGTAGCGCTCGAGGACCCCGGCGTCCGCGGCCTCGACGCCGATCACCTCGAGCCCCAGGGCAGCGACCGCGTCCGCGACCTCGGCCCAGGTGAACTGGTGCTCGCAGCAGTGGAAGAGCAGGTCGCGGCAGCCGCTCAGGCTGTAGAAGTCCTCGCTGGCGAGCAGCTCGCCGAGCGGCCCGTCGCGCCCTTCGGCGAGCAGCTCGGCGCGCAGCGCGCGGATCGCCTCGGGGCTCGGGGCCAGGCCGCGCGCCGCGATCCGCTCGCGGGCCCGGTTGATCACGGCGCGCGCCCGGCGGCTGTAGAGGCCGACCTTGATCACCCCGCCCGGGCGCAGGCACTCGACCAGCGCCCGCCAGCCGGCCAGCGGCTCGGCGAGGTGGTGGAGCACCCCGGTGGACTCGATCACCGCGAAGCGCTCGCCGAGCGCGGGCAGCCCGAGCAGGTCGGCCTGGGCGAAGCGCAGCCGCCCGGCGAGCCCCTGCGCGGCGGCCATCCGCGCCCCGTAGGCGAGGCTCGCGCGGCTGAGATCCACGGCCAGCACCTCGCAGCCGGGGCGCATCCGCGCGGCCGCTACCGCCTCCTGGCCGGTCCCGCAGCCGGCCACCAGCACCCGGACCGGGGCGCGCAGCCAGTCCGGCGCGCGGAACCCGGGGTAGCGGCGCTCGAGGAAGCTCGCGTAGTCCTCGGCCCGGCCGGCCGGAGCCTCGAGCCAGCGCGGGTAGGGATTGGCCTCGTAGTGCGCGCGCACGGCTCGCGAGGTCGGGTCCTCGATCGGGGTCAGCGCCGGCAGCGCGGCCGCGATCGCCTGCTCGGCGAGCGGTGCGTGCAGGCAGGCATCGAGCAGCCCGGCGAGCGCCGGCTCGAGCGCCCCGCCGGCCTCCTCGGCCCGGGCGGCCAGCGCCGCGGCGCCGGGCAGCGCGGCGAGCGGCCGGTAGAGCGCCTGGGCGATCAGATCGGCGGCGATCGCGCCCGGCGCGGCACCGCCCGCGATCGCCGCCTCGAGACGCACCGCACGCCGTGCGCAGGCCGCCTGCTCGGCGCTGCTGGCCGGCCACAGGTACTCGTTGAGGAAGGCCTGGCGGGCGAGCGCCGCGGCGAGCGCCCGGACCCTCCCTCGCTCGGCGCAGCGCCCGGCGAGCAGCCGGCGCAGGCCGCCCAGCGCCGGCTCGAGCAGCGGGTCGCAGTTGACCGCACGGGTCAGCAGCGAGCCGAGCAGCCGGTCGCCGGCGAGCGCCGGGAGGGCCGCCTCGAGGCGCTGCGGGTCGTCGCCGGCAAGCCGATGGCGCAGCCGCACCTGGGCGTAGCCGGCCGCGGCGAGCTCCTGGGCGGTGGCATCGCCCTCCTCGAGCAGCGACTCGACGAGCTCGCCGAGCCGCGCCACCGGCGCCTGCGGGGCGCGGCGGCGCAGCAGCGCGGCGAGCGCCCGGCGCAGCCCCGGATCGGCGCGCTCCTCGGGCCAGCCCTCGAGCAGCACCGCCAGGGCCTCGCCGGGGCGCTGCTCCTCGAGCAGCCCGGCGAGCGCCACCCGGGCGCCCGGCGGCGGGGCGCCGAGGGCGAGCGCGCGGCGCAGGCTGCGCTCGGCGCCGGCGAGATCCCCGAGCGCGCGCAGCGCGGCCCCGAGGTGGAGGTGGGCGGCGCCGTCCCCCGGGGCGAGCGCGAGCGCCCGCCGGTAGGCCGCCGCCGCCTCGCGGTGCTCGCCGAGCGCGGCCAGGGCATGGCCAAGCTGGAGGTGGAAGCCGGGATTGTCCGGCTCGACGGCGAGCGCCGCGCGGTGCTCGGCGAGCGCCTCGCCGGCCCGCCCCTGGCGGCGCAGCACGCTGCCCAGCCGGTCGTGGGCGGCGCCGTCCCCGGGGCGCCGGCGCAGCGCCTCGCGCAAGGCCGCCTCGGCCTCGTCGAGGCGCCCGAGGGCGGCGAGCGCCACCCCGCGGTTGAAGCCGCGGTCGGGGTCGCCGGGCTCGAGCGCCTCGGCGCGCCGGTAGCACTCCAGGGCCTCCCCCGCGCGACCGGTGGCCTCGAGGATCGCGCCGAGGTTGTCGTGGTAGGCGGCCACCTCGGGGCGCGCCGCGATCGCGCGGCGCACCAGCCGCTCGGCCTCGCCACACGCCCCGCGCTGGTGGCAGAGGATGCCGAGGAACTGGAGGGCATCGGCGTTGCCGGGGTCGCGCGCCAGCACCCGCCGGTAGAGGCGCTCGGCGCGCTCCAGGCGACCGGCCTGGTGGTGCTCGAGGGCCTCGCGGAGGAGCGCCCGCTCAGCGGCCATCTTCGCCCGGCGCCGCGGGGCGGGCCGGCCGGCCCGGCGCCCGCCGGCGCCCGGAAGCCGCGCGCGGCGCGCCGGGCACGGCTGCACGCGCGCCGTGCCATCGGTTAGAGTCTGGCGCCATCGCCCAGCGGAGCCGCACCATGCTCGAGCCCCTGATCGCCCCCTCGATCCTGTCGGCCGACTTCGCCCGCCTCGGCGAGGAGGTGCGCGCGGTGCTCGCCGCCGGTGCCGAGGTGGTCCACTTCGACGTCATGGACAACCACTACGTCCCCAACCTGACCATCGGGCCGCTGGTCTGCCGGGCGCTGCGCGAGCACGGCATCGAGGCCCCGATCGACGTCCACCTGATGATCGAGCCGGTCGATCGCATCGTACCGGAGTTCGCCGCCGCCGGGGCCACCTGGATCACCTTCCACCCCGAGGCCTCGCGCCACGTCGACCGCACCCTGGCGCTGATCCGCGAGGCCGGCTGCAAGGCCGGCCTCGCCTTCAACCCGGCCACCCCGCTCGGCGCGCTGGACTACGTGCTCGACAAGGTCGACCTGGTGCTGGTGATGTCGGTCAACCCGGGGTTCCCGGGCCAGGCCTTCATCCCCTCGGCGCTGGCCAAGCTCGAGCAGGCGCGGCGCCTGATCGAGGCCGCCGGGCGCCCGATCCGGCTCGAGATCGACGGCGGGGTCAAGCCCGGCAACGCCGAGGCCATCGCCCGGGCCGGGGCCGACACCTTCGTGGCCGGCTCGGCGGTGTTCGGGGCCGACGACTACCGGAGCGCGATCGGGGCCCTGCGGGAGGCCATCGAGCGCGGGCGCGCCGCCCGGTGAGCGCCGCGCGCTGGCCGCGGGCGGTGCTCTTCGACCTCGACGGCACCCTGGTCGACACGGTCCCGGACCTGGCCGCCTGCGTCGATCGCACGCTCGCCGAGCTCGGCGTGCCGGCACGCGGCGAGGCGGCGGTGCGCACCTGGGTCGGCAACGGGGTCGAGCGGCTGATCGACCGGGCGCTGGCCGGGCGCATGGAGGGCGGCGCCGAGCCGGGGCTGCGGGCGCGCGCCCTGGCCCGCTTCCTCGAGCTCTACGAGCGCCACGCCTGCGAGCGCAGCCGCCCCTACCCGGGAGCGGCCGAGGCGCTCGCCCGGCTCCACCGCCAGGGCATCCGCCTGGCCTGCGTCACCAACAAGCCGCAGCGCCCGGCCGAGGCGCTGCTCGCCCACTTCGGCCTCGACGCCTTCCTCGAGCGGGTGGTCGGCGGTGGCCGGCTGGCCCACGTCAAGCCCCACCCGGAGCCCCTGCTCCACGCCCTCGCCGAGCTCGCCGTCGAGCCGGGCGCGGCGGTGATGGTCGGCGACTCGAGCAACGACGTGGCCGCGGCGCGCGCCGCCGGCATCGCCGTGGTCTGCGTCGGCTACGGCTACAATCACGGCCGCGACATCCGCGAGTGCGCCCCGGACGCGGTCATCGAGCGCCTCGCCGACCTCGAGCAGGCGCTCGCCGGCCTCGCCCCGCGCGCCGGCCCGGGCGGTGCGATAATCCCCGCGACCGAGACCGGCTCCAGCTAGAGGGACCAGCAGGCGATGGACATGCAGGCGGCGCTGCGCGCGGTCACCGAGCACCGCGACCTCGACGGGCGGGAGATGCGCGCGGTAATGCGCACCATCATGAGCGGCGAGGCGACCCCGGCGCAGGTCGGGGGCTTCCTGGTCGGCCTGCGGATGAAGGGCGAGACGGTCGAGGAGATCGCCGCGGCCGCCGCGGTGATGCGCGAGTTCGCCACCCCGGTCGAGGTCGACTGCGCCGAGCACCTGGTCGACGTGGTCGGCACCGGCGGCGACGGCTCGCGCACCTTCAACATCTCCACGGCGAGCGCCTTCGTGGTCGCGGCCGCTGGCGCCCGGGTCGCCAAGCACGGCAATCGCTCGGCCTCGAGCACCTCGGGGAGCGCCGACGTCCTCGAGGCCCTCGGGGTGGCCATCGACCTGCCGCCCGAGCAGGTCGGGCGCTGCATCGAGGAGGTCGGCTTCGGCTTCATGTTCGCCCCGCTCCACCACCCGGCGATGCGCCACGCCATCGGCCCGCGCCGCGAGATGGCGGTGCGCACCCTGTTCAACCTGCTCGGGCCGCTGACCAACCCGGCGCGCGCCCCCAACCAGCTCATGGGGGTGTTCGCCGAGCAGTGGGTCGAGCCGCTCGCCCACGTGCTCCAGCGCCTCGGCTCGGATCACGTCCTGGTGGTGCACTCGCGCGACGGGCTCGACGAGATCAGCATCGGCGCGCCGACCCGCTGCGCCGAGCTGCACGCCGGCGAGGTGAGCTGCTTCGAGCTCGTGCCGGGCGACTTCGGCATCGCGGCCGCGCCCAGCGAGGCCCTGGTGGTGGACTCGGCCGAGGAGAGCGCCGAGCGGGTCCGCGAGGTGCTCGACGATCGCCCGGGACCGGCCCGCGACGTGGTGGCGCTCAACGCCGGGGCCGCCATCTACGCCAGCGGGGTGTGCTCGAGCATCGCCGAGGGGGTGGAGCGGGCCCGCCAGGTGATCGCCAGCGGGGCGGCCCGCGAGCGCCTCGCGGCGCTGGTCGCGCTGTGCCGGCGACTGGCCGCCGGCCCGGCCGAGCGCTGAGCCGCCGTGAAGGGATCAACGCCTCCCGGCTGCGGCGGGCGCCCCCTTCGCGAGCGCTGAGAGCTTGTGAAAAAATCGCGCACCTACTGCGGACGCCCCTGGTCGCCCCGGACTGCGTTGCGGGGACCCCCAACATG
>CAZRGU010000237.1:0-5846 GCA_964599705.1 uncultured Ectothiorhodospiraceae bacterium | reverse complement strand
CCCGGGCTACGGGCCGGACTGCGGCTCGGCCAGGCAGGCCGCCCGGCTCGCCGGGGCGTCGGCCGGGCTCCAGCCGGCGAGGACCTCCTCGATGGCGCTGCGCTCGGCGGCGAACAGCTCGCGCCCGACGCTCGACATCCCCAGCCGGCCGAGGCGGGCGGCGGCGGTGTCGGGGCGCCGGTAGAGGCGCCCGTTGGCGGCCAGCACCCCGTACCAGAAGTAGGCGCGCAGCGGGTCCTCGTCCTCGCGCCGCCCGGCCCGGTAGCCGAGCGCCGGCACCGCCCCGCCGGTGCGGAAGTACTCGGCCAGCGTCCAGACCGCCTGCATCACCCCGTGCCCGCCCTCGGCCCGGTGGGCGAGCAGGCAGTACCAGCCCATCGCCCCGGTGACGTCACGCGGCCCGCCGATGCCGCGCACCAGCAGCGCGGCGAGCGCCTCCTGGGCGCCCGCGTCGCCGCCCGCCGCGAGGCGCTCGAGGGTGGCGCGCGCGGCGCCCGGCTGGCCGGCGCGCAGCGCCGCCAGCGCCCCTTCGAGCTCGCCGGCCGCGACCGTCCCGGCGGCGAGCGCGGCGAGCAGCGCCCCGGCGAGCCGCGCTCGCCGCCAGCGGCCGGCCAGGCGCGCCCTTCCGCTCACAGCCCGAGCTCGCCGATCAGCGCCTCGAGGCGCTCCTCGCCGGCCACCAGCAGCTCCCCGCTCCACTCGCGCGGCGCGGCCAGGGCCAGCGCGACCAGCGCCCGGGCGGCGTCCTCGGGGCTGCGCAGCCGCCCCTCGCGGTGCGCGGCGAGGAAGCGCCGGTGCTCCTCGGCGGGCATCCGCCCGGCGCCGCGCTCGCGGATCAGGGCCTGCATCCCGGTGGCGGTCATCCCCGGCGAGCACGACAGCGCGGTCACCTCCGGCTCCTCGGCGGCCACCACCCGCACCAGGTGATCGATGGCGGCCTTGGCCGCGCAGTAGGCCGCCCAGCCGCGCACCACCTTGATCGCGGCCCCGCTCGAGACCGCGACCAGCCGCCCGCCGGCCGCGCGCAGCGGCACGAGCGCGGCACGCACCAGCAGCGCCCCGCCGATCACGTTGGTGGCCAGGGCCCGCTCCAGGGCCTCGGGGTCGCACTCGGCCAGTGGCCCGATCGGCTCGAGCACCCCGGCGTTGCTGATCACCGCGTCGAGCCCGCCGAAGGTCTCGCATGCTGCCGCCACCAGCCCGGCGGCGACCCCCGGCGCGGCGATGTCCCCGGCCACGGTGACCACCTCGGTGCCGCCGGCGCGCAGCTCGGCGGCGAGCGCGGCGAGCGGCTCCTCGGAGCGGGCGTTGAGCGCCACCGCGCAGCCGGCCGCCCCGGCGAGCCGCGCGGCGGCCGCGCCGATCCCGCGCGAGGCCCCGGAGATGGCGATCCGGGCGCCCGCCATCAGCGGCCCGCGGGCGGCATCGCCAGCCCCTCGATGACGCTCGCCCCGGGCAGGGCGAGGAGCGCCTCGGGGGCCAGGCGCAGCTTGGCCGCCCGGGTCCCGGCGCCGAGGATGATCCGCTCGCGGGTCATCACCCGCGCGTCGATCCAGATCTCGAGATCGGCGGGCAGGCCGAAGGGGGTGACCCCGCCGAGCTCCATGCCGGTGCGCTCGCGGGTCTCGACGGCCGAGGCGAACGAGACCCGCCGCGCGCCGAGGCGCTTGCGCACCGTGTGGTTGACGTCGAGGCGCGAGTCGGCGAGCAGCAGGCAGGCGACCCAGCGCCGCTCGCCGGTCTTGCTCCTGACCAGGATGGCGTTGACCGAGTCCTCGAGGGCATGGCCGTAGCGGGCGCAGAATGCCGCCGTGTCGGCCAGCTCGGGATCGCAGTCGAGCACCTCGTAGTCGCAGCCGGCGGCCTCGAGCGCCGCGCGCACCGCCTCCGGCAGCCGCCTCTCCTCGTCCATCTTGGACCCTCCGCGCCCCGCTGCCACCCCACGATAGCCAGGCGAAGGCCGGCCAGGCAAGGGGCGCCCCGCGGGCGGGCGGGCGCTCGCGAAGCACGGAACCCCAGCCGCCCGACACTGGCGGGCACCCCGCGGGCGGGCGCTCGGCTTGTCCTCCCACCCGAAGTGGCCACGCTTCCAGGCGCCCCGCGGGCGGGCGCTCGCCGCGGCCGGCTCCACCGCCACGGCCGCCCGGTGGTCAGTAGACCGCGGTGCGCCACTCCGGGTGGGCCGCGCTGCGCCCGCGCACCAGGTCGAAGTAGGCCGCCCGCAGGGCGCGCACCACCTCGCCGACCTCGCCGCTGCCCACCGCCAGCCCGTCGATGGCCACGATCGGGGTCACCTCCCAGGCGGTCCCGCAGAAGAAGGCCTCGCTGGCCGCGACCAGCTCGCTGCGGTCGATGTCGCGCTCCCGGCACTCCACCCCGCAGGTCTCGGGGAGCAGCCCGAGCACGGTGTCGCGGGTGATGCTCTCGAGGATGTCGCTGGTCACCGTCGGGGTCACGGCGCAGCCGTCGCGGAGCATGAAGAAGCACATCCCCGGGCCCTCGGCGATCTTGCCGCGGGCGTTGAGCAGCAGCGCGGTGTCGTAGCCGTCGGCGCGCGCCTGCACGGTGGCCAGGCGCCCGTTCTGGTAGTTGGCGTTGCACTTGACCCGCATCGGCATCGCGCGGTCCTCGACCCGCTGCCAGGAGCTGACCTGGACCCGGCAGCCGCGCTCGCCCCAGGGGATGTCGAGGCGCGGCGCGGCGGTCACCGCCAGCCCCACCGGCCCGCTCACTCCCGGCCCGCCGCCGCCGGCCACGTAGGCGGTGAGCATGATGTGGACGTCCTCGCGCAGCTCGTTGGCGCGCAGCAGCTCGAGCAGCGCCGCGCCGGCCTGCTCGGGGTCGATGCGCTGCTCGAAGCGCATGAAGGTCTGCGAGTAGCGCAGCCGCTCGAGATGGTCCTCGAGGCGGAACAGGTACATCTGCTCGTGGTCGGGATTCCAGTAGCCGCGGATCCCCTCGAAGACCGCGGTCCCGAACTTGAAGGCGACGCTCGAGACGTGCACCCGGGCCTCGTCCCAGGGCACCACCCGGCCGTCGAGATAGGCGAAGCGGGGATGGCTCACCGGATCCTCCTTGAATACGTGGATGCGCGCCGGCGCGAGGCGCGCTAGTCTACCCGGGAACAGGGTCCTCGGAGCAGGCTGCGATGCGCCACCCCGCCGGGCTGCGACTGGTCTCGGACGACTACGGTCGGGGCCTGCGGCTGGGGGCCCTGCGGGTCCGCGCGGCCCCCGCGCACCGCCCGCCGTTCGCGGTCCAGGCCGAGGTCTGCGAGGAGGACACCTTCCTGGTGCTCAGCGCCTCGCCCGAGCTCGAGGAGCCGGAGGCCGACCTCGGCACCCTGGCCCGCGCGCTGGAGCGCTGGCAGGCCCCGACTCCCGGCAACGTGGTCGTGCGCCCGGGCCAGCCGCTGCGCCTGCTCGCCGTGGTCCACGACCTCGATCGCGAGCCGAGCTGGTGCGAGGCCTGGATCGAGGCGGCCACCCGCACCGCGCTCGGCGAGGCCGATCGCCGCGGTCTCGCCGCCGTCGCCGTGCCGCTGCTCGGCTGCCGCCACGGCCAGCTCGACCCGCTGCGCTACCCGGTGCTGCTGGCCCGCGCCTGCGCGGGGCTCGAGCTGCGCCACGTCGGCGCGCTGTGGCTGGTCTGCCCGGAGGGCAGCGAGCGGCGCCTGTGCGCCGTGCTGCGCGAGGCCAGCGGCGCGGCGAGCGCCGCGGTGGGCTGGTGAGCGGTGCGGGCGGGTCGAGATGCCGGCTAGTTGAGGTACTCGGAGCGCAGCGCGTAGCCGCCCCCGTCGAGCTCGCCGAACATCTCCGCGACCTGGGGGTGCTCGACCGGCTCGCCGCTCTCGTCGGGCAGCAGGTTCTGCTCCGAGACGTAGGCGATGTAGGTGGTCGCCTCGTTCTCCGCGAACAGGTGGTAGTAGGGCTGATCCTTGCGCGGGCGCACGTCCTCGGGGATCGAGCGCCACCACTCCTCGCTGTTGCTGAACTCCGGGTCGACGTCGTAGACCACGCCCCGGAACGGGTAGATCCGATGACGCACGACCTGGCCGATGCGGAACTTGGCTCGTCTCGCGTTCATCATCCGTCCAGCCTGCGACCCGCCCTGATCGGACCGGCCCCTGCCGCCCATGATATCGGCAGATGGGGCGCGAGCTGAACCGTTCAAGGGCGAGGCTTGTGTATCCTTGTCGCCCCATGTCGCCGATCCGCGCCAGCCTCGCCGTGACCCTCGCCGTGGCCGCCCTCGCCGCCCGCGCCGAGTGGGGCTACCGCCTCGGCGAGCCGCGCCCGGCCCAGCAGGGCAGCTTCTGCGCCAGCGAGGAGGAGGCCCGCGCGGTGGCCGAGGTGTTCCGCCGCTTCGGGGCCCGCCCCGGCTACGCGGCGCTCGCCCGGGCCGCCGGCTGCGCCACCCGGGTGCTGGCCTTCACCCCGCGGCGCATCGTCGCCGAGGTGACCCTCGGGGCCGGGGGCGAGAACGAGTACGTGGTGCGGTTCGTCGAGGTCGAGAGCGAGGACGGCGCCGTGCACTACCTGTTCACCACCCGGGCGGTCACCCCGCGATGATCGGCACCGCGCTTCCCCACCACCCCCGGGCGGCGCCCGGCGCGCGGCCGCCCACGGAGCCAGACGATGTTCTATGAGCCCGCGGCCGGGCACGGCCTGCCCCACGACCCGTTCAAGGCCCTGGTGGTCCCCCGCCCGATCGGCTGGATCAGCACCCTGGGCGCCGACGGGGTGCCCAACCTCGCCCCCTTCTCGTTCTTCAACGCGGTCAGCGACGCCCCGCCGATGGTGCTCTTCGCGGCCAACGGACCGCACCTCGAGGGCGGGCTCAAGGACAGCGTGGTCAACGCCGAGCGCAGTGGCGAGTTCGTGTGCAACCTGGCGACCTGGGAGCTGCGCGAGCAGATGACCGCCAGCTCGGCGATGGCCCCGCGGGCGGTCGACGAGTTCGCGCTCGCCGGCCTGACCGCCGCGCCCTCGCGGCGGGTGCGCGCGCCGCGGGTCGCCGAGAGCCCGGTGCACCTCGAGTGCCGCCACCTCCGGACCATCGAGCTGCCGGCCCGCGACCCGGCCCGCCCCAACCGGCTGGTGATCGGCGAGGTGATCGGCGTGCACATCGCCGATCACCTGCTGCGCGACGGGCGGGTCGACTGCGCCGCGATGGCCCCGCTGGCCCGCCTCGGCTACCTCGAGTACGCGCTGATCGGCTCGATCTTCGAGATGCCGCGACCGGACGGCTAGGGCGGTGGAGCAGGCGCAGAGCGCGCTCGGCCTGGGGGTCTTCCTGGCCGCGGCCTGGGCGCTCAGCGAGGACCGCCGGCGGGCGAGCTGGCGGGTGGCGCTCGCCGGGGCGCTGTTCCAGCTCGGGCTCGCCGTGCTGTTCCTCAAGCTCCCGGCGCTCAAGGTCGCCTTCGCCGCGGTCAACGAGCTGGTCGCCGCCCTGCAGCGGGCCACCGAGGCCGGCACCGGGTTCGTGTTCGGCTACCTGGGCGGGGCGCCGCTGCCCTTCGAGGAGCGCCAGCCCGGGGCGAGCTTCATCCTCGCCTTTCGCGCCCTGCCGCTGATCCTGGTGGTCAGCGCGCTGTCCTCGCTGCTCACCTACTGGGGGGTGCTGCCGTGGGTGGTGCGCGGCTTCGCGGCCCTGCTGCGCCGCGGCTTCCGGCTCGGCGGGGCGCTCGGCTTCGGGGTCGCGGCCAACGTCTTCGTCGGCATGGTCGAGGCGCCGCTGCTGATCCGGCCCTACCTGGCGCGGATGAGCCGCAGCGAGCTGTTCGTGCTGATGAGCGCCGGGATGGCGACCATCGCCGGGACGGTGATGGTGCTCTACGCCACGGT
>CAZRGU010000236.1:0-5859 GCA_964599705.1 uncultured Ectothiorhodospiraceae bacterium | reverse complement strand
CCTGGCTCGATCCCGGGCAGAGCCCGGGCTACCCGAGCTTCCGGGGCTCGGGGCCGATTCGTGGGTCGCGGACAGCGTCCGGCCGCGGCCGCTCACGAGGCCGGGCGCGGCTCGGTCAGGCGCACGTAGGCGCGGTAGCGGTCGCGGATCTCGCGCACGTAGATCACGGTCTGGCCGCCGCGCACGTAGCCGGCCCGGGCCTTGCGGTAGTACTTGCGCCGGCTGAGCAGGCGCATCGTCCGCTCGACGTTGCCGAACCAGCGGTTCGGGTCGAGACCGAGCTCGCGGGCCAGGGCGCGGGCGTCCTGGACATGGTCGTAGCCGGCGTTGTAGGCGGCCAGCGCGAACCACATCCGGTCCTTGACCGGAAGCTCGGGCGAGAAGCGCCCGTGGAGCCAGGCGAGGTAGCGGATCCCGGCCTCGAGGCCCTGCTCGGGGTCGGCGAGATCGTCGATCCCGAAGCGGGCCGCGGTGCTCGGCAGGACCTGGAGCAGGCCCTGGGCGTCGGCGATCGAGCGCGCCTTGGGGTCGAAGCGGCTCTCCTGGTACATCTGCGCCACGACGAGGCGCCAGTCGATCTCGTGACGGGCGGCGTGGCGGCGCACCATCTCGTCGTACGGCGAGAGCGGCAGGGCCCCGCCGCCGTTGGCCTGCTCGCTGCGCTGGCGGCGGATCCGGCGCGGGTCCTCGAAATAGCGGGCGTAGAGCACGTTGTAGAAGACCCCCCGGTACTCGCGCTCGAGGAAGGCGTCGAGCGCGGCGAGCAGCTCGCGGTCGGCGGCCCGCACCGCCCAGCCGTGGGCGACCGGGCCGCGCAGGTCGAAGACCCCGCGGATGTCGTCGCGCCAGGCCAGCTCGACCCCGAGGATGTGGCTGTCGGCGATGGTCAGGTCGAACTTGCCGGCCGCCACCTCGGCGATGATCTCCTCGGTCTCCATGTCCTCGGGGGCCGGCCGGACCAGGACGTCGATGCCGAGCCGGGTGAGCCCGCTGGCGGTCTTCCAGTAGGAGCTGCTGCGCCGCACCACGATGGTCCGTCCGGCCAGATCGGCGAGCCGGTGCAGGCTCCGGTCGTCGCGCCTCGCCACCAGCACCTCGCGCACCCAGTTGTAGGGCCGCGAGAAGGCCACCCCCAGCCGGCGCCGCTCCTCGGTGGCGGTCAGCCCGGCGGCGATGACGTCACCGGCCCCCCAGAGCAGCATCGGGATGAGGTGCTGGCGCGAGGGGGCGACGATCATCTCCAGGGTCAGCCCCTGGCTCTCCGCGAAGCGCTTCATCAGCTCGTACTCGAAGCCGACCTGGCGGCCGCGCCACAGGTAGTAGGTGGTGGCGTTGTTGCGGGTCAGCACCCGCAGCACGCCGCGCTCCCGGATCCCGGGCAGGTCGTCCTTGTGCACGGTCTGCACCGGCCGGGCGAGCTGCTCGCGCTGCAGGAAGCGGTTGAGCGCGGCGAGCAGCAGCGGCGCGTCCGGACGCACCCCCCAGGCCAGGGTGTCGCCGGCGGCGAAGCCGGGCACGGTCTTGAGCTCGGGCCAGCGCCCGCGCTCGGCGGCGAAGGCCTGCTCGTCGACCGCCACCATGTCGTAGCGCCCCTCGGCGGCCGCGGCGAGCAGCGCCGCGTCACGGGTCTCCTCGGGGACCAGGCGCACCCCGATGCCGGGATAGGCGCGGCGCAGCCGCTGGAGCAGGTCCCAGAACGAGGAGCGCTCGCGCACCACCACCTCGCGCCCGACGAGATCCGCCGGCCCGCCGATCCGGTCCCCGGCGCGCACCGTGAGCACCTCGCGGCGGGCATGCACGGGCAGGGTGAAGGCGATGTGGCGCTTGCGCGGGGCGGTGACGGTGAGCCCGGCGGCGGCCACGTCACCGGCTCCGCTGAGCAGCCGGCGCTCGAGCTCGGGCCAGCTCTCGACGGTCAGCCACTCGATCTCGAGGAGCTGCTCCTCGGCGAAACGGCGCAGCAGCTCGACCTCTGGCGAGCGGGCGCGGCCCTCGAGCGCGGCGCGCAGCGCGGCATCGTCGGCCGGCACCAGCACCCGGAGCCTGCGCTGGAAGCGGATCTCGGGCAGGTCCTCGGCCGGCGGGCCGGCGCCGTTGCCGGTGTCGCCGGCCGGCGCCGGTGCCGCGCCGGCGAGCAGCAACGCGGCGGCGACCAGGGCGCGAAGGACGGGTCGGACGGGCACCGCGAGGAGGCGGGTGGCAGGCGCTGCCACCCGCCCGCCGGCCTCAGCGGGTCTGGGGGATGACGAAGTCCGCGCCCTTGCGGATCCCCGAGGGCCAGCGCGCGGTCACGGTCTTGAGCCGCGTGAAGAAGCGCACCCCCTCGGGCCCGTGCATGTGGTGGTCGCCGAACAGCGAGCGCTTCCAGCCGCCGAAGCTGTGGTAGGCGGTGGGCACCGGGATCGGCACGTTGACCCCGACCATCCCGATCTGGACGCGGCTGGTGAAGTCGCGCGCCGCGTCGCCGTCGCGGGTGAAGATCGCCGCGCCGTTGCCGAACTCGTGGTCGTTGACCAGGCGCACCGCCTCCTCGTAGTCCTCGACCCGTACCACCGCGAGCACCGGACCGAAGATCTCCTCGCGGTAGATGCGCATCTGCGGGGTGACCCGATCGAACAGCGTGCCGCCGATGAAGAAGCCCTGCTCGTGGCCGGGGCAGCGGTAGTCGCGCCCGTCGACCACCAGCTCGGCGCCCTCCTCGACGCCGAGGTCGACGTAGCCGGCGACCTTGGCGCGATGCTCGGCGGTGACCAGCGGGCCCATTTCGACCCCTTCCTGGTGGTAGGGCCCGATGCGCAGCGCCTCGACCCGCGGGCGGAGCCGCTCGACCATCGTCTCGGCGGTCTCCTCGCCGACCGCCACGGCGACCGCGATCGCCATGCAGCGCTCGCCGGCCGACCCGTAGGCCGAGCCGATCAGCGCGTCGGTGACCTGGTCCATGTCGGCGTCGGGCATCACCACCAGGTGGTTCTTGGCCCCGCCGAGGGCCTGGACCCGCTTGCCGTGGGCGGTCCCGGTGCGATAGACGTACTCGGCGATCGGGGTCGAGCCGACGAAGCTCACCGCCTGGACGTCGGGGTCGGTGAGCAGCGCGTCGACGGCCACCTTGTCGCCGTTGACCACGTTGAGCACCCCGCGCGGCAGGCCGGCCTCGATGGCCAGCTCGGCCAGGCGCAGGCCGCACGAGGGGTCCTTCTCGGAGGGCTTGAGGACGAAGGTGTTGCCGCAGGCAATCGCGATCGGGAACATCCACATCGGCACCATCGCCGGGAAGTTGAAGGGGGTGATCCCGGCGCACACGCCGAGCGGCTGGCGCAGCGAGTAGCTGTCGATGTCGCGGGCGATCTGCTCGTTGTGCTCGCCCTTGAGCAGGTGGGGGATGCCGCAGGCGAACTCGACGATCTCGGTGCCGCGGGCGACCGAGCCGCGCGCGTCCTCGAGGGTCTTGCCGTGCTCGAGGGAGAGCATCTCGGCGAGCGCGTCGCGCTCGCGCTCGAGCAGGTCGCGGAAGCGGAACAGCACCCGGGCGCGCTGCGCCGGCGGGGTCGCGGCCCAGGCCGGGAAGGCGGCGGCGGCCGACTCCACGGCGCGACGCACCTCCTCGCCGGTGGCGAACGGGACCTGCGCCCGGACCTGGCCGGTGGCCGGGTTGTAGACGTCGCCGAAGCGGTTGCTGGCGCCGCTGACCGGCTCGCCGTCGATGAAGTGGTGCAGGATCCGGGGCTGCTCGCTCGCGCTCATGGCCTCCTCCTCGCCGCGTCGCTGGTGTGCCAGGGAAGGCGCGCAAGGATAGCGCAGCCGCCGGCCGCTGGACACAGCCAGCGGGGGCGCGACGCTGAGGCCAGCGGCCACGCTATCATCGCCACCGCCCGCAGGCCCACACCCCGGGAGGCGACCATGAGCAACGTGTTCTCGAGGATCATCGCCGGCGAGCTGCCGGCCGACATCTGCTACCGCGACCAGCAGGTGACCTGCTTCCGCGACATCAACCCGGCCGCCCCGGTACACATCCTCATCGTGCCCAACAAGCCGAT
The DNA here is from genome assembly GCA_964599705.1 of uncultured Ectothiorhodospiraceae bacterium. GTDB lineage: Bacteria > Pseudomonadota > Gammaproteobacteria > HK1 > HK1 > CAZRGU01. The sequence continues at coordinate 1,825 of CAZRGU010000236.1, read as the reverse complement.
CGCCACGGTCAACGATCTCGCCGAGGACGACGAGGAGCTGGCCGGGCACATGCTGCTGGTGGCCGCCCGCCTGGCCCGCGAGGAGGGCATCGCCGAGAGCGGCTACCGGCTGATCATCAACTGCAACGCCGACGGCGGCCAGGAGGTCTACCACCTGCACATGCACTTGATGGGCGGGCGGCCGATGGGGCCGATGGTGGTGCGCCGCTGAGCGCAGGGGCCGGCCCGCGCTCCCGCTCGCACCGAGGGGCGCCTGCGCAGCCCGGCTTGCCGCCGCGCCTCGCCCGGCGGGCAGCGCCCCGGCCCGCCCGGCGGGGCGGCTTGCCTTTCCCCTTTCTCTGAATACAATAACAGGGTATATCCAGACAGTAGATGAAGGAGGCGTCGATGCGCACCCTCACCCACCGCCAGAGCGAGGTCCTGGAGTTCATCGAGCACTTCATCGACAGCGAGGGGATGCCGCCGACGCGTGCCGAGATCGCCGAGGCGCTCGGCTTCCGCTCCCCCAACGCCGCCGAGGACCACCTCCGGGCGCTGGCCCGCAAGGGGGCCATCGAGCTGCTGCGCGGGACCTCGCGCGGGATCCGCGTCAGCGGCGGAGCGGGCGATGGGCTGCCGGTGATCGGGCGGGTGGCGGCGGGAGCGCCGATCCTCGCCGAGGAGCACGTCCAGGGGCGCTATCGGCTCGACCCGGCGCTGTTCAGCCCGCGCGCCCACTACCTGCTGCGGGTGCGCGGGATGAGCATGCGCGATGCCGGGATCCTCGATGGCGATCTGCTCGCGGTGCATCGCACGCCGCTGGTGCGCAGCGGCGACATCGTGGTCGCGCGGATCGGCGACGAGGTCACCGTGAAGCGCTTCCGGCGCCGCGGCAAGGTGGTGACGCTGGTCCCGGAGAACGACGAGTTCGAGCCGATCGTGGTCGATCTCAAGCGCGAGCCGCTCGACATCGAGGGCCTCGGGGTGGGGGTCATTCGCAGCCGCAGGCTGTGACCCCTCGAGGGACGGGGTGGCGCGCGCCGGTGGTGAGCAGGCGGGGCTGGCCGAGCTGCTGCGCCAGCCCGGGCTGTGGCGGGCCGGGGAGCGCCCCGCCGGGCACCCCGCCCGTGCCAGCGGGCACCGGGGGCTCGATGCGCTGCTGCCCGGCGGCGGCTGGCCGCTCGGCGCGCTCACCGAGATCCTCGCCGCCCATCGCGGGATCGGCGAGATCTCCCTGCTGCTGCTGCCGGTGCTGACCGCGCTCTCGGCCCAGGGGCGCTGCTCGCTGTGGATCGATCCGCCCGCCGTGCCGTACGCCCCGGCGCTGGCCGGGCGCGGGCTCGATCCGGCCAGCGTCGTGGTGGTGCGCACCGGCGGCGGGGCCGGGCGCTGCTGGGCCGCCGAGCAGGCGCTGCGCTCGGCGGCCTGCGGGGCGGTGCTGCTGTGGCTGGGCCAGGGGGGAGGCGGGATGCACGCCTTGCGCCGCCTGCAGCTCGCCGCCGAGCAGGGCGCGAGCCTCGGCTTCCTGCTGCGCCCCGCGAGCGCCGCCGGATGGCCGTCACCGGCCGCGCTGCGCCTCGCCATAGCGCCGCGCGGGGCCGGGCAGCTCACCGTCCGGGTGCTGCGCTGCCGGGGCGGGTGGGTGCCGGACAGGGCGCTTTGCCTCGCGCGCTGAGCGCACGGTGCGCCGCGATGCCCGCCCTGGCCTTCCCCCTTCCTGTCTCCCGGGGCCGCCCGCCGGCCCCTGCCCCGCCGCGCCCCGGCCGGCGGCCGGCCCCGCTGTGGGCCGCGGTCCACCTGCCGCACCTGCCCGTCGAGGTGTTCCGGCGCACCTGCCCCGGGCTAG
>CAZRGU010000235.1:0-5863 GCA_964599705.1 uncultured Ectothiorhodospiraceae bacterium | reverse complement strand
GGACCGGCACCTCTCCAGCAAGCCTCCCACGCGGCTTGACGTCGGGTCGGCTACGCCTTCGCCGCCCTCCGCACCGTGCGCCCCGCCAGGACGGCGTCTTGGCGCTCTCGCCTCGCGCAGCGCCGAGCCCTGCTACCCGTCGCCGAGCGGGCGTGGCGCGCCGCGCAGCTGGCGCCAGGCCAGCCAGGCGGCCAGCCCGAGCAGCGCGACCCCGGCGAGCGGGCGCACCACCCCGCCCATCATGAACAGCGGCCCGGCCAGCGCCACCGACATCAGCGGCGCGTAGACCACGGTCCAGGCCCGTCGCCCGCGGTCGCGCTGGTAGAGCGGGAAGAAGGTCGAGAAGGCGGCCAGGGTGAGGAAGAACAGCGACCAGGGCCGGGTGACGAAGTGGCTCAGGTCGTCGCTGATGGCGAGCGCGCGGGACAGGTTGAGCTCGGCGATGTTGCCGAGCACCACGCCGATGATCATCGGCGCGAGCGGGAAGCCGAGCACCTTCATGACGTAGCCGACGACCCCGAAGATCAGCATCGTCCAGAGATCGAAGACCACGTTGTTGAGCGCGAAGATCCCGAACGAGCAGTAGACCAGCACCACCGAGGCGAGCACGTAGAGGCGCAGCCGGGTGACCAGCACGAAGGCACGCAGGCACAGCGCCTGGAGCCCGACCATGATGAAGTTGGCGAGGAAGAAGGCCAGGAAGATCGAGTAGGCGAGCACCGGCTCGTCGCTGATGAACGAGGGGCTCGGCACCACGTCGTGGACCAGCAGGGCGCCGAGCATGATCGCGGTGACCACGTCGCCGGGGATGCCGAGCGCCATCATGGTCATCAGCGAGCCGCCCTCGGTGGCGTTGTTGGAGGTCTCGGGGGCGACGATGCCGTCGGCGATCCCGGTGCCGAAGCGCTCCGGGTGCGGCGACATCTTCTTGGCCTGGTCGTAGGCGAGGATGTTCGACACCGAGCTTCCCGCCCCGGGCAGCAGGCCGGTGAAGACCCCGATCAGCGCCGAGCGGATGACGATCCCCCAGCGCGAGAGCACCGCGCGGATCGCCCGGCGGTGCTCGATGCGCACCACCATGCCGCCGGCCTCGGCGAGCGAGGTGCGGGCGCGGGCGCGGTCGCGCACGTCGCTCAGCAGCTGGCTGAAGGCGAACAGCCCGATCAGCACCGGCAGGAAGGCGAAGCCCTGGCGCAGCGCGTCGATGCCGAAGTCGAAGCGCGCCACGCCGTTGATGTCGTCCTCGCCGATGGTCGCCACGATCAGGCCCAGGGCCCCGGCGATCAGCCCCTTGATGAGGCTCTTGCCGGCCAGGCTGGCGGTGATGGTCAGGGCGAAGAGCACCAGCGAGAAGTAGTCCCAGGGCCCGAACTCGAGGCCGATGCGGGCCAGCCGCGGGGCGAAGGTCATCAGCAGCACGGCGCTGATGATGCCGCCGCAGAACGACGACCACACGCCGATGCCGAGCGCCAGCCCGGGCTCGCCACGGCGCGCCATCGGGAAGCCGTCGAAGGTGGTGGCCACCGAGGAGGGGGTGCCCGGGATGCCGGTGAGGATGCCGGCCATCAGCCCGCCGGAGAGCCCGCCGACGAACACGCTGACCATGATCGCCAGCCCGCGGCTCGGCTCCATGCCGAAGGTGAACGGCAGGGTGAGCACGATCGCCATGGCGATGGTGAACCCGGGGATGGCCCCGGCGATCAGCCCGGCCCCGACCCCGAGGACCATCAGCGCCAGGGTGTAGGGCTCGAAGATCGCCCCGAAGGCGAGCAGCACGTTGTCGATGAACACGCCCGTCTACTGCAGCCGCAGCAGCTCGCCACCGGGCAGGATGACGTTGAGCCCGTAGGTGAACAGCGCCCACATCCCGCCCACGGTGAGCAGCGCGATCGCGGCGTGGGCGACGAGGCTGCGGGCATCGAGCGGGCCGAGCACGGTGAGCATCGCGAACACGAACGCCGCCCCGCCGATCAGCATGCCGAGGTAGGGCAGGGTCGCGAGATAGAGCCCGAACAGCACGAAGCTCGCCAGCACGTTGAGGTGGGCGAGCAGCCAGCCGGCCGGCCCGGGCCGTCGCGCCGGGGCCGGCTCCTCGGGCTCGCCGAGCGGCCCGCGCAGCGAGCGGACCAGGTAGAGCAGCGAGAGGACCACCAGCGGGGCGAGCACCACCCGCGGCCAGACCGCCGAGCCGAGGGTCTCGTAGCCCATGTCCGGGATCCGGGTCGAGGCCCAGTAGTAGAGCCCGCAGAAGGCGAGCAGGGCCACGGCGCAGTAGGTGTCGCGGTTGAGCGTTCGCATCGCCTGGCACGCGCGGGGCGCCCGGATCGAGGCGGCCCGGCCCCCCGCGGCGCTGGCCGGGGACCGGGCCGCGGACCGGCGGCGCTCAGTCCTTGCGCTTGTAGACCCCCACCTTGCGCGCCACCTTCTCCCACTTGCTCTGCACGTCGCGGAAGTAGGCGGTGTACTCGTCGGGGCCCTTGTAGATGATCGAGGTGCCCTTGTTGCCGAGGCTCTTGACCACCGCCGGGTCACGCACCGCCTTCTCGAAGAGCGCGGCGTAGTGCTCGATCACCTCGCGCGGGGTGCCCTTGGGCGCGACCACGCCGCGGTCGGTGCCGCCGACCAGGTCGATGCCCTGCTCGCGCAGGGTCGGCACGTCCGGGATCTGCGGGTTGCGCTCGGGGGTGAGGATGCCGAGGGCCTTGAGCTGCCCGCCCTGGATGTACTTCTTGGCCGCCGCCAGGTTGATCTCGCCGGTCTGGATGTTGCCGGCGAGCAGCGCGGTCATGCGCTGGCGGGTCCCGTCGTAGGGGATGTACTTGAGATCGATGCCGGTGAGATCGGCGAGCAGCAGGTACCAGAAGTGGCTGGTCGAGCCCATCGTCACCCCGACCAGCACCTTGTGCGGGTTCTTGCGCGCATACTCGACCAGCTCGGTGGCGGTGTTGAACGGGGCCTTCGGGCTGGCCCCGTAGATCGGCGGGGTGCGGGTGAGCAGCGCGACCGGCTCGAAGGCGTCCCAGGTGAAGTCCACCCGGCCGGTGAAGTAGCTGGTGATGGCGCTCTGGTGGATGGCGAACAGGGTGCAGCCGTCGGGCTTGGCGGCGCGCGCCTCCTTGGCGCCCTTGTTGCCGCCCTGGCCGCCGATGTTGACCACCTGCAGGCGCGGCTTGGCGCCGGCCCGGTTGGCGGCATCGACGATGATCCGGAAGATCGTGTCGGTCCCGCCACCGGCCTTCCAGGGCACGATCAGGCGCGCGGTGTCGCAGGGAATGGCAGCCTCCGCGCTCGGCGCGGCGCCGAGCGTGGCAAGGGTCAGGACCGCGCTCGCGGCCCCCAGGATCAGCGTCTTTCTCATCGTTCCTCCTCCGGGGATCGGAGCACCGATCCCCGCTCGCGATAGCCGATGCGACCGCCGGCGCCCCCACTGGCCGACGGGCGAGAATATACTGGCAAAGCCGGCCGGGGCGCCATGCTCGCGGCGGCCGAGGCGAGGGAGTGAGGTGCCAGAGAGGGGGCGGCGAGCGCTGCGGGTGGCGGTCGGCGGTCTCGGCGCCATCGGCGCCGTGGTGGCCCGCCGGCTCGATGCCGGGATCGAGGGCCTCGAGCTGGCCGCGGTCGCGGCGCGCGATGCCGGGCGGGCCCGCGAGCGGCTGCGCGCCCTGCGCCGGCCGGTGCCGGTGCTCGCCCTCGATGCGCTCGCCGAGCACGCCGACGTGGTCGTCGAGTGCGCCCCCGCGAGCTGCTTCCTGGACAGCGCCGGACCGGCCATCGAGCTTGGCCGCACCCTGGTGCCGCTCGGGGTCGGGGCGCTGCTCGAGCACCCCGAGCTGATCGAGCGGGCACGGGTCACCGGGGCGCGGATCCGGGTCCCGAGCGGCGCCCTGCTCGGGCTCGACGCGGTGTGCGCCGCGGCCGAGGGCACCATCCACTCGGTGACCCTGATCACCCGCAAGCCGCCCCCGGGGCTGGCCGGCGCACCCTTCGTGCTCGAGCGGGGGATCTCGCTCGAGGGCCTCGAGCGGCCGCTGCGGCTCTACGCGGGCAGCGTGCGCGAGGCGGTGCGCGGCTTCCCGGCCAACCTCAACGTCGCCGCGGCGCTGAGCCTCGCCGGGATCGGCGCCGAGCGCACCCGCATCGAGGTCTGGGCCGATCCGGGGGTGACCCGCAACATCCACCGCATCGAGGTGCTCGCCGACAGCGCGCGCTTCACCCTGTGCATCGAGAACCTGCCGAGCGAGGAGAATCCGCGCACCGGGCGAATCACGGCGCTCAGCGTGATTGCCACCCTGCGCGCGCTCGCCGCGCCGCTGGCGTTGTGTTGAGACCCCCCGGCCCGCGCCTCCCGGCGGCGCGCCCGCCAGCGGCGGTGACCGGCGCCGGTCGCCGCCGCTAACTATAATCGGCCCGATGGACATCCCCGGCTTTCAGATCCGGCGCACCATCGGGCGCGGCGGGATGGCCACCGCACACCTCGCCCTGCAGGAGTCCCTGGGTCGCGAGGTGGTCCTCAAGACCATGGACGCCTCGGTCACCGAGGGCTCCTCGGACTTCGTCTCGCGGTTCATGAACGAGGGGCGGATCGTCGCCTCGCTGCGCCACCCCAACATCATCACCGTCTACGACATCGGCCAGGCCGGGGACGTGGTCTGGCTGGCGATGGAGTACATCGACGGCGGCGATCTCAAGTCCCGGATCAAGGGGCCGATGGACCCGGACACCGCCCTCGAGATCGTCGAGCGGCTCGCCGCCGCGCTCGACTACGCCCACGGGCGCGGGGTGGTCCATCGCGACGTCAAGCCGGCCAACATCCTGTTCCGCGGCGACGGGACGCCGCTGCTCAGCGACTTCGGGATCGCCAAGCAGGTCACCCGCGACCCGGAGCTGACCTCGACCGGGACGATCCTCGGCAGCCCCTTCTACATGAGCCCCGAGCAGGCCGAGGGGCGGCCGATCGACGGGCGCACCGACCTCTACAGCCTCGGGGTGATCCTCTACGAGATGCTGACCGGCGAGCGCCCCTACCAGGGCGACTCGGCGATCAAGGTGATCATGCAGCACCTCCAGGCGCCGCTGCCGGTGCTCCCCGAGGAGCTCTCCGTCTACCAGCCGCTCATCGAGCGGCTGATGGCCAAGCGCCGCGAGCGCCGCCCGGCCAGCGGCGCGGCGGTGGTCGCCGAGGTCGCCCGGCTGCGCGCGCGCCTGGCCCGCGAGCGCTCCGCGCCGCAGCAGGCCGCGCGCTCGTCGCGCGGCACGGCCGAGAGCCGGCGCCGCCGGCTGCGGATGCGCCTCGCCGTGGGGCTCGGCTGCGTGCTGGTGCTGCTCGCCGCCTTCACGGTGTTCGCCGCCTACACCCAGTCGCTGCGCCCGACCCTGGTGCGCCGCGCCGCCGGCCCCGGGGACGGCGCCCTGCCGGCCGCCGCGCTCGGCGACGAGGCGAGCGCCCGGGCGCGCATCGCCGAGGAGAGCGACCGCGCCCGGCGCGACCAGGGCGAGGCCCGTGCCGGCACGGTGCGCCGCGAGGACGTGGTCAAGGCGCTGCTCTGGCTGGCCCGCGACAGCATGCGCGAGGACCGCCTCACCCAGCCGCCGGCCAACAACGCCCTCTACTACTACAGCCGCCTGCTGGCCATGGACCCGGACAACCCCGAGGCCCGCAAGGGGCTCTCGGCGATCGCCGAGCGCTTCGTGGTGCTCGCCGAGCAGGCCTACTCGCGGCGCGACTACGGCAAGGCCCAGGCCTACATCGCGCTGGGGCTACAGGTCGAGCCCGACAACCCCGGGCTGCGCGACCTTCAGACCTTCATCGAGAACCGCAAGGAGGGCCTTCTCGACCGCCTGCTCGCGCTGCTGCGCGGCTGAG
>CAZRGU010000234.1:0-5882 GCA_964599705.1 uncultured Ectothiorhodospiraceae bacterium | reverse complement strand
CGCCGAAGCGCTCGCGCAGGAAGGCGGCGAACTCCTCGCCGACCTCGGGGTGGCGCAGCGCCAGCTCGACCGTGGCGCGCAGGAACCCGCCCTTGCTGCCGCAGTCGTAGCGGGTGCCCTCGAAGGCGTAGGCGTAGACGTCCTCCTCGAGCAGCAGCGAGGCGATCGCGTCGGTGAGCTGGATCTCGCCGCCGGCCCCGCGCCCGGTGCGCTCGAGGTGATCGAAGATCGCCGGGGTGAGCACGTAGCGCCCGACCACCGCCAGGCGCGAGGGCGCCTCGGCGGGGGCCGGCTTCTCGACGATCGCCTTGATCCGGGTCAGCGCCTCGCCGACATCCACCGCGCTGACGATCCCGTAGCGGTCGGTGCGATCGGCGGGCACCTCCTCGACGGCCAGGATCGAGCGCCCGGTACGCCGGTGGGCGGCAACGAGCTGGGCGGTGCAGCTCGCCCCTTCGCTGGCGATGAGATCGTCGGGCAGCAGCACCGCGAAGGGCTCGTCGCCGACTGCCGGGCGCGCGCAGAGCACCGCGTGGCCGAGCCCGAGCGGCTCGGCCTGGCGGATGTAGACGCAGTGCACCCCGGCCGGCAGGACCCGCGCGACCTGCTCGAGCATCTCGGTCTTGCCGCGCTGGCCGAGCTCGAGCTCGAGCTCGACGGAGCGGTCGAAGTGGTCCTCGATGGCCCGCTTGGTCCGGCCGGTGACGAACACCAGGTCGGTGATGCCTGCGGCCACCGCCTCCTCGGCCGCGTACTGGATGATCGGCTTGTCGACCACCGGCAGCATCTCCTTGGGGCTCGCCTTGGTGGCCGGCAGGAAGCGGGTGCCGAGACCGGCAACCGGAAAGACCGCCTTGGTGACCGCTGTGCTCATCGCTTCGCCTTCTCGATCGGAACCACCTTCTCGCCGCCCGCCTCGCCGGCCGGCCCCGCGGCGACCCGCCGGTACTCGGGCACCAGCGCGGCGAGCGCGCCGCGCACCGCGGCCTCGTCGCAGGCCGCGCAGGCCGCCTCGAGCGCGGCCACGGCCTCGAGCACCGCGCTCGCATCCGGCTCGCGCGAGTGGGCCAGGAGCAGCTTCTCGTGCGGCGTCTGGGTGAGCCGCTCGGCCGGGTGGAAGAGCTCCTCGGCGAGCTTCTCGCCGGGGCGCAGGCCGATGTACTGGATCTCGATGTCCTCGCCGGGAACCTTGCCGGCGAGCCGGATCATCTGCTCGGCGAGATAGCGGATCGCCACCGGCTCGCCCATGTCGAGCACGAAGATCTCGCCGCCGCTGCCGGTCGCGCCGGCCTCCAGAATGAGCTGGCAGGCCTCGGGGATGGTCATGAAGTAGCGCGACACCTCGGGGTGGGTCACGGTGACCGGTCCGCCGCGGCGGATCTGCTCGCGGAACAGCGGCACCACGCTGCCCGCCGAGTCGAGCACGTTGCCGAAGCGCACGGTGATGAAGCGGGTCGCCGCCCCGGTGCCGGCCAGCGCCTGGCAGGCGACCTCGGCGGCGCGCTTGGTCGCCCCGAGCACGTTGCCCGGGTTGACCGCCTTGTCGGTCGAGATCAGCACGAAGGTCGCCACCCCGTGGCGGGCCGCGGCGCGTGCGGTCACCGCGGTGCCGAGCACGTTGTTGCGGGCCGCCTCGCGGAGCTGCCCCTCGAGCAGCGGCACGTGCTTGTAGGCCGCGGCGTGGAACAGCACCTCGGGACGCTCGCCGGCCAGCACCCGGTCGATGGCCGCCGCGTCGCAGGCGTCGACCAGCAGCGGGTGGACCTCGAGGTCGGGGTGGCGCTCGCGCAGCTCGCGGTCGATGCGGTAGAGGTTGAACTCGCCGTTGTCGACGATCGCCAGCCTGGCCGGCCCGAGGGCCGCGATCTGGCGGCACAGCTCGGCGCCGATCGACCCCCCCCCGCCGGTGACCAGCAGCCGCCGGCCGGCCACCCCGGCGCGGATCGCGGCCCAGTCGAGGCGCACCGGCTCGCGCCCGAGCAGGTCGTCGATGTCGATGGCGCGCAGCGCGCTCACCGTGACCCGCCCGGAGACCAGGTCGGGGATCCTCGGCAGGGTGCGCACCGGCACCCCGGCGCGCTCGCAGGCACGCACGATGCGGCGCATCTGCGCCGAGCTCGCCGACGGTATGGCGATCAGGATCAGCTCGATGCCGAGCCGCTCGACCACCTCGGGGATGCGCTTGCAGTAGTCGACGACCCGCACGCCGTGGATCTCGTGGCCCTTCTTGGTGCGGTCGTCGTCGACGAAGGCCACCGGGTCGTAGCCGTGGGCCCGGTCGCGCAGCAGGTCACGGACCAGCAGCTCGCCGGCCTGCCCGGCCCCGACGATCAGGGTGCGCCGCGCGCTGCCGTAGTAGAGGCGGTGGTCCTTCACCCAACGGTAGGCGAGCCGCGGCCCGGCCAGCAGCCCGACCAGCAGCAGGGCGTGGAGCGGGAAGACCGAGCGCGGGATGTCGACCATGCGGGTGGCCAGGAACACCGCCACCGCGGTGAGCGACACCCCCACCACCACCGCCTTGACGATCCGCACCAGGTCGGGGATCGAGGCGAAGCGCCACACCCCGCGGTACAGCCCGAAGTACCAGAACACCGCGGCCTGGACCGGCACGACCAGGGCCAGCACCGCCACGGCCTGGCCGAGATAGGGCTCGGGGACCGCGTCGAGGTTGAAGCGCAGCCAGAACGCGCCCAGCCAGGCGGCCGGGATCATCGCGAGATCGTGGGTGAAGACCGCCGCGCGGTTGCGCAGCCGGTCAAAGAGCCGGGCGACCCGCATCCCCCCGTCCCCGGCGCTCGAGCACGCTGACATGGCGCATCAGCAAAGTGTAAGCGATGCCCCAGGCGCACAACAGCGCCCACTGCCCGGGCGTCGGGAGGCGCACGGCGAGCAGCGCCGAGCCCGCGCAGGCGAGCATCAGCGCGTACTCGTGGAGCACCGTCCTGCGGTGCCCCCAGCCGAGGCGCACCAGGCGCTGGTAGTAGTGCTGGCGGTGGGCCTCGAGGAACGGCTCGCCGCGGGCGATGCGCAGCGCCAGGGTCACCGTGGCATCGACGATGAACGGCGAGAAGACCAGCAGCGTCACCCAGAGCGGAAAGAGCCCGTCGCGCTCGGCCCACAGCCCGAGGGCCGCGACCAGGAAGCCGAGCAGCGAGGAGCCGACGTCGCCCATGAAGATCCGCGCCGGCGGGAAGTTGTAGAACAGGAATCCGGCGACGCTCGCCGCCACCACCAGGCTCAGGGTCGCGAAGATCGGGTCACCGGCCTGCCAGCCGAGCAGCGCGAAGGCGCCGAAGCCGATCACCGCCATCCCGCCGGCGAACCCGTCCATGCCGTCCATGAAGTTGTAGAGGTTGGTCAGCCAGGCGACCAGCAGCAGCACGAACAGCGCCCCGGCGGCGAGCGGGAGCGGCACCGCCCAGCCCGGGAGGAGCAGCGCGGGGGGCACCAGCCCGCCGGCGGCGAGCAGGGCCGCCGCGGCCAGATGGGCGAGGAAGCGCGGCGCGCGGCGCAGCCGCCGGCGATCATCGAGGAAGGACACCACGACGACCAGCGCCGCGGCCGCGCCGGCCCAGGCGAGCGCCTCGCCGGCCGGCTCGCGCAGCCCCAGCCACGCCCCGGCGGCGAGGATCGGCGGCGCGAAGGCGAGCCCTCCGCCGCGCGGGGTCGGGCGGGCATGGAGCGAGCGCTCGTTGGGGTGGTCGAGCACCGCGAGCGGAACCCGGCCACTCGCCAGCAGGCCGGTGAGCGCCAGGGCCGCCAGGAAGGCGGCGATCGCGAGCGCGGCGGTCATGGGCGCGCAGTGTAGGGGTCGACCCGCCCGCGCTTCCAGACGGGGCGCAGGTGCGCGGGGGGGCTCAGACCCAGCCGCGCGCCAGGTAGACGGCGTAGGCGAGGAGCTCGTAGAGCAGCGTGCGCCAGCCGACCAGGCCGCGCACCGAGGGCACCAGCGCCCGCGGCCAGGAGCGCAGCCGCAGGCGGTTGACCGAGTAGGTGTCGGCGGCGACCCCGGCGCGGCGCAGCGCCGCCCGCGCGCGGCGCATGTGGAGCTGCGAGGTCACCAGCAGCACGCGGGCGAGGCCGTGGCGCGCAAGGTAGTCGCGCAGCCGCAGGGCCTCGTCGCGGGTGCTGGCCACCGTGCCGTAGCTCGCGATACGTGAGCCGGGCAGACCGTGGCGCAGCGCCAGGACGCGCACGATCGCCCCCTCGTCGAGGCCCTCGTAGCGCACAGAGCCGTGCACCAGCAGGGGCGCCGCGCCGGCGTCGATCAGGCGCAGCGCCGCCTCCAGGCGCTCGCCGTTGCGACCCAGGAAGAAGGCCGGCTCACCGGCGAAGGCGCTGTCCGCCGCGGTCGGAACGCGCTCCTCGTCGAGCATCCCCCCGAGCGGCACCACCACGTCGTAGCGCCGCCCCGGCACGTAGCTGTCCGCGACCGACCACAGGGATCCAGCCGCCAGGTAGCTGGCCGGCAGGCTCAGCAGGAGGGCCAGCACGGCGACCAGCACCCGCAGCGCCCGCCCCCGCCGGCCGAGGAGGAGCGTGAGCAGCGTGGCCCCGACAAGCATCGCCACCGGGTCGATCAGCCACTTCACCGCGCCGCCCCGCGAGCCGCCCGCTCTCGGCCTCGCACGCCGCCGCGCCCGGTCTCGGCCTCCGCCCCGGGCGCGGCACGCCTGCCCACCGCGCACCAGTAGGGGATCTGCGCCGAGAAGCGGATCGCGGTCAGCCCCGCATCGCCCATCATCCGCTCGATCTCGGCACGAGTGAAGCGCCGCTCGAGCCGCGTGCCGAAGCGGTCGAGGGCGTCGTTGCGCATCACGTAGAGGCTCGAGTGGCGGTAGGCCGAGAGCGGGAAGGCATCGACGGCGAGCCCGGCGCGCTCGAGCCCCGCGGCGAGCCGGGCCAGCGGCCAGTAGACGGCGAGCGCCAGCAGCTCGCTGGCCGCGCGGCGCGCCGGGAAGGGCAGCCGCGAGAGCCCGCGGCGCAGCAGGTCCGAGGCCCGCCACAGCGCCCGGAACCAGGCCGGGCGGTTGTCGAAGGCGTAGTAGAGGTAGACCAGCAGCGGCGCACCCGGCTTGAGCCTGGCCACGCAGGCGGCCAGCGCCGCGCCCGGGTCGGGCACGTGGTGCAGCACCCCGAGGCAGTAGCCGAAGTCCATGCTCGCCTCGGGGAGCGGCAGGTCCTCGAAGCCGGCGACCGCGAACTCGCAGTTGGCGAGGGCGCGCAGATTGCGCCGCGCCACCGCCAGCGCCTCGGGACTGGCATCGATGCAGTGCAGCCTGCCGACCCGCGGCGCGACCAGGCTCGCCCAGCGCCCGCTGCCGCAGCCCATGTCGAAGCCCACCGCCCCCTCGGGCAGCGCCTCCCAGGGGAAGATCGCGAAGTAGCGCTCGAACAGCGCCTCGAGCTCGCCGTGCCCGAGGCCGCGCTGATCGAACGCCGACCACTCGGCGCCGAAGCCGGCGACCGTGTCCGGGTCGAGGTTCGCGCTCCCGCGCCGCGCCAGCGGGGCCGGCGCCCTCGGCTTGCGCTCAGCGGCCACGGCCGAGCAGCTCCGAGTAGAGCCGCAGGTAGCCGGCGACGCAGGCATCGAGCGAGAAGTGCTCGCGGGCCCGGCGCGCCCCCGCCGCCCCCATCGAGCGGCGCCGCTCCGGGTCGGCGATCAGGGGCTGGAGCGCCGCGGCGATCGCGCCCGGGTCACGCGGCGGCACCACCCGCCCGGTGACCCCGTCGATGACCGCCTCGGCGTTGCCACCGACGTCGGTGACCACCATCGGCAGCCCGGCCGCCATCCCCTCGAGGATCGCGTTCGAGAACCCCTCCTGGTGCGAGCACAGCAGCCCGACGTCGCTGGCGGCCAGGACCTCGGCGACGTCGTCGCG
>CAZRGU010000233.1:0-5893 GCA_964599705.1 uncultured Ectothiorhodospiraceae bacterium | reverse complement strand
CCGGCCGGCGAGCCCGACGGCGGGCTCGACTTCCAGCAGGCCGTGATCGCGGCCGAGGCCCGCCACGGGACGCTGGCCACCACCGGCTCCTACATCCCGCCGCGCGCCCCCGGGCGCTACCGCGGCTCCGGGGTCGGGCCCTCGCCGACCTACTCGTACAGCGCCGCGGTGCTCGAGGTCGAGGTCGACCCCGAGACCGGCCTGTACCGGGTCGAGCACGCCTGGGTGGCCCACGACGTGGGCCGGGCGATCAACCCGGTGCTGGTCCTCGGCCAGATCGAGGGCGGGGTCTACATGGGGCTCGGCGAGGCGATGATGGAGGAGCAGGCCTTCCGCCGACTGCCGCCGCGGCTGTCCCCGGCGCTGGTCCACAAGCACCCCTCGATGCTCGAGTACAAGAGCCCGAGCTTCGCCGAGATGCCGGCGGTGACCAGCTACCTGATCGAGACCCTCGACGAGCGCGGCCCGTTCGGCGCCAAGGAGGTCGGCCAGGGGCCGCTGCTGCCGATCCCGCCGGCGCTCGCCAACGCCATCCACGACGCGGTCGGGGTGCGCGTCGACCAGGTGCCGATCCAGCCCGACCTGGTCCTCAAGGCGCTCGAGGCGCGCGCCCGGGGGCGCGAGCCGCGGGTCGGGCCGACCCGCTTCCCGGCCATCGACTACGGCGAGCCGGTGGTGGTGCCGACCGCCGAGGAGGGCGGCGACGGGCGCGCGGTCGGCGACCCGCGGGCCCGCCACGGCTCGCTGCGCGCCAGCGACGGGACCATGAAGACCCGCGAGGAGGCCCTCGGAGACCGCCAGGGTGCTGCGCTTACCACCGATTGAGCTGAGGCGCCCGGCGGGTCTCGCCGAGGCCGCCGCGATCCTCGCCGGCGAGGGCGAGCGGGCCCGCGCGGTGGCCGGCGGCACCGACCTGTGGCCCAACCTCAAGCGCCGCCACCAGCGCGCCGAGGTGGTGGTCAGCCTGATGGGCATCGACGGGCTGGCCGCGATCGATGCCGCGAGCCCCGAGGCGCGCCTCGGGGCCACCGCGCGGCTCTCGGCGCTGCTCGCCGACCCGGCGCTGGTGGCCCGCTTCCCGGCGCTGGCCCGCGCGCTGGCCTCGATCTCCTCGCCGGCGCTGCGCAACATGGGCACCCTGGGCGGCAACCTGTGCCTGGATACCCGCTGCACCTACTACAACCAGAGCGAGGAGTGGCGCCGCGCGATCGGCTACTGCCTCAAGGAGCGCGGCGAGACCTGCTGGGTGGCGACCCGATCGCCGCGCTGCTGGGCGCAGGCGGCGGCCGACTCGGTCCCGGCGCTCTGCGCGCTGGGCGCGCGGGTGCGGCTGCGCGGGCCGGGCGGCGAGCGGGTGGTGGCCCTCGAGACCCTGTACCGCGACGACGGCATCGACTACCTGGCCAAGCGCCCCGAGGAGCTGCTCGTCGAGGTGCTGGTGCCGAAGCTCGCCGATGCCGAGCACTGCCGGGCGACCTTCTGGAAGCTGCGCCGGCGCGGCACCATCGACTTCGCGGTGCTCTCGGTGGCCGCCGCGATCTGGACCGCCCCCGGCGGGACGGTGGAGCGCGCCGCCCTGGTGCTCGGCGCGGTCGGCTCGGCGCCGCTGCGGGTCGGGGCGGCCGAGGCGCTGCTCGCCGGGGGGCGGCTCGACGAGGAGCGCATCGAGGAGGCCGCGCGCCTCGCCCACCGGGCCTCCCGGCCGATGGACAACACCGACCTGGTGCCGGCCTGGCGCGGCAAGATGGTCGAGCGCTACACCCGCGCGGCGCTGCGCGAGCTCGCCGGCCTGCCCCCGGGGGTGGCCCCACCTGCCCACTGGGTGCCGGCCGCGTAGCGGCGCCGCCAAGACGGCGAGCCCATGGCGTCGAACGAGGTCCTCATCGTGTCGGGACCGCCCCGGGTGAGCAGGGAGGCGCTGCTGCGCGCGCTACGCGAGTACCTCGCCGGGTCCGCCGTCGAGCGGGCGGTGGTGTTCGGCTCCTTCGCCCGCGGCGATGCCGACGAGGCGAGCGACCTCGATCTGATGCTCGTCGAGCCCACCGAGCGCCCGCCGCTCGAGCGCGGGCTCGCGCACCTGCCGCTCTTCCGGCTCGGGGTGGGCGTCGATCTGCTCGTCTACACACCCGAGGAGCACGCCCTGCTGGCCGCCCAGCATCATCCGCTGATCGAGCGCATCGAGAGCGAGGGCATCACCATCCATGCACGATCCGGAGACTGAGGGGCGGCGCTGGCTGGACCAGGCCGACAACGACCTGGCCTTCGCCCGCCATGCGCTCGCGGGGGCCTTCTTCCACCAGGTCTGCTTCGTCGCGCAGCAATGCGCGGAGAAGGCGATCAAGGCACTGCACTACCGCGCCGGCGCCCGCGCGGTGATCGGTCACTCGGTCGTCGGCCTGCTCGAGCGATCCCTGGAGCTCTGCCCGGCGCTCGCCGAGCACCGCGATAGCGCCGCCGAGCTCGACCTGTTCTACATTCCCACCCGCTACCCCAACGGCCTGGTCGAGGGCACGCCCCACGAGGCGTTCACCCGTGCCCAGGCCGAGCGTGCCCTGGCGGCCGCCGCCCGGATCCTGGGCACGGCTCGCGAGCACTTCGGGGGCTGCGAGGGAGGAGGCCCCCGTCACCGCTGAGAAGTGGAGTGGCCATATGGCTACTCGATCAGCACTCGATAGGTTTCGCGTGCGATCAACAGCTCTTCGTCGGTGGGGATCACGAACGCCGCGAGGCGCGAGCCCGGCGCCGAGATGCGACCGCACCGACCTCCCGTCGTGGCGAGATTCCGCTCCGCGTCCAGCTCCAGGCCCAGGCATTCGAGCCCTTGGCAGATCCGCGCGCGGACCGGCGCGGCGTTCTCGCCGATGCCGCCGCTGAACACCACGGCCTCGGCACCCCCCAGCTCGACGTGGTAGGCGCCGATGTAGTCGCGCACCCGGCGGCAGAACATGTCGATGGCGAGGCGCGCCCGGCGGTCGCCGTGCTCGGCCTCTTCTGCCAGCAGCTCGCGCATGTCGCTGGTCAGCCCGGACACGCCGAGCAGTCCCGAGTGCTTGTTGAGCAGGGTGTCGACCTCGCTCACGCTCATGCCCTCCTTGAGCACCAGGTACTCGACCAGCGACGGATCGATGTCGCCCGAGCGGGTGCCCATCAGCAGGCCCTCCAGGGGCGTGAAACCCATCGAGGTGTTGATCGAGCGCCCCGCCCGAACCGCGCACGCCGAGCAGCCGTTGCCGAGGTGCAGGGTGATGATGTTGACCTGCTCGGGCGGGCATTCGCGTAGCTGCCCGTAACGGTAGACCAGGTACTGGTGGGAGGTGCCGTGAAAGCCGTAGCGACGGATCTTGTGGCGCCGGTAGAGGGAGTAAGGGATCCCGTAGAGATAGGCGCTCTCGGGCATGTCGGCGTGGTAGGCGGTGTCGAACACGGCGACCTGCGGCACCCGCGGCCCGAGCAGCTCCCGGGCCGCGCGGATCCCCTTGAGATTGACCGGGTTGTGCAGCGGCGCGAGCTCGATGCAATCCTCGATGCCCTTGAGCACGGCCTCGTCGATGGCGCGGTGGTCGCGGAAGCGCTCGCCACCGTGCACCACGCGGTGGCCCACCGCCTCGACTTCGGCCACCGAATCCTTGCCGTCGCCCGCGCCGCGCGCCACCAGCCAGTGCAGGATCCGATCGATCGCCGCGCGGTGGTCGCGGACCGGCTCCGCCAGCCGCTCCGCCGGGCCGCTCGCAGCGCTCAAGGTGATCAGCGCCTGGCCACCGATGCGCTCGATGAGCCCCTTGGCGAGGCGTCGATCGGCGTCCGCCTCGATCAGCGCCTGGTCGGTCTCGATCAGCTGGAACTTGAGCGTCGAGGAGCCGCAGTTGAGCACCAGGATCTTCACGTGACATCCTCTGCGCCGCCAGCCGCGCGGTCGAGCCACGCGATGACCCCGTCGAGCGCTCCCGGCGCATCGTGCGCCCCGCGGGGCGGGGCGCACGAGCATGATAACCGGCACGCCGAGGGCGCGCCCCGGCCTCGAGGCCGGGCGGGTAGCGCGCGCGCGGGCAGGTGGCGCTTGTCGAGGCGCCTCGCCGCGGCGACGATCGTTTCCGGCAGCCGCGGCGGTGGGCGGGTCAGGGATGCGGGCTTCCTCACCAGCCGGCCGCCCCGCCGCGAAGTGCCTCCCGGCGCGCCGATCCCGTAGGATTGGCCGCGCCGCGCGCCGCGGCACCAGCCGAGGAGGGATGCTGATCGTGGTGGCCGGCACTGCCCGTTGGCGCGCTGTCGGGCGGCAGGGCGCGGTCGCGGCGCGCCTGGCGCTGGCCGCCGGGCTCGCGCTGGTGCCGCTCGTCGCGCCGGCGCCGGCCCGCGCCAACGGCTGGGAGCACGCGGTGGTGCCGTTCGAGGCGCTGCTCGAGGGGCTCGCGCGTGGCGACGCCGAGACCCGACGCCGCGCCGCCGTCTCGCTCGGGGCGCGCGGCCAGCGCGAGGCGGTCGCGCCGCTGCTCGCCCACCTCGAGGCCGGCGAGGCCGACCCGGAGGCGCGCCGCGCGGTGTACCGGTCCCTCGGGCTGCTCGGCGAGCGCGCGGCGGCCGGCGCGCTGCTCGAGTGCCTGGCCGGCGAGGCGCGCGACGAGCTGCGCGCCGAGTGCGCCGAGGCGCTCGGACGGATCGGTGGCGCGCGGGCCCTCGAGGGGCTGCTCGCGGCGCTGGCCGGCCGGGCGCCGATCCTGGTGCGCGGCGCTGCCGTGCGGGCGCTGGGCGGCTTCGACGACCCGCGCGCGGTGGCCGCGCTGGCCGCGATCGTGCGCTCCCGGCGCGGGGCGAGCCTGCGGCTGCGGGCGATCGCCGCCCTCGGGCGCGGCGGCGCGCCGGGGGCCGTGCCGGTGCTCGTCGAGCGGCTCGGGCGGGCCGGCAACGATCGCGAGCGGATGACGATCGCCGAGGCGCTCGGCCGGCTGCGCGCGCGCGCGGCCGTCGAGCCGCTCGCCCGGCTGCTGCGCGAGAGCGGGAACGTGGCGCTGCGGGTGCGGGTGACGGTGGCGCTCGGGGCGATCCGCGACGGCTCGGCGCGCCCGACCCTGGCCGCGATGCTCGAGGACCCGGACCCGGCGGTGCGCTTCTTCGCCGTCGAGGCGCTGCGCCGGCTCGCCGATCCGGCCGCCGCCGGGGCGCTCAAGGAGGCCCTGCGCCGCACCCTCGCTCGCATCGAGGGCGGCCCCCCGGCCGGCGCCGAGGCGGCGCTGGCGCGCGCCGCGGCGCTCAGCGAGGCGGTCGCCGAGATCGGCGCGCTGACCGAGCTCGATCCGCGCCGGGCGCTGCCGCTGCTCATCGAGGCCGCCCGCGCCCGCCCGGTACCGCTCGCCTCGAGCGCCCACGCCCAGGTCGCCGAGGGCGTCTACCAGATGCGCCGCGCGGCCCTCTACGGGCTCGGCTACAGCGCCTCGCCGCGCGCCGTGGCGCTGCTCGAGGGCGGCGATGGGCTCGGCGACCCCGATCCGCGGCTGCGCGCCGTGGCGGTGCGCTCGCGCGCGGTGCTCGGCGGTCCCGGCGCCGGCCCGCGCCTGGTCGCGATGCTCGAGGACCCGAGCGCCGAGGTGCGCTGGACGGCGGCGCTCGCCCTCGGGCGGCTGCGCGAGCGCGCCGCGGTGCCGGCGCTCGCCCGGCTGCTGGCCGCCGACCGCTGGCGCGAGACCCGCCGGCGCGCCGCCGAGGCGCTCGGCCTGATCGGCGCGCCCGGGGCTGCCGCGGCGCTGCGCCGGGCCGCCGCGGGCGACCCCGACGCGCGGGTCCGCGAGGCCGCACGGCTGGCCCTCGGGCGGCTCGGCCCCGCCTCGGGCTGACTCGCCGCGCAGTCGGGGCCGCCCGACCAGGGCGGAGGAAACTCGGCGGCTTTCCTCGTGGCCCGGGC
>CAZRGU010000232.1:0-5898 GCA_964599705.1 uncultured Ectothiorhodospiraceae bacterium | reverse complement strand
GGCTTCCGCCACGAAACGACCTTGATCCCATGCTCCATCCCTACGAGGAAAGGCTCGATCCCTCTCGTAGCCCGGGCTCTGCCCGGGATCGGTCCCCCGGCGAGCACCGGGGGAGGCCAAGGGAAGCGCACGACCGGCGGTCACCGAGGTGTCAACCAGGTACATCGCGAAGCCGGCGCGCCTCCCTGTGGTCGTAGTCCTCGCGAAACTCGATCCGGCCGGCGAGATCGAGCAGGCTGCAGGCCTTGCGCCGGCCCACGAGCTCCTCGAGGGCGAGGTGGACGAGCTCCCTCTTGGTCCTCACCCCGGCCAGCGCCAGGGCCTCTCTGACCAGCTCGTCGTCGAGCACGATGTTGGTGCGCATCGAATCGGCTCTCCGCACCTGCGTGCAGGCACCGTGTGTATGCTACACGGCTTGCCACGCCCAACGGCCCGTGCGGGCGGTTGTTTCACAAGCCTCACAAGCTCTCACTCCCGCGGCACCACCGCGGTGGCCTCGATCTCGACCAGGGCGCCGGGCTCGACCAGGCCGGCGACCACGATCGCGCTCATCGCCGGGTAGTGGCGCCCGATCACCTCGCGGTAGCAGCGCCCGATCGCGGCGAGGTTGCCGAGGTAGGCGTCCCGGTCGGTGACGTACCAGGTCATCCGCGCGATGTGGCGCGGCTCGGCGCCGGCCTCGGCGAGCACCGCGACGACGTTGGCGAGCGCCTGGCGGACCTGGCCGACGATGTCCTCGGCGACCACCGTCTCGGTCTCGTCCCAGCCGACCTGGCCGGCGACGAAGACCAGCCGCCCCTCGGCGGCGATGCCGTTCGCGTAGCCCTTGGGGCGCGGCCAGCCGGGCGGCTGCAGGACCTCGATCATGGCTTGCTCTCCTCTGCCTCGGCGGCCTCGCGGGCCGCCTGCTGGCGCAGACGGAAGCGCTGCACCTTGCCGGTCTCGGTGCGCGGCAGGCCCTCGACGAAGGCCACCGCGCGCGGGTACTTGTAGGGGGCGATGGTGGCCTTGACGTGCTCCTGCAGCGCGCGGGCCAGCGCCTCGTCGGCGCTCACCCCGGCGCGCGGCACCACGTAGGCCTTGACCACCTGGCCGCGGCGCTCGTCGGGGGCGCCGACCACCGCGCACTCGGCCACCGCCGGATGGCCGAGCAGGGCCTCCTCGACCTCCGGGCCGGCGATGTTGTAGCCGGCCGAGATGATCATGTCGTCGTTGCGGGCCTGGAACCAGAAGTAGCCGTCCTCGTCGACCCGGTAGGTATCCCCGGTGACGTTCCAGCCGTCGACCACGTAGTCGCGCTGGCGCTCGTCGGCCAGGTAGCGGCAGCCGGTCGGGCCGCGCACCGCCAGGCGCCCGACCTCGCCGGGCGGGAGCTCGTGGCCCTCGGCGTCGAGCACCCGGGCCTGGTAGCCCGGCACCACCCGCCCGGTGGCCCCGGGGCGGATCGCCTCGTCGGCCGAGGAGATGAACATGTGCAGCATCTCGGTGGTGCCGATGCCGTCGATGATCGCCAGCCCGGTGGCCTCGCGCCAGGCCTCGAAGACCGGCCGCGGCAGGGTCTCGCCGGCCGAGACGCAGCGGCGCAGGGTGCCGAGCCCCGCGACTCCGGGCGCATCGAGGATCGTCCGGTAGCCGGTCGGGGCGGTGAAGAGCACGCTCGCCCGGTGCCGTTCGATGGCCTCGGCGAGGTGATCGGGAGTGGGCTGCTCGACCAGCACGCTGGCCGCCCCGGCGTGGAGCGGAAAGAGCGCCAGGCCGCCGAGCCCGAAGGTGAAGGCGAGCGGCGGGCTGCCGGTGAAGCGGTCCTCGGGGCGCGGGCGCAGGACCCGGGCGGAGAAGGTGTCGCAGATGGCGAGCACGTCGCGGTGGAAGTGGCAGGTCCCCTTGGGCACCCCGGTGGTCCCCGAGGTGAAGGCGATCAGGCAGACGTCGTCGGCTGCGGTGTCGCAGGCCCGGAAGGTGCCGGCGCGGGCGGCGGCCAGGCGCTCGAGCTCGCCGTCCTCACCGAACGGACAGATCCGCTCGAGCCGCGGGGCGCGCCCGGCGGCCGCCTCGAGCTCGGCGAGGAGGCGCTCGTCGCACAGCGCCAGGCCGACCTCGGCCTTGTCGATGATGGTGGCGAGCTCGCGGGCGCGCAGCAGCGGCATGGTCGAGACCGCGATCCCGCCGGCCTTGACCACCGCCAGCCAGCAGGCCACCATCCGCGGCTCGTTGGGGGCGCGCAGCAGCACCCGGCCACCGGGCACCAGGCCGAGATCGGCGACCAGGGCCGCGGCGATGGCATCGACCCGCGCGGCCAGCTCGCGGTAGCTCCAGCGCTCGCGCTCGCCGATCAGGGCGACCCGATCGCCGGCCCCGGCGGCCAGCGCCCGCTCGAGCAGGAACGCGGCGCAGTTGAGCCGCGGCGGGTAGCCGAGCGCTTCGAGGCCGACGAAGGTCGGCCACAGCTCCGCGGGCGGCAGGTGGTCGCGGGCGAAGGTGTCGAGGTGGGCGCTCCTCTCCAGGCTGACCTGACTCATGATCGTTGTCCCCCGTTGCCGGCCTCGCCCGCGAGCAGGGCACGGGCGATGACCTCGCGTTGCACCTCGGAGGTCCCCTCGTAGATGCGCAGCGCGCGGACCTCGCGGTAGAGCGTCTCCATCACCGAGCCGGCCACCACGCCGCGCGCGCCGTGGAGCTGGAGGGCGGCGTCGATGACCTCCTGGGCGGCCTCGGTGGCGTAGAGCTTGGCCATCGCCGCCTCCCGATCGATGCGGGCGGCGCTGGTGTCGCGCCGCCAGGCGGCCCGGTAGACCAGCGCGGCGGCCGCATCGATGCGCAGCGCCATCTCGGCGAGCGCCGCGCGGGTCACGGCCAGGTCGGCCAGCCGCCCCCCGTAGATCGGGCGCTCTCGGGCGTGGCCGAGGGCCTCGGCGAGCGCCCGGCGGGCGAGCCCCAGGGCCGCCGCCCCGACCGTCGGGCGGAAGCGCTCGAGGGTCGCCAGGGCCAGCGCGAGGCCGCGCCCCGGGGTCCCGAGCAGCCGCTCCTCGGCGACCCGGCAGCCGTCGAGCTCGAGGCGGGCGAGCGGGTGCGGGGCGCTGACCTCGATGCGCTCGGCGATGCTCAGCCCCGGGGTGCCGGCGTCGATCACGAAGGCCGACAGCCCGCGGCTGCCGGGGGCCTCGCCGGTGCGCGCGAAGAGCACGTAGTAGTCGGCGATGCCGCCGTTCGAGACCCAGGTCTTGGTGCCCTCGAGGACATAGCCCGGGCCCTCGCGCCGCGCCCGGGTGGCGATCGCGGCGACATCCGAGCCGGCCCCGGGCTCGGACAGGGCGAAGGCGGCGATCGCCTCGCCGGCAGCGCTCGCGGGCAGGTAGGCGGCGCGCAGCCCGGGGCTGCCGGCGAGCGCGATCGGGGTGCTGCCGAGCCCCTGCATGGCGAAGGCGAAGTCGGCCAGGGCGAGCTCGGCGGCGAGCTGCTCGCGGGCCACGCAGACGGCGCGCACGTCGAGGCGGCCCCCCTCGCCGGCAGCGACCGCGTGGCCGAGCCAGCCGCCCGCGCCGAGCGCCGCGACCAGCGCCCGGCAGCTCGCGTCGGTGTCCCCGGGGCGCAGCGCGGCGCGCGCCTCGCTCCCCGCCCAGCGCCCGATCGCGGCGCCCAGCGCGCGGTGGCGGGGCTCGAGGAAGGGCCAGTCGAGGTGCTCGCCGGGCTCCATCAGTCGCCCTCGAAGCGCGGCCGCCGCCCGGCCACGAAGGCCTGGTAGGCGCGCCGGAAGTCGCCGGTGTGCATGCACAGCGCCTGGGCCTGGGCCTCGGCCTCGATGGCCTGCTCGAGGCTCATGCTCCACTCCTGGTTGAGCATGGTCTTGGTCATGGCGTTGGCGAAGGCCGGCCCCGCGGCGAGCCGCCCGGCCAGGGCGAGGGCCTCCTCGAGGAGGCGCTCGGGCTCGATCAGGCGGTTGAAGAAGCCCCAGCGCTCGGCCTCGGCGCCCTCCATCGTCCGTCCGGTCAGCAGCAGCTCGCTGGCCCGACCCTGGCCGACGATGCGCGGCAGCATCGCGCACGCCCCCATGTCGCAGCCGGCCAGCCCGACCCGGTTGAAGAGGAAGGCGACCCGCGCCCGCGGGGTGCCGAGGCGCAGGTCGCTGGCCATCGCCAGGATCGCCCCGGCCCCGGCGCAGACCCCGTCGACGGCGGCGATCACCGGCTGCGGGCAGCCGCGCATGGCGCGCACCAGCTCCCCGGTCATGCGGGTGAAGGCGAGCAGCCCGCGGGTGTCGCGCTCGAGCAGCGGGCCGATGATCTCGTGGACGTCGCCGCCCGAGCAGAAGTTGCCGCCGGCCCCGGCCAGCACCACCGCGGCGCAGTCCTCGGCCTCGCCGAGCGCCCGGAAGGTGTCGCGCAGCTCGCGGTAGGACTCGAAGGTCAGCGGGTTCTTGCGCTCGGGGCGCTCGAGGGTGGCCACCGCCACGCCCTCGCTGAGCTCCCAGCGGAAGTGCTCGGCACGGTGCTCGCTCATCCTCATCGGCTCTCGCTCCGGTGGTCCGATCCCGGCTCGGCGACGTTGCGCCGCACGGTCGCCCGCAGCGCGCGCAGGGCCTCGACCAGGGCGTCGATCTCGGCGCCCGGCAGCCCCTCGAGCAGCTCCTCGACCCAGCCCTGGTGGGCGCGGGCGATGCGCGTGAAGCGCCGCCGCCCGGTGGCGGTCAGGGCGATGCGCTGGACGCGCCGATCCTCGCTCGCCGTGCGCCGCTCGACCAGGCCGTCGCGCACCAGCCGCTCGACGATCGCGGTGACGTTGCCGTTCGAGACCATCAGCCGGCGCGACAGCGCCGACATGCTCAGCTCGGCGCCGCCGTCGCGGGCCAGCTCGGCGAGCACGTCGAACTGCGGCAGGGTGACCCCGAACTCGCGGCGCAGCCGGGCGCGCAGCGGGCGCTCGATCAGGTTGGCACAGCCGAGCACCCCGAGCCACAGGCGCAGCGCCTGCTTGCCCCGCGCCGCGCTCACCGCGGCTCGCCCCCGGCCACCGCCAGCGCCTGGCCGTTGACCGCCGCGGCCTCGGGCAGGCACAGCCAGGCGACCGTGGCGGCGACCTCGCCCGGGGCGATCAGCCGCCCGTGGGGGTTGCCGGCGGCGAGCGCGGCGCGCGCCTCGGCCTCGCTGCGCCCGGTCTCGGCCGCGATCCGCCGGGCGCTCGCGGCGAGCAGCTCGGTGTCGGTGAAGCCCGGGCAGACCGCGTTGACGGTCACCCCGTCGCCGCCGCACTCGGCGGCCAGCGCCCGGGTCAGGCCGACCAGCCCGTGCTTGGCGGCACAGTAAGCGCTCACGTACGGGTAGCCACGCAGCCCGGCGGTGCTGGCGATGTTGACCACCCGCCCGAAGCCGCGCTCGCGCATCGGCCCGAGAAGCGCCCGCGCGCACAGGAAGGCGGCGGTGAGGTTGACGGCCAGCATCCGCTCCCAGAGGGCGCGATCGGTGCGCCCGAGCGGCGCGCTCTCGGCCGCCCCGGCGTTGTTGACCAGGACATCGACCGGGCCGCCCTCGGCCACGGCGCGGGCGAGCGCCCCGCCGAGCGCCTCCTCGTCGCTGACGTCGCACTCGATCGCGGCCGCCGCGCCGCTGCGCTCGCGGGCCGCCTCGAGGGCCTCGCGGTGGCGCGCGATGACGGTCACCCGGGCGCCGAGCGCGGCGAGGCGCGCCGCGCAGGCCTCGCCGATGCCGCGCGAGGCCCCGGTGACCAGGGCGTGGCACCCGGCGAGCGGCGCGGAGTCTGCGCGCCCATCACCCGCCGTAGCGAGACGGGTCCTGGGGGTGGCCGGCAAGGCGCGGGGGTGCACGAGATGGCGAGCGCAGCCGAGCTACGTGAGCGGGCTCGGGGGTCCCCGCAACGCCGCAGGGCGCCCGCGGGGGCCGTCGC
>CAZRGU010000231.1:0-5943 GCA_964599705.1 uncultured Ectothiorhodospiraceae bacterium | reverse complement strand
GGCGCTCCCTGGGGGACTCGAACCCCCGTCCCCGCCGTGAGAGGGCGGTATCCTGGGCCGCTAGACGAAGGGAGCTGCGCTGGCGCCTGCGCGGTCACTGGACGCGACGCAAAGCGGTGTTATTATACGCGCTTCGTTGCATCGCACAACTGCCCGCCACCCTGAACGACACCATCGCCAGCAAGGTCGAAGCCGCCATCTCCGCACCCCTGATCATCCCGCGTGCCGAGCACGGCATGTCCCGGGACGACATCAGCAAGGGGTCGCTGGCGGCCGTGGAGACCCTCACCGAAGCCGGCTACGAGGCCTACGTGGTCGGTGGCGGGGTGCGCGACGCCCTGCTCGGGCTGCGCCCCAAGGACTTCGACGTCGCCACCGACGCGCGCCCCGACGAGATCCGGGCGCTGTTCCGGCGCTGCCGCTTGATCGGGCGCCGTTTCCGTCTCGCCCACGTGCGCTTCGGCCGTGAGGTCGTCGAGGTGGCCACCTTCCGCGGCGACCCCGGCGAGGAGGACCACCCGGAGCGCCAGAGCGTCGACGGGCGGCTGGTGCGCGACAACGTCTACGGGACCCTCGAGGAGGACGCCTGGCGGCGCGACTTCACGGTCAACGCGCTCTACTTCGACCCCCGCGACGAGAGCATCCTCGACTTCACCGACGGCTACCGCGACCTGCGCGAGCGGCGCCTGCGGCTGATGGGCGACCCGCCGGTGCGCTACCGCGAGGACCCGGTGCGCACCCTGCGGGCGCTGCGCTTCGTGGCCAAGCTCGGCTTCGAGCTCGAGCGCGAGACCGAGCGGGCGCTCGCCGAGCACGCCGCGCTGCTCGAGCACATCCCGCCGGCGCGCCTCTTCGAGGAGGTGCTCAAGCTGTTCCACGGCGGCCACGCGCTGGCCATCTTCGAGCTGCTGCGCGACTACCTGGTCCTCGAGCGGCTCTTCCCGGAGGCGGCGGCCTGCTTCGAGGACGAGCCCGAGGTGCTCGAGCTGGCGCGCCGCGCGCTGGCCAGCACCGATGCCCGCATCGCCGAGGGCAAGCCGGTCACCCCGGCGTTCCTGTTCGCGGCGCTGCTCTGGGGCCCGGTGCGCCACGACGTCGCCGCGCTGCTCGCCCAGGGGGTGAGCGTGGCCGAGGCCTGGGAGGCGGCCGGCAGCGACGTCATCACCCGCCAGGTCCAGTACGTGGCGCTGCCGCGCCGCTACGCGCTGGTGGCCCGCGAGATCTGGTCGCTGCAGCCGCGCCTCGAGCGCCACCAGGGCAAGGGCAGCCTGAGGCTCCTCGAGCGCCCGCGCTTCCGGGCCGCCTACGACTTCCTGGTGCTGCGCGCCGAGGCCGGCGAGCCGGTCGCCGAGCACGCCCGCTGGTGGACCGAGGTCCAGGAGGCCGCCCCCGAGGAGCGCCCGCGCCTGCTCGAGGCCGCGCCGGCCACCCGCAAGCGCTCGCGGCGGCGGCGCAGGAGGAGGGCGCCGGCGGGCGGGAACGGTCGATGAGCGCGGTGGCGGCCGGCGCCTGCCGGGCGGTGCGCGCCTACGTCGGGCTGGGCAGCAACCTCGGCGGGCCGGTCGCCCGGCTGCGCTCGGCCTTCGCGGCGCTCGCCGCCGTCCCGGCGACCCGCCTGGCGGCCCGCTCGGGGCTGTACCGCAACCCGGCGCTCGGCGGCCCCCCCCAGCCCGACTACGTCAACGCCGTGGCCGCGCTCGAGACCACCCTCTCGGCCCCCGCCCTGCTCGCCGAGCTGCAGCGCATCGAGGCCTGCCACGGGCGCGACCGGAGCGGCGAGCGGCGCTGGGGGCCGCGGACCCTGGACCTCGACCTGCTGCTCTACGGCGAGGAGCGGATCGCGCTCGGCGAGCGGCTGATCGTTCCCCACCCGCGACTGGCCGAGCGCGCCTTCGTGCTCCACCCGCTCCTCGAGCTCGCCCCCGCGCTCGAGGTCCCCGGCCTCGGGCCGTTGGCGGCGCTCGCCGCGGCGGTCCCGGGCGTGGCGCTGGTACCGATCGAGGAGCCCCCGGGTGGCTGAGGAGGGCGGTCTCGGCTACATCGCCGTCGAGGGCCCGATCGGGGTCGGCAAGACCACCCTGGCGCGGAAGCTCGCCGAGCGCTACGGCGGCCAGACGCTGCTCGAGGCGCCCGAGGAGAACCCGTTCCTGCCCCGCTTCTACGAGAACCCGCGGCCCAACGCGCTCGCCACCCAGCTCTTCTTCCTGCTCCAGCGGGTGCGCCAGCTCAAGACCCTGCGCCAGGGCGATCTCTTCGCGCCGGTGCGGGTGGCCGACTACATCGTCGAGAAGGACCGGCTGTTCGCCGAGCTGACCCTCGAGGGCGAGGAGCTGCGCCTCTACGAGCAGGTCGCCGCCCAGCTCCTCGACGAGGCGCCGGTCCCGGACCTGGTGATCTACCTGCAGGCCCCGGTCAACGTGCTCCTCGAGCGGATCGCGGCCCGCGGGGTGCCCTACGAGGCCAACCTGGATGCGCGCTACCTCCACCGGCTCGTGGCCGCCTACACCCGCTTCTTCTACAATTACGAGGCTGCGCCGCTGGTCATCGTCAACGCGGCCGAGATCGATCTGGCGCGCAGCGAGGACGACTTCGAGCTGCTCTTCGAGCACCTGCAACGGATCAAGAAGGGCCGTCACTACCTCAATCCGCTACCCTTCTGAGGCCGGCCGCCGGGAGGCGACCAGCCGAGCGCCGCGAGGAGCCCCGATGTGAGCGAGCAACGAGCCAAGCGGGTGACCGTCGCCAGCCTGCGGCGGATGAAGCGCGAGGGGGTGCGCTTCGCCTGCCTGACCGCCTACGACGCGAGCTTCGCGCGGCTCCTCGACGGGGCCGGGGTCGACGTGGTGCTGGTCGGCGACTCGCTCGGGATGGTCATCCAGGGCCACCGGAGCACCGTCCCGGTGACCGTCGACGACATGTGCTACCACGCCCGCGCCGTGGCCCGAGGGCTCGAGCGCGCGCTGCTGATGGTCGACCTGCCGTTCATGAGCTTCGCGACCGTGGAGCGGGCCCTCGAGAGCGCCGCGCGGCTGATGCAGGACGGCGGCGCCGAGGTGGTCAAGCTCGAGGGCGGGGCCGAGCAGGCCGGGCTGGTCACGGCGCTCTCGGCCCAGGGGGTGGCGGTCTGCGCCCACCTCGGGCTGCGCCCGCAGAGCGTCTACAAGCTCGGCGGCTACCGGGTCCAGGGACGCGACGAGAGCAGCGCCGAGGCGCTGCTCGCCGACGCCCGGCGCCTGGTCGAGGCCGGCGCCGACCTGCTGCTGCTCGAGTGCGTACCCTCGGCGCTGGCCGCGCGGATCACCGAGGAGACCGCGGTGCCGGTGATCGGGATCGGCGCCGGCCCGGCCTGCGACGGCCAGATCCTGGTGCTCCACGACATGCTCGGGATCACCCCGGAGCCGCGGGCGCGCTTCGTGCGCGACTTCCTCGCCGGGCGCGGTGGCGTCGCCGAGGCGATCGAGGCCTACTGCGCGGAGGTGCGCGCCGGGAGCTTCCCGGCTCCCGAGCACTGCTACGACTGATGCGGGTGCTCGAGAGCTGCGCGGCGCTGCGCGCGGCGCTCGCCGGCGAGCGCCGCGGCGGGCGGCGCATCGCCCTGGTGCCGACCATGGGCAACCTCCACGCCGGCCATCTGGCCCTGGTCCGCGAGGCCGCGGGGGTCGCCGAGTGCGTGGTCGCGACGATCTTCGTCAACCCCTTCCAGTTCGGCGAGGGCGAGGACTTCGCCAGCTATCCGCGCACCCTGGAGCGTGACCTGGCCGCCCTCGAGGACCTCGGGGTCGAGCTGGTCCTGGTGCCCCCGGCCGAGGAGATCTACCCGGCGGGGCCCGATCGCGGGACCCGGGTCGAGGTGCCCGGTCTCGGCGAGACGCTGTGCGGCGCATCGCGCCCGGGGTTCTTCCGCGGGGTGGCGACCGTGGTCTGCATCCTCTTCAACATCGTCGCCCCCGACGTCGCGCTGTTCGGCGAGAAGGACTACCAGCAGCTGCTGGTGGTGCGGCGCATGGTCCGCGACCTGCACCTGCCGGTCGAGATCGCGGCGGTGGCGACGGTGCGCGAGCCCGACGGGCTGGCGATGAGCTCGCGCAACGCCTACCTCGACGCCGCCGAGCGGGCCCGCGCCCCCGAGCTCTACCGGGCGCTGTGCGCGGCCCGCGACGCGATCCAGGCCGGGCGGCGCGACTTCGCCGCCCTCGAGGCACGCGGCCTCGCCCACCTCGCCGCCCACGGCTTCCGCCCCGACTACTTCGCCGTGCGCCGGGCCGCCGATCTGTCGGTGCCGGCGGCCGGCGAGGGCGGCGAGCTGCGGCTGCTCGCCGCCGCCTGGCTGGGGCGCGCCCGCCTGATCGACAACCTGCCCGGCTGAATGGGGAGGTGCCCGTCGCGCCTGGGTGGGCGGCGGGGCAGGCCCCGGAGCGACACGGCGTGAATCCATCCCTGGAGCCTCGCGCTCGGCATCCCTGCCTCGCGACGGTCGCTCCCGGGCCTGCCCCACCGCCCACCCAGGCTGACCTCGTCGCCGGGAGCGAGTGGAGTGGGCGCCCGCCGCCGTGGATCGGTGAGATGTCCGGGCTGGAGGGTCCGCTGCGCCGCGCCGTCGCGGGCGCCGCTCAGATCACCCCGGCCGCGCGCAGCGCGGCGATCCGCGCCTCGTCATAGCCGAGCCCGGCGAGCAGCGCCTCGGTGTCGGCGCCGAGCGCCGGGGCGGGGCGGGCGGGCGGCTCGGCGCCGGCGGCGCGCACCGGCGGGGCGACCATCCGGTAGCGGCCGTGCTCGGGGTGCTCGAGCTCCTGGATGCGCCCGTGCTCGGTGACGAACGGGTCCTCGAGGGCGGCGGCCAGGTCGTTGACCGGGGCGGCCGGCACGCGCCCGGCGAAGTGTTCCAGCCACTCGGCGGTGGTGGCCGTGGCGAGCGCCTCGTCGATCATCGCGGTGAGCCGCTCGCGCTCGGCGAGGCGCTCGCGGAAGCTGCGCAGGCGCGGGTCCTCGATCCACTCGGGCCGGCCGAGCGCCCGGCACAGCGCCGGCCAGAACTTCTCCTTGTTGCACATGATGAAGATCCAGCCGTCGGCGGTGCGGTAGAGCTGGCAGGGCACCAGCGAGGGGTGGGCCGAGCGGGGCAGGCGCTGCTGGCGGTGGCCGCGGTTGAGGTACCAGGTGGCGAGGTAGTTGGTGTTGAACAGGGCGATGTCGAACAGGCTCACGTCGAGGTCGCGCCCGCGCCCGCTGGCCCGCGCGGCGAGCACCCCGGAGACGGTCGCGAAGGCGAGCGCCAGGCCGGTCATGAAGTCGACCACCGAGAGCCCGAAGCGCGCCGGCGGGCCGTCGGGCTCGCCGGTCAGGGCCAGGTAGCCGGCCTCGGCCTGCATCAGGTAGTCGAAGCCCGGCCAGGCCGCGCGCGGTCCCTCGCGCCCGTAGGCCGAGAGGTGGGCGCAGACGATCGCCGGGTTGGCCGCGCGCAGGTGCCGGTAGGTCAGCCCGAGGCGCTCGGGCACGTCGCCGCGCAGGTTCGAGCACAGCGCCGCGGCGCTCGCCGCCAGGTCGTGGAGCACGGCGCGCGCCTCGGGGTGGGCCAGATCGAGGGTCAGGCTGCGCTTGTTGCGGTTGAAGCTGTGGAAGAACAGGCTGTCGCGCTCGGCGAAGAAGAACGGCCCGACGTCGCGGGCGATGTCGCCGCCGTCGCGCGGGTTCTCGATCTTGATCACCTCGGCGCCCAGATCGGCCAGGAACAGGGTGCCGCACGGCCCGGCGCCGTACTGCTCGACGGCCAGCACCCGCAGCCCGGCGAGCGGCAGCCCGGACTCGCTGCCAGGAGTGCCGGACTCCGGCGCTGCGGCCGGGTCGCTGGGAGGAGGGCGGCTCGCGGGCATCGGGTGGTGCGCCTTGCCGGAGCGCTCAGAGTTTGTGAAAAAACCGCGCGCCGTCGCGAGGGCGTTCCTGGGC
>CAZRGU010000230.1:0-6064 GCA_964599705.1 uncultured Ectothiorhodospiraceae bacterium | reverse complement strand
TCCCGGGCAGAGCCCGGGCTACGAGGAAATCCCGGGTAGAGCCACGCTCCATCCCGGGCGTAGGTTGGGCGCCAGCCCGGCCGGCGCCAGGCTCACGGCGCGCGGGCGAGCCCGAGCCCGCGCAGCCGGCGGTAGACGGTGTTCCTCGAGATCCCGAGCTCGCGGGCGACCGCCGAGACGTTGCCGGCGTGGCGCCGGTAGGCGGCGCGTACCGCCGCATCCCCGCGTGCCGCGCGGGAGCCGGCCGGGCCGGGCGGGCCCGGCGGCTCGGCGGCGCTGGCCAGCTCGGCGAGGGCCGCGCGCACCATCCGCTCGCTGACCTGCCCGTCGCCGGCCTCGACGGCCAGCCGGACCAGGAAGTTCCTGAGCTCGCGGACGTTGCCGGGCCAGGCATAGCCGCGCAGCAGCTCGAGGGCCCCGGGCGGCAGGCGCAGGGGTCGCTCGATGCGCTCGACGAGCGCCGCGACCACCTCGGCGAAGTCGGCCCGGGCGCGCAGCGCCGGGAGCTGCACCTCGATGGCGCTGATCCGGTGCCAGAGGTCGCGGCGGAAGCGCCCCTCGCTGACCGCGCAGCGCAGGTCGCGGTTGGTCGCGCAGACGAGCTGGACGTCGACGGTCCGCTCGGCGGTGTCACCGAGCGCGCGCACCTGCCAGTCATCGAGCAGGCGCAGCAGCCGGGCCTGGAGCTGGGCGGGCATCTCGCCGACCTCGTCGAGGAACAGGGTCCCGCCATCGGCGTGCACGACCAGCCCCTGGCTGCCGCCCCGCGCGGCCCCGGTGAACGCCCCCGGGCGGTAGCCAAAGAGCTCGGATTCGACCAGGGTCTCGGGCAGCGAGGCGCAGTTCAGCGCCACGAACTTGCCTTGCCGGCCGCTGGCGCGGTGCGCGAAGCGCGCCAGCAGCTCCTTGCCGGTGCCGGTCTCGCCCTCGATGAGGATCGGCGCCCCGATCCGGGTGGCGCTCTCGACCCGGCGCAGCATGCGTGCGACCTCGGGGTCGCTGCTGACCATCGCCTCGGGGCCATCCCGGGGCCGCGAGCGGCGCCGGGGTGCGGCTCCCCGCAGCCGCCCCACGGGCCGGTGCGGCGCCACCCGGCCGGTGAGCAGCGCGGCGGCAAACCCGCTGCCGTGGACATCGGTCAGGGCCAGCTCGGCGTGCCCGCGGGCGGCATCGATCGCGCGCTCCAGGCTCTGCCCGAAGAGGCGCTCGAACTCGGTGCCGGGCTCGAGCGGCAGCCCGTGGAGCAGGAAGCGGGCCTGGCGGGTCGCGGCCAGCAGCCGCCCGTCCTCGGCGAAGGCCAGCCGCCCGGCCTGGAGCGTGCCGAGGAACTCGCGGCGGTTGTGGAACTCGAGGGTGATGTGCTCGCGGTAGGCCTTCGCGAACAGCGCGTTCTCGACCGTCAGGCACGACATCTTGACCAGCGCCAGGGTGTGATGCTGGCGCCAGCGGCAGTCCGAGGAGGCGTCGATGATGCCCTCGAGGGTGCCCTCGGGCGAGAAGATCGGGGCAGCCGCGCAGGTCAGGTGGGCGTGCTGGCGGAAGAAGTGCTCGCCGGCGTGCACGATGCTCGCCTCGCCGCTGAAGGCCACCCCGCCGAGCGCGTTGGTGCCGCTGACCGACTCGCTCCAGACGCTGCCCGGGGCGATGCGCTCGGCGCTGCCGGCAGCATCGAAGGTGCGGTCCCACATGCTCTCGAGGACCACCCCTTGCGGGTTGGCGAAGACCACCGCGAAGTTCGAGCCGGCGATCTGGGTGTGGAGGTTGCGCAGCTCGATGCGCGCCAAGTGCAGGGTGACCCCGGCGCGCACGCGCAGCCCCTCGAGCTCGCCGGCCTCGACGCGGAAGCACTCGGGCTCGCCGAGCGGGTCGAGCCCGACGGCCAGGCAGCGCTGCCAGGAGCTGCGGATCTCGCGGCTCAGGAACTCGCCCGAGACCTGGCCCTTGCGCTCGAGCAGGATCCGCGCACGGTTGATGCGGTCCTCGAACGGGAGCATCGTCCTTCCCCTCCGTCCCCCGCCGGCGGCGCCCGGTCTGACGCCAGGGCTCGCTTGCTCAACTGTGCCGCCGGTGGCGTGACACCTGTGCCACGATGGAACACTACAGCCCTGGCCGGTGGCACGCAACAGCGCCCAAAAGCCGCTTCCGGCGGGCCGAATCCGCTCCCTCCCGGCGAACTGGCACGGGCGTTGCAACGCCCCTTGCGGGCTGCGCGGGCGCAGCACCGCAATCGCTGTGAGCTAGGGAGGTAC
Organism: uncultured Ectothiorhodospiraceae bacterium; assembly: GCA_964599705.1. Lineage (GTDB taxonomy): Bacteria > Pseudomonadota > Gammaproteobacteria > HK1 > HK1 > CAZRGU01. The sequence continues at coordinate 3,815 of CAZRGU010000230.1, read as the reverse complement.
GCGACGATGAAGGCCGCCGTCCTGCATGAGTACGACGAGAGCCTGACCCGGGCGCAATGGGTGAGCTACGAGGAGGTGGCCGATCCCAAGGTCGCCAAGCCGAACGACGTGATCGTGCGCATCGGCGGGGCCGGGGTCTGCCGCACGGACCTGCACATCATCGAGGGGATCTGGCGCGACAAGGTCGACGTCGAGCTGCCCTACATCCTCGGGCACGAGAACGCCGGCTGGGTCGAGGAGGTGGGCAGCGCGGTCGAGAGCGTCCGCCCCGGTGACCCGGTGATCGTCCACCCGCTGGTCACCAGCGGCCACTGCCTGGCCTGCCGGCGCGGCAACGACATGCACGCCGAGGACGCCTCGTTCCCGGGGATCAATGCCAACGGCGGCTACGCCGAGTACCTGCTGACCGGCGAGCGCACCCTGATCAAGCTGCCCGAGAGCCTCGAGCCCAAGGCGGTGGCACCCTACACGGACGCCGGCCTGACCGCCTACCGGGCGGCCAAGAAGGCTGCCGCGCATCTGGTGCCTGGCCAGTACGCGGTGGTGATCGGGGTCGGCGGGCTCGGCCACATCGGCATCCAGGTGCTCGCCGCCCTGTGCGCCGCCGAGATCATCGCCGTGGACCTTTCCGACGAGGCCCTGGCGCTGGCCGCCCGTCTCGGCGCCCACCACACGGTCAAGGCCGGCTCCGACTGGGTCGACGAGGTGCTGGCGCTCACCGCCGGGCACGGCGCCGAGGCGGTCATCGACTTCGTGGCCGAGGGCGACGCGGTCGAGAAGGGCTTCGCCGCGACCCGCAACAACGGCTTCTACTACGTGGTCGGCTACGGCGGCAAGCTGCAGATCCCGACCATCGACATGATCATCAGCGAGAAGACCATCGTCGGCAACCTGGTCGGGACCTACCCGGAGCTCGTCGAGCTGATGGCCCTGGCCGACCGCGGGCTGGTCACGCTCGATACCCACGAGTACCGCCTGAGCAACGCCAACGACGCGCTGCGCGACCTCAACCAGGGCAAGTTCACCGGCCGCGCCGTGCTGGTGCCCTGAATCCGTTCGTCACACCGAGAGGGGGGTGAGACCATGAGAATGCTGCTCGTCAGCGCCGCCGTCGCGGGCGCCATCGGGGCGCTGCCCGCCGCCGCGGCCGACTACACCCAGTACGGGATCGAGAAGGACATCCCCGGAAAGTGCTCCTACGCGGCGATCGACGCCAAGGACTACTCGGGGCGGACCTTGAGCATCATCACCCACGCCGTACCGGTGATGGGCGAGCCGACCGCGCTGCACGCCAAGCAGTTCGAGGAGCTCACCGGCGCCAAGGTCAACGTCGTGCACGTGCCCTTCGGGGATCTCTTCCAGCGGGTGATGATCCCGTTTCAGACCGGCCAGAACGCCTACGACGTGATGTTCTACGGGTCGCTGTGGATCGGCGACCTGCACCGCTACCTGGCCCCGGTCCCCAAGGCCTACCAGGAAACGGCGCAGATGAAGGACGTGACCCCGACCTACCGGGACGTGGCGACCTGGGGCGACACCATGGTCCAGTACCCGGTCGACGGCGATCGCAACTACCTCAAGTACCGCACCGACGTGATCAACAACCCCGAGCTGCAGCGCCGCTACAAGGAGAAGACCGGGCGCGAGCTCACGGTGCCCGCGACCTGGGAGGAGTACGACCAGATCGCGCGCTTCTTCAACGACTGGGACTGGGACGGCGACGGCAAGAAGAACTACGGCTCGGCCGAGGTGGTCAAGCGCGACGACCTGATGTTCTCGGCGTTCATCGACCGGGTCGCGGCCTACGCCAAGCACCCGCGGGTCAAGGGCGGGTTCTTCTTCGATCTCAAGACCATGGAGCCGCTGATCAACACCCCGGGCTGGGTGCGCGGGCTGGAGATGTTCGTCAAGGCCCAGGACTACATGCCCCCGGGCGGCAACAACTTCGGGCTCGGCGACGAGATCTTCTCGTTCGGCGGCGGCCAGACGCTGTTCAGCTACACCTGGGACGATGCCTTCATCCAGGCGATGCAGAAGGACAGCCGGATCCGCAACAAGGTCGCCGCCGCGCCGCTGCCCGGCGCCCGCCAGGTCTGGAACCGCGAGACCGGCCAGTGGGACCGCTTCGACCCGCCCAACCGCGCCCCCTACATCACCTGGGGGTGGACCTCGGCGGTCTCGGCGCGCAGCGAGAACAAGGAGATGGCCTTCGACTACCTGTGCTTCTTCTCGAACCCCGCCAATACCCTGCATGACCTGCAGATCGGGCGCTTCGGGGTCAACCCCTACCGCAGCAGCCACTTCGACGCCAAGTTCTGGATCGAGAAGCTCGGCTGGGATCCGGCGATCGCCAGGACCTACGTGAAGACCCTGTCGTCGATGGACGACAGCAAGAACCGGGTCTTCGACCTGCGCGTCCCCGGGGTCAACCAGTTCATGACCTCGCTCGCGGCCGGAGTCTCCGAGGCCCTGGCCAGGCAGAAGAGCCCGCAGCAGGCGCTCGACGACGTGGCCAAGGAGTGGCGGGCGATCGTCGATCGGATCGGCAAGGACCGGGTCCGCGAGGCCTATGCCCACGTGGTTGCGCTGGAGGACAATCTGCGCTAGCTAGGGATCCACGGAGGCGGCGCCCGCCCCGCCCGGCGGCGGGGCGGGCGCCGGTTGGCGCCGATGCACTGGTCGAGCCAAAAGCATCTGTTCCTGCTGCCCGGGCTGCTGGTGCTGCTCGCCATCATCATCTTTCCGCTCGTCTTCACCGTGCGGGTCAGCTTCTCGAGCTGGGACGTGGTCGCCCCCGGGCTCGACTGGATCGGGGGCAAGAACTACGCGCGGCTGCTCGAGGACGCGCGCTTCTGGGAGGCGATGAAGCGGCTCGGCCTGATCGCGGTCGGCTCGGTGCTCATCGAGTACCTGATCGGCTTCACCCTGGCGCTGCTGGTCTGGGGCGACGTGCGGGCGCGGCGCTTCTTCCGGGTGCTGTTCCTGGTGCCGATGATGACCACCCCGGTGATCATGACCGTGGTCTGGCGCACCATGCTCCACGAGTCGCTCGGCCCGATCAACGATCTCCTCGAGCTCGTCGGCCTCGACCCGCTGCCCTGGCTGTCGACCGGCAGCATGGCGGTGGCGAGCGTCATCCTGGTCGAGGTCTGGCAGTGGACCCCGTTCATGTTCCTGTTCCTGCTCGCCGGGCTGCTCTCGCTGCCCCGCGAGCCCTTCCAGGCCGCCGCGGTCGACGGCGCCGGCCCGATCCGCACCTTCCTCGCGGTGACCTTCCCGCTGATGGCCCCGATCTCGATCGGGGCGCTGATCATCCGCCTGATCGAGGCCTCCAAGATCATGGAGACCGTCTACGTGCTGACCGCCGGCGGCCCGGGGACGGCCACCGAGACGGCCAGCTACTACATCTACGTGCGCGGCATGCGTGACTTCCAGATCGGGTATGCGGCCTCGCTGTCGATCACCTACCTGGTGATCATGATCGTCAGCCTGACCATCATCGCCAAGGTGCTGGCCCGCGCCCTGGTGCTCAAGGAGCGGGGCTGATGCGGGCGCTGTACCGGGCCGTCAAGTACGCCGCGATCCTCGGCTGGTCGGCCTTCGTGGTCGCCCCCTTCCTGTGGGCGCTGACCACCTCGTTCAAGACCGCCGAGGGGGTGGTCTCGGGGGCCACCTACATTCCCTGGCTCCAGTACCAGCCCTCGCTCGAGGGCTGGGGGGTGCTGTTCCGGCGCGCCGGGCAGGGCATCGACATCGTCGCCCCCTACACCGCGAGCCTGATCGTGACCCTATCCTCGAGCGCCATCAGCCTGGCG
>CAZRGU010000229.1:0-6212 GCA_964599705.1 uncultured Ectothiorhodospiraceae bacterium | reverse complement strand
GGGCGCTGGCCAAGCGCCTCGACGACGCGGACCTGGCGATCATCGACAAGCGCCGCCCGCGCGCCAACGAGGCCGAGGTGATGAACATCATCGGCGACGTGCGCGAGCGGACCTGCGTGCTGGTCGACGACATGGCCGACACCGCCGGCACGCTGTGCAACGCCGCCGCGGCCCTCAAGGCCGACGGGGCCCGCGCGGTGGTCGCCTACTGCACCCACGCGGTGCTCTCCGGGCCGGCGATCGACAACATCGAGGCCTCGGCGCTCGACGAGCTGGTGGTGACCAACACCATCCCGCTCAGCGAGCGGGCCGCGGCCTGCCCCCGGATTCGCCAGCTCAGCGTCGCCGAGCTGATCGCCGAGAGCATCCGGCGGATCAGCGAGGAGGAGTCGATGGGCGAGCTATTCATGGATTAAGACGAGCGGAGAACGTGACGATGACGAGTCTGGAAATTGCCGCCGAGCTGCGTGAGGCCACCGGCAAGGGCGCCAACCGGCGCCTGCGCCGCGCCGGCAAGGTGCCGGCGGTGCTCTACGGGGCCGGCAAGGAGCCGGTCACCCTGGCCCTCGAGGCCCGCGAGCTCGACAAGCGCCTCGAGAGCGAGGCCTTCCTGTCGCAGGTGCTGCGCATCAAGGTCGGGCGGCGCAAGCAGGAGGTGGTGCTCAAGGACCTGCAGCGCGACCCGGCCACCGACCGGGTAGTCCACGTCGACTTCATGCGGGTGAGCAGCGAGCAGGAGCTGCGCATGCACATCCCGCTGCACTTCCTCAACGAGGAGCACTGCAAGGGGCGGCGCGCCGGCGGCGTGATCAGCCGGCTGCTGGTCGACGTCGAGGTGATCTGCCTGCCCCGGGATCTGCCCGAGCACATCGACGTCGATCTCACCGAGCTCGATGTCGGCGAGGCGATCCACCTCTCCGATCTGGTGCTGCCCGAGGGGGTCAAGATCGCGGCGCTCGCCCACGAGCCGGTCCAGGACTCCCAGGTCGTGGCCGTGCACCATCCGCAGAAGGCCGAGGAGGTCGCCGAGGGGGCCGAGATCGAGGCCGGCGAGGCGGTGGCGGTCGAGGGCGAAGCCGCGGACGAGGCGTAGCGGTCCGGGGCGGCGCACCCGGCCGAGCCGCCGGTGGCCGATCCGATCGCGCTGCTCGTCGGGCTCGGCAACCCCGGCGCGCGCTACCGCGAGACCCGCCACAACGCCGGGTTCTGGCTGGCCGACGAGGTCGCCCGGCGCGCCGGGCTGGCCTTTCGCGCCTCGGCGCGCTTCGCCGGCGAGCTCTGCGAGGGGCTGGTCGAGGGGCGCCGGGTGCGGCTGCTCAAGCCGGGCACCTACATGAACGAGAGCGGGCGGGCGGTGGCCGCGCTGGCGCGCTTCTACCGGCTGCCCGCCGAGGCGATCCTCGTCGCCCACGACGACATCGACCTGCCGCCCGGGGTGGTGCGCCTCAAGCGCGGCGGCGGCGACGGCGGGCACAAGGGGCTGCGCGACATCATCCCGCGGCTGGGCTCGCGCGCCTTCCTGCGCCTGCGCATCGGGGTGGGCCACCCGGGGGCGAGCGAGGCGGTGGTCGGCTACGTGCTCCACCCCCCGGCGGCCGAGGAGCGGGCCCTGATCGAGGAGGCCATCGAGCAGGCCCTGGCGGTCCTGCCCGAGATCCTCGCCGGCGAGGAGGCCCGGGCCATGAACGTCCTCAACCGCCGGGCGCCGCCGCCCGGCGCGCCCGACTGAGCCGGGCGGTGGGGCCGGCGAGCGGGGCTGCGCGGTGGCGGCGCCCCGGACCGGACGGCAACCGAGCGGAGAGCGCGATGGGCTTCAAGTGCGGCATCGTCGGCCTGCCCAACGTCGGCAAGTCGACCCTCTACAACGCCCTCACGCGGGCCGCGGCGGCCGCCGAGAACTACCCCTTCTGCACCATCGACCCCAACGTCGGGGTGGTGCCGGTTCCCGACCCGCGGCTCGAGCGGATCGCGGCGATCTGCCGCCCCCAGCGAGTGGTGCCGACCACCATGGAGTTCGTCGACATCGCCGGGCTGGTCGCCGGCGCCTCGCAGGGCGAGGGCCTTGGCAACCGCTTCCTGGCCCACATCCGCGAGACCCAGGCCATCGCCCACGTGGTGCGCTGCTTCGAGCACGACGACATCGCCCACGTGGCCGGGCGCATCGACCCGGGCGCCGACATCGAGACCGTCGAGACCGAGCTGCTGCTCGCCGATCTGGACACCGCCGCGCGGGCCCTCGAGCGGGCCGCCAAGGCGGCCAAGGCCGGGGGGCGCGAGGCGCTTGCCCGGCTGCGCCTCGCCGAGCGGATCCACGCCCATCTCGGCGCCGGCCAGCCGGCGCGCACGCTCGCCCTCGAGGGCGAGGAGGCCGCCTGGCTCGCCGAGCTGCACCTGCTCAGCGCCAAGCCGGTGCTCTACGTGGCCAACGTCGCCGAGGACGGCTTCACCGACAACCCGCTGCTCGATGCGGTCGCCGCGGTGGCCGAGCGCGAGGGCGCGGCGGTGGTGCCGGTGTGCGCGGCCATCGAGGCCGAGCTGGCCACCCTCGAGCCCGACGAGCGCGCCGAGTTCCTCGCCGACATGGGCCTCAGCGAGCCCGGTCTCGAGCGCCTGGTGCATGCCGGCTACCGCCTGCTCGGGCTGCTCACCTTCTTCACCGCCGGGCCCAAGGAGGCGCGGGCCTGGACGGTGCGCGCCGGGGCCACCGCGCCGCAGGCCGCCGGGGTGATTCATAGCGACTTCGAGAAGGGCTTCATCCGCGCCGAGGTGGTCAGCTACCAGGACTTCGTCGAGTGCGGCGGCGAGCAGGGCGCACGCGAGGCCGGCCGCTGGCGCCTCGAGGGGCGCGACTACGTGATCGCCGAGGGCGACGTGGTGCACTTCCGCTTCAACGTCTGAGCGGCTGGACGCTCGCCCGGCTTCGCGATGTGGGCCCGCGCTGCATGGATGCCATCGGACCGGCAGGCGCGCCTCGCTTCCCCTCCCTTGTCAGTCCAGTCCTGACGATCGTGGCTGTCTGCGAGGCGTCGTCCGGCTCACGCGGCAAGCTCGAAGCAGGCCGTCTGCGCCGCTTTCCGGTCGAAGGTGTAGGTCACCCTGCATCCCCGGGCGTGGTTGCCCTGGCCGATCACTCCGTCGGCGAAATCCGCTCGCCCGCGCTCGTAGTCGCGCAGCGCCGCCCAGGCGAGCGGCGGATCCTCGACCGTCAGCTCTGCGCTCCGGAGGATCCGTCGGATGACCGCGGCGATTGCGCCACGGTCCAGTCCGTAGGCGCCTCCCAGCACCCAGACAAGCTCGGCGAGGACCACGGTGGCGATGTGACCGGGGCTCTCGGGGGTGCAGGCGGACTCGATCAGCCGCGTCGCGATCGGCGCCTGCAGCGGATCGTCCTGGACGACGTAGCGGACGATCACGTTCGTGTCGAGGCCGATCATCTCCCGGCAGCCCGGCGCCGAATGACCTCGTCCATCTCGTCGAGCGTCACCGGTCGGCTCGGCTTCGGCACCATCCCCTTCAGCGCGGTGACACTCCCGGAGATTGGCACTAGCCGGAGGGTTCCGTCTTCCTCGACCAGGAACTCAAGCCGGTCACCGGGCACGAGATTGAGCTGCTCCCGGACCTTCTTGGGTACGGTGATCTGGCCTTTGCTCGTCATCGTCGCCAGCATCGCCTTACTTCCTCCAGGAATTCTTACTTAATCGTAAGGCGTGCTGGCCCTGCCGTCAACCGCCCCTGACCCCTCGGTCTGCCAGCCGCTCCTCGGTGATCGCCTGCGCGCTGCGGAAGTCGGTCTTGCCGGTTCCGAGCAGCGGGGCCCGGTCGACGACGATGCTCCTGGGGATGGCGAGCTCGCTGACCCCGTGCTCGCGGGCGTAGCTCGTCAGGGCCTCGCGGGTCGCCACCGGGTCGACGGTGACCAGGACCCGCCGCCCGCCCTTGGCAGGGGGGGATGGTGACGGCGGCGGGCCCGTGGCCGGGCCAGCGCCGCTCGGCGACGGTCCGGGGCACCACGACCTCTCGACCACGCGGTGTCAAACGGGCATTCTTGTGCACGTGCATCCGGGTCTCTCCTCGAGCGAATGGCCTTTTCTTACCCATTCCGCTTCGGGTATGAGGCCCGGATGAACAACCTGCTGAGAGATCACAGCTAAGCCCTGCCCCTCGGAGGTGGCGCCGACCCCGTGAGCGAGATCGTCCATCGCAACGCCCTGCAGCCCGGCTATCGGCTGCTGTGGTACGTGGTCGAGCGGATTCTCGGCCAGGGAGGCTTCGGGATCACCTACCTGGCGCGCGACACCAACCTCGATCAGACAGTCGCCATCAAGGAGTACCTGCCGATCGAGCTGGCGGTGCGCGAGGGCGACTGCTCGGTGCACCCGGTATCGCGGGGCCACGAGGACGACTTCCACTGGGGCCTGGAGCGCTTCGCGGCCGAGGCCCGCACCCTGGCGCGCTTCGATCACCCCAACATCGTGCGCGTGCTGGCGGTCTTCGAGGAGAACAACACCGCCTACATGGTGATGCGCTACGAGAGCGGCGCCAGCCTCCAGGAGCGCCTGCCGCGCCGCGGCACGCTCGAGGAGGGCCCGCTCCTGGCAATCCTCTTCCCGGTCCTTGGCGGGCTGGCGCGGGTCCACGCCGAGGGCTTCATCCATCGTGACATCAAGCCCGCCAACCTCTTCGTGCGCGACGACGGCAGCCCGGTGCTGCTCGACTTCGGCTCGGCGCGGCACGCCCTGGGCCGCGAGACCCGGACCCTGACCAGCCTGGTCTCCCCGGGCTACGCGCCCTTCGAGCAGTACTACTCGAAGAGTGACCGGCAGGGGCCGTGGACCGACATCTACGGGCTCGGCGCGACGCTCTACCGGGCGGTGTGCGGAGTCGCGCCGGTCGATGCCGTGGACCGTGGCGAGGCGCTCCTCGATGAGCGCCCCGACCCCTACGTGCCGGCCTCCGAGGCGGCGGCCGGTCGCTACTCGGGGCGGCTGCTCGCGGCCATCGACCATGCGCTGGCCTTCCGTGAGACCGATCGCCCGCAGGACATCGCCACGTGGCGTGCCGAGCTCGCGGTGCCCGAGGCGCCGACGGTGCGCTCCGCGCCGAGTGCCCGGGTCACCCCGGCGCCAGCGCGCGATGCGGATACCGCGAGGTCCGTGGTGGACGCCGAGGGTCCCGGCGAGGCCGGCGGGAACGCCGCGGAGGGCGCCCGAGTCGCCGGCGGGGAGCGCGCGTCCACGCCCGACGAGCTCCTGCTCGCGGCCTTCGTGGGACCGCATCGGCGCCAGCGCTACCTCACCCGTTTTCGCAGCTTCGCCGCCTCGGGCCGGGCATGGCCGCTGTCCTGGAACTGGGCCGCGGCCCTGCTCACCGTCCCCTGGCTGTGCTACCGCAGGCTCTACGGCTGGGCGCTGGTCGGCTACCCGCTGGCGCTGCTCGGCGCTGCGCTGCTCCTGAGCGTGCCGCTCTCGGCGCTCTTCTGGGGGGGCGGGGAGATCCCCGACCGGGTCGCAGTGCCGGTGCTTGTGCTGCTCGCAGTCCTCGGTCCGGCGCTGCTCGCCGACGGGCTCTACTATCGCCGGGCGCGGCGCCTGGCAGGGCGCGCGGCCGCCCGTGGGCACGGGGGTGAGGCCGCCGTCGAGTGGCTGGCGCGGCGCGGCGGGACCTCACGCCTGGGGGCGCTCGGCGGCGCCGCCGCGGTGGCGGCGCTGGTCGCGCTGCTCGCCGCCGAGCAGCCGGCCTCACCGTCACGCGGGGCGCGCCCGAGCGCCACCGCGGCAGGGCCGGACGGGACGCCCTCCGCGGGACGTGCCGCTCCCCGTCCCCCGCAGGACGCCGCGTCGCTGGCTGCGCTGCTCGACGCCGCGCGCCGCGACATCGAGGCCGGCCGCCTGAGCGGGCCACCGGGACGCAACGCCACCGAGAAGCTGCGCGCGGTGCTGGCTGCCGATCCGGGCAATGCCGATGCCGGGGCCCTGCTCGAGGAGATCGCAGGACGCTACGTGCAGCGTGCCGAGGAGGCGCTCCGGGAAGCGCGGCTCGGGCGCGCGGCGAAGCTCCTCGAGCAGGCCGCGGCGCTGCGCCCCGAGGATCCCGAGGCGCTCCGGCTGGGCAAGAAGGCGGCCGTGCTGCGGGCCCTCGCCGCGGCCCGCGAGGCGGCGCGGCGCGAGGACTACGCCGTGGCCCGCCGCCAGCTCGATCGGGCCTCGGCCCTG
>CAZRGU010000228.1:0-6214 GCA_964599705.1 uncultured Ectothiorhodospiraceae bacterium | reverse complement strand
CCGCCACCCCGCGTGCGGGGGGCATGCCGGCCGCGATCACAGCCCGAGCCGCGCGGCCACGTCCGCGTAGTCGGGCGCCTCGGCGTAGAGGCGCTCCAGGTCGCGGCGCGCGGCGGCGCGCCGGCCGAGCGCCTCACGGGCCAGGGCACGCTCATAGCGAAGCGCATGGAGCAGCTCCGCACTGCGGCCCTTGCGCCGGCGAAGCGCGCGCCCGAGGACCTCGACGGCGGCCTGCTCGAGCCCGAGCCGGCGAAGCGCCCGGCCCGCGTAGAGCAGCAGCGTGGCCTCGGCTGCGCCCTCGTTCTCGACCCCCTCGGCAAGCCGCACGACCCGCCGGCAGGCAGCCCTCGAGGGCTCGGGCTCCTCGAGGAGCAGCTCGGCGAGCGAGGCGCGCACCACGCGGTCCTCGGGCTCAAGGCGGCGCAGCCGCTCGAGGCAAGCGAGGGCCTCGCTGCGCCTGCCGGCGAGCTGGTGGCACTCGACGAGCGCCAGCAGCGCGGCGCGCAGCCCCGGCTCGATCCAGGCGGTGAGCTCGGCGGTGATCGGCAAGGCGAGGGTCGCCTGGACCCGGTAGCGCGCGAGGTGGTGGCCAAGGCGGCGGTGGGCGCCGAGCGCCGCCTCGAGCCAGGCCTGGGCCTCGCCGAGGCGCTCGCGCTTGAGCGCCAGCAGCCCGGCCAGAAACGCCCCGTCGGCAAGCCCGGTCGCCTCGCGCAGGTGTCCGAACGCGGCCTCCTCGCGCCCGGCGGCGAGCTCGCGCAGCCCGTCGACCAGCGCCTCCTCGCCGGCCGGGATCACCAGGCGCCGGAAGAAGCCGAGCCGCAGGCGCGCCTCGGCCGAGACCTCGACGGGCTCGGGCGAGGCGGCGGCGCGCCTGCCCCGCCCCTTGCCCTTGCCGAGCCGGCGCGTGTAGTAGAGCCCGGTGCCGGGCAACCCGGCCGTCCCGCGCACCCCGCCTCGACCCAGGGTCAGCCTCGCCCCGCGCGGGCCGAACGACAGCGAGGCCCCCGAGCGGGAAAGGTTCACCGTGATCCCCGGGGCCAGGCGGATGCGCCGGAAGAAGCGCAGCGACATCGACCTCCCAACCGATCGCCTGCCGGCAGCCAGTCTACCTGAGCGGCCCAGCGGATTGGCGCCGGCAACGAACTCGCCCTGACCGTCGAGTAGCCGGCATCGCCCCGCTCCCCCACCGCACTCGCATCGGCGAGACGCGCCCCCTGAACCCGGCAGCGAGCGAACGAGCACGAACACTTTCCCGCAGGCGCTGACTCGTGGCGCAGGCTGCGGATCAGGGTTTCCGCTGCACAGCGAGAGCAGAAACTCTCGCTCCCGAGCGGTGAGAGCGGCGTGCAGGATCGCGGGCCCCCCCTTTCACGGAGCGGCGCTACATCGTGTGCCGCAACCCCGAGGAGGCGGCCAAGGATGGCGCCGCCCGCGCGGCGGGCTCAGCCGGGCGCGCCGCGCGCGACCAGCAGGTCGGCCTCGTCGATGAGGCCCTCCTCGCAGGCCCGCCCGCGCACGCACTCGACCGGGTCGGAGTCGTTCTCGAGCCAGTCGGCCGGCACCGGCACGATCCGCCCGTCGCCGAGCGCGAGCTCGCCCGCCTGCTCGTCGTAAGGGCGTGCTCACCAGGCGGAAAGGTAAGCGACCCGATGCTCATGGCCTGAGCCGGGCACCCGCGGAGCGAGCTCGACCTTCCCGAACCTTCGGTCAGCGCGCTTCACCGCTCGGTGCGCCTTTCGGCCTCTGGCGACCCAGACAGGCTCCGCGAGCGCCTCGACCGCCACGGGCTCATGCAGAGCGAGCTATCCTAGACGGTGGTCCGGGCCGCCCTCGAGATCAGCGATCGCGAGACGTGCGAACGCACCCTGCTCGAGCGCATCATCCCCTGCGGGCGGGACAAGCAGACCGGACAGCCCGCACGCGCGCGGGTGTCGTTGTCTCACGCGAGGAGTCCTCATCATGTCCGTGACGGACCAGGAGCTCGAGGAACTCGCCCGGTCGGGCGAAGCGGAACGAGTCGAGCGCAAGCCCTCGACAAGGCAGAAAAATGACATCCGGGATGCCATCTGCGCCTTCGCCAACGACCTGCCAGGCTACCGGAAGCCAGGCGTGGTCTTCGTGGGCGTAAACGACGACGGGAGCTGTGCAAACCTGCCCATCAGCGACGAGCTCCTGCGCGAGCTGGCCGACCTGCGCAGCGACGGCAACATCCTTCCCCCACCCACGATGTCCGTGGAGAGACGGACCGTGCATGGCTGCGAGGTGGCGGCGATCGTGGTCGAGCCCTCGAAGAGCCCGCCGGTACGCGTGCGCGGGCGTACGATGATCCGGGTGGGGACACGGCGCGGCATCGCGACGCTCGAGGAGGAGCAGCGCCTCATCGAGCGCGCCCGCTCGCGGATCGTCCCCTTCGACATCTCGCCAGTCCCCGGATCGAGCGTAGCCGACCTCGATCTCGACCTCTTCGAGCGAGTGTATCTGCCATCGGCCATCGCCCCGGAGATTCTGGCCGAGAACCGGAGGCCGGCGGAAGCACAGCTTGTGGCGCTCAACCTCGCCACCACGGAGGGAGAAGCCACCGTCCTCGGCCTTCTGGCCGTGGGGCGAAATCCCTTGACCTGGCTCCCAGGTGCGTTCGTGCAGTTCGTCCGCGTCGCGGGCGAGCATTTCTCGGATCCGATCAAGGACCAGAAGCGCGCCCTCGCGCCCATGCCCGAGCTGCTGCGCATCGCAGACGAGCTGCTCCACCTATGGATCGAGGTCGAGACGGACATCGTGTCGCAGGCAATCGAACAGCGACGGCCCGCCTATCCGCTCGTGGCGCTCCAGCAGCTCACATGGAACGCAGTCATGCACAGGACCTACGAGGGAACCAATGCGCCAGTCATGATTCGTTGGTTCGACGACCGGGTCGAGATCCACAGCCCGGGTGGGCCCTACGGCAAGGTGACGAAGGACAACTTCGGAACCCCCGGCATCACCGAGTACCGCAATGCGTATCTCGCCAGCGTCATGCAGCAGCTCGGGTACGCACAGCGATTCGGATTCGGCATTCAGATCGCCCGAGAGGCCCTGGCGAGGAACGGCAACCCGCCCCCTGAGTTCACCGTGACCGATACCCACGTCCTGGTCACGCTCAGGAGAAGACCATGACGGTTCCGATCATCGTCCTGTTCAACAACAAGGGAGGCGTCGGCAAGACCTCGCTCGCCTACCACCTCGCCTGCATGTACGCGGACCTCGACGTGCGGGTGGTCGCGGCTGACTTCGACCCTCAGGCGAACCTCACCTCGATGTTCCTGGAAGACGATGCGCTTGAGTTACTCTGGCCAGACGGAGGCCACTCCCAGACCGTGCATGGCGCGATCCATCCGCTCATCGCCGCAACCGGAGACGTTGTCTCCCCGTGCCCCACCGTCGAGGTGGAAGAGAACCTGCGGCTGATCGCCGGGGATCTGCTCCTCGGCGTTTTCGAGGACGACCTGTCTCAGGTGTGGCCCGGCTGCCTGGACGGCAAGGAGCGCGCGTTCCGCGTCGCGAGCGCCTTCTACCGCCTCATTCGGAGCGCCACCGAGGACTACGATGCCGACGTGGCGATTGTCGACGTGGGTCCCAACCTCGGTGCGATCAACCGCGCCGTGCTGATCGCGGCGTCTCATGTCGTAGTGCCCGTGGCCCCCGATCTGTTCTCGTTGCAGGGGTTGCGCAACCTCGGTCCGACATTGAGGCGGTGGCGCCGGGAGTGGAGGGACCGCCTCGAGCGGCGCCCGGCGAGCCTGCCGGAAGACATCCCCCTGCCCTCCGCCGGGATGGAGCCACTCGGGTACGTCGTCCTTCAGCACGCCATTCGGCTCGACCGGCCGACCCGCGCCTACGGCAAGTGGGCGGCGCGGATCCCCAGCGCATACGCCGAGCATGTTCTGGGGATCCGAACCGAGCTCCTCGATGCCACCAAGGACTCGAACTGCCTCGCCTCGATCAAGCACTACCGCAGCCTCATGCCCATGGCACAGGAGGCGCACAAGCCCATCTTTCGCCTAAAACCGGCCGACGGTGCATTGGGGTCGCACCTGGAGGCCGCGATCGCGGCGGGCCGGGACTTCACGGCGCTCGCGAGGAAGATCGCCCGCGGCGTGGGCGTCGAGGTGCCGAACAGGTACGGAGAGGCGACGACCTGAGCGTCTTCACCTGAAACACCACCTGGCTGGTCGGACCGGCCGGCCGCGCCCGGCGTCGCTTACCCGCCGGGGGCGCACGCCCCGCTCCCGGCTATCGCATCCGGAGAGGCGGCCTGGGGCGAGGCGCCGCCCGCCGGCCACGAGCCCGAGGACGAGGGCACGGAGACGAGCCCGTCGCCGGAGCCAGACGAGGGGCCGGCATCCCCTCCATCCGCCATGCCGGGCGCCGGGGACGACGCGGGGCTATCCAGCCAGGAGGATGGGGCTCCCACCCCGTAGGCATCCCGCCGCTCGCCGGCCGTGCCTCCTCGCGTTGAGCCAGAGAACCCTTCGCCGCACGCCGGCGAAGCGCAACCCGTGCCGTACGGGACGCCCGGCTACTCATTCACAGCGCCAATCTCGGCATCCAGCGCATGTGCGCGGCACCGCTCGTCGTGGCGAAGGAGCCGCCGTGCATCGATCCGGCCATCTCGAGCGCCACGTGATCGGTGATGCGACCGTGCGGCCGCTCAACGGTGTCACTGACCGCAGGCCGTGCAGAAACCCCGTCATCAGGCGCAGCGCGCGGGACGCATCGGCACCCGCCTCTCCGGCGAGCCGGAGAGCTCCATCGGGTGCCGCCTCGGGCGCCAGAATCACCCCGATCAGCTCGGCGAGCCAAGCGAGTGCCTTCCTCTCAGCGAAGTCCATCGAGCACTCGGCGCTCGATCTCCTTGGCCGCATCGCGGCAGCGCGGATCGCCGTTGCCGAGGAGCTCGGCGTAGACAAGCGGCATCGGGGCGAGGCTCGCCTCGCCGCTCTCAAAGCGCCAGAAGCGCCGCAGGATCTCGACCGCGCCGTCGGGCGCGGGACGCAGCCTGCAGTCGAGGAGCAGGCGCGAGTCGAGCCGCTCGGCATAGAGGGTGACGCGCTCGGGGCGTAGCTGCCCGGTGAGCCGGGCCGCCGCCACCTCGCCGCCGAGCCAGGTGCGGTAGCGCCGGGGGTCGAGCCGCCTCCACCAGGCGCCTCGCTGCGCCTGGTAGCGGCCCATGAGCAGCCGTGGACGCAGCACCCGCAGGTAGGCCTCGGCCCACCGCGCGAGCAGCCGCTCGGGCTGGAGCAGCCGGCGCCTGCCGGCCACCTCGGCGATGAACCCGAGCACGCGCAGCTCGGCGACCGCCCAGCCGACCGTGCCGTGGGCAACACCGGCGAGGCGCGCAAGCTCCCGGTACGGAAGCGCCGCAGCCCCCGGCACGCAGAGCAGCGCGAGCCCGACCTTGAGTCCGGCCTTGCCGAACGCACGCCCGCTCTCAGCCGCGCCACCGGGAAGGCGCGCCGGGCGCTCGCCCTTGACCCACACAAGCACCGGCCCCTGCTCGATGAAGGCGTTGCCCGCGGCGTCGAGGAAGGCTACTCCCCGTGCACGCAAGGCCTCGGCCACCGGCGGGCTCACATGATCGGCGACGACCATCGGGGCGCGCCCGGCCCGCTCGAGCACTTGGATCACTGGCCCCAGCGCTGCCGGCCGCAGGCCGCGGCGCACCGCCGCGGCATAGGTGCGCGCCGCGCGTCCACTCCCGATCCGTACCCAGACGTCCACGCCGGGCGGCGTCGCTCTCCCCGCGACAGGCTCGGCCCGAGCGGCAAGGCCCAGCGCGCGGGAACGGGCCAGCACCACCTCGAGGAGATCCATCTTGTCCACTGATGTTGGCGTGTCCGTGAAGCGTGGACACTCTCGTATTCGTGGACAAGGTGCAAGCTCTGGTGGAGTCGCCGGGGCAGGCAACCTCTTGCCCGTGAGCGGCGAAGCGCCTGACCCCATCGAGGAAGGCGATTGGCACTGAACCTCGTGCCGCCCCCGCCCTCGGCGGTGCCCGACCTGATGTCCGACCTCGAACGGTCTCTACACGCGCCTGCCCCCGGGCTCACGGCCCTCCTCCGCGCCGGCCTCGCCCACGTGCAGTTCGAGACCATCCACCCGTTCCTCGAGGGCCGGAGACGGAGCCATGAACCGCCCGGGAGTATCGAGGTGATCTCCGCGACGCCAAGTGTAAGAA
>CAZRGU010000227.1:0-6250 GCA_964599705.1 uncultured Ectothiorhodospiraceae bacterium | reverse complement strand
CCGGGGGCATCCTGCGCTTGATCCCGGGCAGAGCCCGGGCTACGAGGAGGCTGGCTGGTGCCGTCCCGCGCTTGATCCCGGGCGGAGCCCGGGCTACGAGAAGGCTGGCCGGGGGCATCCTGCGCTTGATCCCGGGCGGGGCCGGGGTTACGAGGAAGGGCGCCCCGAGTCCCCACCATCCTCGTCGGGCGCCGGCCGCGCGGCGCACCGCGGAGGTGCGAAGCGTTGCCGCGACCGCACCATCGTGGTGCGCACTGCCCGCCCGCCCCTGTCCCCGAGCCTCCTGCTGGCCGCCGATCCCGCGCTGAGAGTTCGTGAAGAAGCCGCCCGCCCTCCGCCGGCCGCCGATCCCGCGCTGAGAGTTCGTGAAGAAGCCGCCCGCCCTGCGGTGGGCCGGTCCACCCCTCACCGCGCCCTCGGTCCGGTGCGCCGGACCTGGCACGAACCGTGCAGCAGGCCGGACGAACCGTGCAGCGCCGGCGGCCGCCGGCAGGCGAGGAGGAGGCGATGAAGCTGATCACCGCGATCATCAAGCCGTTCAAGCTCGACGAGGTGCGCGCCGCGCTCTCCGAGCTCGGCGTCCAGGGCATGACCGTCACCGAGGTCAAGGGCTTCGGGCGCCAGAAGGGCCACACCGAGCTCTACCGCGGGGCCGAGTACGTGGTCGACTTCCTGCCCAAGGTCAAGGTCGAGGTGGCGATCGCCGCCGAGCGGCTCGAGGAGGTCGTCGAGACCCTCTGCGCGGCCGCCGCGACCGGCAAGATCGGCGACGGCAAGGTCTTCGTCGCCGATCTCGAGCAGGTGGTACGGATCCGCACCGGGGAGACCGGCCCCGGCGCCCTGTAGCGACCCAGCCGACCAAGGAGAAGCCCACGATGACCCCCAGCAAGACCCTGATCGCGGCCACCGCGCTGCTCGCCTCGGGCGCGGTGCGTGCCGAGGAGACGCTCAGCCCCGGCGACACCGCCTGGCTGCTCACCGCCACCGCGCTGGTGCTGTTCATGACCATCCCCGGCCTGGCGCTGTTCTACGCCGGGATGGTGCGCGCCAAGAACGTGCTCTCGGTGATGATGCAGTGCTTCGCGATCACCGGGCTGGTGACCGTGCTGTGGGCCTTCTGGGGCTACAGCCTGGCCTTCGACGACGGCGGCGCGGCCGATCCCCTGGTCGGCGGGCTGGGCAAGGCGTTCCTCGCCGGGGTGGGCGTCGAGAGCCTCACCGGCACCGTGCCCGAGACGGTGTTCATGACCTTCCAGATGACCTTCGCGATCATCACCCCGGCGCTGATCGTCGGCGCCTTCGCCGAGCGGATGCGCTTCGCGGCGCTGCTCTGGTTCATGGGACTGTGGGTGACCCTGGTCTACGCGCCAGTGGCGCACTGGGTGTGGGGGGGCGGCTGGCTGGCCCGCTGGGGGGTGCTCGACTTCGCCGGCGGCACCGTGGTCCACATCAACGCCGGGGTCGCCGGGCTGGTCGCCGCCCTGGTGCTCGGGCCGCGCAAGGGCTACCCGGCGACCCACATGCCGCCCCACAACCTCACCCTGACCGTGGTCGGCGCCTCGATGCTGTGGGTCGGCTGGTTCGGCTTCAATGCCGGCAGCGCGCTGGCCGCCGACGGGGTGGCCGGGATGGCGATGGCGGTCACCCAGATCGCCACCGGCGCGGCGGCGCTCGCCTGGATGGGCAGCGAGTGGCTCGGTCACGGCAAGCCGAGCGTGCTCGGCATCGCCTCGGGGGCGGTCGCCGGGCTGGTGGCGATCACCCCGGCCTCCGGCTCGGTCGGCCCGATGGGCGCGATCGCGATCGGGCTGGTCGCGGGAGCCGGCTGCTTCCTGGCCGCCACCCGGCTCAAGCGGGCGTTCGGCTACGACGACTCGCTGGACTGCTTCGGGGTGCACGCGGTCGGCGGGATCATCGGCGCGCTGCTCACCGGGGTGTTCTCGGCCGCTGCCCTCGGCGGCGCCGGGCTCGGCGAGGGCAACCCCTCGATCGGCGCGCAGCTCGGCGCCCAGGCGGTCGGCGTGCTCGCCACCATCGCCTACAGCGCGGTGGCCAGCTTCGTGCTGCTCAAGGTCGCCGGCCGGCTCGCCGGCGGGCTGCGGGTCGAGGAGGAGCAGGAGACCGAGGGGCTCGACCTGGCGCTGCACGACGAGCGCGGCTACAACCTGTAGCCCGGATATCTCACCGCTGCGCGAAGCGAGAGGGCGCCCAAAAGAAGGGGACCGCCCCTTGCGGGACGGTCCCCTTCGCTTCCCTCGCCGCGGGCCGGGCCGGTCGCCGGCGCCTCCCCTCGGGGGCCCCGGCCGGCGCCGGACCCGGGGCGGCCTACATCGCCTTGACGATGCCCTCGACCATCTTCTTGGCGTCGCCGAACAGCATCATCGTGTTGTCGCGGAAGAACAGCTCGTTGCCGATGCCGGCATAGCCCGAGGCCAGGCTGCGCTTGACGAACAGCACCGTCTTGGCGTTCTCCACGTCGAGGATCGGCATCCCGTAGATCGGGCTCTGCGGGTCGTTCTTGGCCGCCGGGTTGGTGACGTCGTTGGCCCCGATGACGAAGGCCACGTCGGCCTGCGAGAACTCGCTGTTGATGTCCTCGAGCTCGAAGACCTCGTCGTAGGGGACGTTGGCCTCGGCGAGCAGCACGTTCATGTGCCCCGGCATCCGCCCGGCGACCGGGTGGATGGCGTAGGTGACCTTGACGCCCTCCTTCTTGAGCTCGTCGGCCATCTCGCGCAAGGCGTGCTGGGCCTGGGCGACCGCCATGCCGTAGCCGGGCACGATGATCACCGAGGAGGCGTTCTTCATGATGAACGCCGCGTCCTCGGCGCTGCCCTGCTTGACCGGGCGCTGCTCGGCGCCGGCCGCAGGCCCCGCCACCTCGCCGCCGAAGCCGCCGAGGATGACGCTGAAGAAGGCGCGGTTCATGCCCTTGCACATGATGTAGGACAGGATCGCGCCCGAGGAGCCGACCAGCGCGCCGGTGATGATCAGCGCGGTGTTCTCGAGGGTGAAGCCGATGCCGGCCGCCGCCCACCCGGAGTACGAGTTGAGCATCGAGATGACCACCGGCATGTCGGCCCCGCCGATCGGGATGATGATGGTCACCCCGATGACGAAGGCGAGCACCGTGATCATCCAGAACAGCGCGTGCGACTCGCTGGCCACGAAGGCGATGATCAGCACCAGCAGCAGCACGCCGAAGGCGGCGTTGAGCTTGTGCTGGCCGGCGAACACCACCGGCGCCCCGGAGACCAGCCCCTGGAGCTTGGTGAAGGCGACGATCGAGCCGGTGAAGGTCACCGCGCCGATCGCCACCCCGAGCGACATCTCGATGAGGCTCTGGGTCTTGATCCCGTCGGGGGTGGCGATGCCGTAGGCCTCGGGCGTGTAGAGCGCGGCGGCGGCCACCAGGACCGCGGCCAGCCCGACCAGGCTGTGGAAGGCCGCCACCAGCTGGGGCATCGCGGTCATCGGGATCTTCTGGGCGATGATGCCGCCGACGATGCCGCCGATGGCCACCGCCCCGAGCATCATCAGCCAGGTCTGGCCGCCGCTCGGCTTGGCCACGATCAGGGTGATCAGCACGGCCAGCGCCATGCCGATCATGCCGAACAGGTTGCCGCGCCGCGAGGTCTCGGGCGAGGACAGCCCGCGCAGGGCGAGGATGAACAGTACCCCGGCGACGAGGTACGCGATTGCTGCGAAGTTAGCCACGGTTCCGCCCCCCCTACTTCTGCTTCTTCTTGTACATGCCCAGCATCCGCTGGGTGACCAAGAAGCCGCCGAAGATGTTGACGCAGGCGAGCGCCAGCGCCGCGAAGCCGAGCCACTTCGAGATCATGTGGTTGCCGGCCGCCGCCGAGGCCTGGCTGACGTCGGCGGCCTCGACGGCCACCGCGAGCAGCGCCCCGACCACGATCACCGAGGAGATCGCGTTGGTCACCGACATCAGCGGGGTGTGCAGGGCCGGGGTCACGCTCCAGACGACGTAGTAGCCGACAAAGATCGCGAGCACGAAGATCGAGACCCGGAAAACGAACGGGTCGACGTGGGCTGCTGCTTCCATTACTGACCTCCCTCCTGAGCTGCTTCCTGCGCCGGCGCATCGCTGAATGCCGGGTGCACGACCTTGCCGCCGCGGGTCAGCCCCGTGCCGGCGACCAGCTCGTCGTCCCAGTCGAGCTCGAGCGCCCCGCTGTCCTTGTTGACGAAGGGGCTGACGAAGTTGAAGAGATTCTTGGCGTAGAGCAGCGAGGCGTTGCCGGCCAGGCGCCCGGGGAGGTTGAGGTACCCCATGATCTTGACCCCGGCGTGCTCGACGACCTCGTTGGGCCGCGACAGCGGGCAGTTGCCGCCACGCTCGACGGCCAGATCGACGATCACCGAGCCGGGCTTCATGCTCTCGACCATCTCCTCGGTGACCAGCACCGGGGCCGGGCGACCCGGAATGAGCGCAGTGGTGATGACGATGTCCTGCTTCTTGAGGTGCTCGGCGACCAGCGCGGCCTGCTGGCGCTTGTACTCCTCGCTCATCTCCTTGGCGTAGCCGCCGGCGGTCTGGGCCTCCTTGGTCTCCTCGCTCTCGACCATCACGAAGCTCGCCCCCAGGCTCTCGACCTCCTCCTTGACCGCCGGGCGCACGTCGGTGGCGCTGACCACCGCCCCGAGGCGCCGCGCGGTGGCGATCGCCTGCAGCCCGGCGACCCCGGCCCCGATCACGAAGACCTTGGCGGCGGCCACCGTGCCGGCCGCCGTCATCATCATCGGCAACGCCTTGGTGAAGGTCGCCGCGGCGTCGATCACCGCCTTGTAGCCGGCCAGGTTGGCCTGCGAGGAGAGCACGTCCATCGACTGGGCGCGGCTGATGCGCGGCATCAGCTCCATGGCGAAGGCGTCGATGCCGAGCTCGGCGTAGCGGGCCAGGCGCTCGCGGTCGTCGTAGGGCGAGAGCATCCCGACCAGCACCGCGCCGCGCTTCATCGCCGCGAGCTGCTCGTCGTCGGGCGGGCCGACGGTGAACACCAGGTCGGCGCCCTCGAGCGCCTCGCCGGCACCGGCCACCACGCTGGCCCCGGCGGCCTGGTAGTCGTCGTCGGCGATCATCGAGCCGGCCCCGGCACCGGCCTCGACGGCGACCTGCACTCCCATGCCGACGAGCCGCTTGACCACGTCCGGGGTGGCCGCGACGCGGGTCTCGTTGGCGTCACGTTCCTTGATGATGGCGAGCTTCATGCTGGCTGCTCCCTGTGTCGGATCTCGGCCCGGTCGTGACCCCGGGCGGCGAGGCCGCGCCCTTTGACGACCGATCTTGCTGGTCCGCCGGCTCGCGCCGACGCGCGGGGACAGGCGGGTTCCCGTGCCTGTGCGGAACGCTCCCTTAAGCGCAACATTATGGACCACAGGGCGATCCGAGGCGCATGATCGAGATCAATTGCCCGCGCCACCCCGCCCCGATCGGCGCCGCGCCCCCGCCGAGCGCCCCTGGCGCCACCGCCCGGGGGTGGTTTACAGTTCGCCGCCGAGCGACGAACCCGGAGTGCCCGAATCGTGCGACTCACCCGCCTCCTGCTTGCCACCCTGCTCGGCGCCGCTCTGGGCAGCGCAGCGAGCCACGCCGCCCAGGACAAGCCCGCGGCCAAGGACAAGGACGCCCCGGCGAGCGCAGCGCCCGCCGGCGGCGGGGCCAGCAGGCCGGAGGTCAAGCGCTTCAAGGACTGGGCGCTGACCTGCACCACCCCCAAGGACGGCAAGGACAAGCGCTGCTACATCTTCCAGAACCTGCTGCTCAAGAAGGGTGGGCAGCGGCTGCTCAACGTGGTCGTCGGCCACCTCGGCGCCGAGGGCAAGCCGGCCGCGATCCTCACCCTGCCGCTCGGCATCTCGCTGCCCCCGGGCGCCTCGATCCGGGTCGACGAGGGCGAGCCTGTGCGCTTCGCCATCGAGCGCTGCACCACCCAGGGCTGCGCCGGCGGGGTCGAGATCGACGAGCAGCTCCTCGCCGCCCTCAAGCGCGGCAAGCAGGCCAAGGTGAGCTTCCGCGACGCGGCCCGGCGCGAGATCGTGGTGCCGGTCTCGCTGAGCGGCTTCACCGCCGCCTACAACCGGCTCCCCTGAGAGTGTGTAACAAAACCGCCCGCCCAAGCCCGCATACCCACGCTCCGACCCGGGCGTAGGTCGGGCGCCAGCCCGACGTCGGGGCTCGCTTCGGCGCCGAACGTCTGCTGCGATTCCACGTTCCATCCCGGGC
>CAZRGU010000226.1:0-6260 GCA_964599705.1 uncultured Ectothiorhodospiraceae bacterium | reverse complement strand
CTCAGTCCGCCGCGGCGGCCGCCTCCCGGGTACGCTCGCCTTCGCCGCCGCTGGCCAGCGCCGCCTTGTAGCTGCGGTCGACCCGCTCGCGCAGCGCCTTTCCGGGCTTGAAATGGGGCACGTACTTGGCCGGCAGCGAGACCGGCGCGCCGGTCTTCGGATTGCGCCCGACCCGCCCCGGCCGATAGTGCAGCGAGAAGCTGCCGAAGCCCCGGATCTCGATCCGCTCGCCGCTGGCGAGGCACTCGGCCATGTGCTCGAGGACCGTCTTGACCGCGAGCTCGACGTCGCGATAGGCGAGCTGGGTCTGCTTCTGGGCGATCCTCTCGATCAGCTCGGACTTGGTCATGGCCCATTCTCCGTGACGGCCCGGGCGGGCCCGACAGGACTCGCCCGGGTCGCAATGGCGCGGCTCAACCCTCGCCGCGCCCCTCCATCTGCTCCTTGATGAGCTCGCCGAGGCTGGTCACGCCGGCCGACGGATCGGCGCTGTACTCGGCCACCGCGGCATGCTCCTCATCGCTCTCCCGGGCCTTGATGGAGAGCGACAGGACCCGCTTCTTGCGGTCGATGCCGATGTACTTGGCCTCGATCTCGTCGCCCACCTTGAGCACGTTGCGCGCGTCCTCGACCCGCTCGCGGGCGATCTCGGAGGCCCGCAGGTAGCCCTCGACGCCCTCGGCGAGCTCGACCACCGCGCCGCGGGCATCGACCTCGACGACCTTGCCCTTGACCACCGTGCCCTTGGGGTGGTTGACCAGGAACGAGGAGAACGGGTCCTTGTCGAGCTGCTTGATGCCGAGCGAGATGCGCTCGCGCTCGGCGTCGACGGCCAGCACCACGGCCTCGATCTCGTCGCCCTTCTTGTAGTTGCGGATGGCATCGTCGCCGGGCTGGTTCCAGGACAGGTCCGAGAGGTGGACCAGCCCGTCGATGCCGCCGTCGAGCCCCACGAACACCCCGAAGTCGGTGATCGACTTGATCGTCCCGACCACCCGGTCGCCCTTGCGGTGGTTGGCCGCGAACTCCTCCCAGGGATTGGGCCGGCACTGCTTGATGCCGAGCGAGATGCGGCGGCGCTCCTCGTCGATGTCGAGCACCATCACCTCGATCTCGTCGCCGAGCTGCACCACCTTGTTGGGATGGATGTTCTTGTTGGTCCAGTCCATCTCCGAGACGTGCACCAGGCCCTCGACCCCTTCCTCGATCTCGACGAAGCAGCCGTAGTCGGCGATGTTGGTGACCTTGCCGAACAGCCGGGTGCCGGCCGGGTAGCGCCGCGAGATGTCGACCCAGGGATCGGCGCCGAGCTGCTTGAGACCGAGCGAGACGCGCTGGCGCTCACGGTCGAACTTGAGCACCTTGACCTCGAGCTCGTCGCCGACGTTGACCACCTCGGTCGGGTGGCGAACCCGCTTCCAGGCCATGTCGGTGATGTGCAGCAGCCCGTCGATGCCGCCGAGATCGACGAACGCGCCGTAGTCGGTGAGGTTCTTGACCACGCCCTTGAGCACCGCACCCTCCTGGAGGGTGGCGAGCAGCGCCTCGCGCTCGGCCGAGTTCTCCTCCTCGACCACCGCGCGGCGCGAGACGACCACGTTGTTGCGCCGCCGGTCGAGCTTGATCACCTTGAACTCGAGCGGCTTGCCCTCGAGGTAGGTCGTGTCACGCACCGGACGGACGTCGACCAGCGAGCCGGGAAGGAAGGCGCGGATGTTGTCGATGTCGACCGTGAAGCCGCCCTTGACCTTGCCGTTGATCATCCCGGTGATGGTCGCCGAGTTCTCGAACGCCTCCTCGAGCCGCTTCCAGGCCCGCGCCCGCTTGGCCTTCTCGCGCGACAGCCGGGTCGCCCCGAAGCCGTCCTCGACCGCGTCGAGGGCGACCTCGACGGTGTCGCCGACCGCCACCTCGAGGGTGCCGTTCTCGCTGCGGAACTGGCTCGCCGGAATCACCGACTCCGACTTCAGCCCGGCGTGCACGGTCACGTACTCGTCGTTGACCGCGAGCACGGTCCCCATGAGGATCGCGCCCGGGCGCATCTTGCGCTCCACCTCGCTCTGTGCGAACAGCTCGGCGAAGCTCTCTGTCTGCCCTGTCTGCTCAGTTTGCTCCATTCGTTGAAGATCCCGGAGTCGCCCGTGCAACTACTGGTTGAGTGAGCCACGGAGCATCGGACGTCACGGGCCTACGTCCGGCTCCGACCCTGTTTCCATCCGCCCGCCGGCGCCCGGGCGATCACCCTCGACCGGGCGCGATGCCGCGCGCGCGCGCCAATGCCAGCACCCGGTCGAGCACCGCGCGCAGCTCGAGACCCGTGGTATCGAGGTGAATGGCGTCCCCGGCCGGCACCAGGGGAGCGGCGGCCCGCTCCCGGTCCTGCCGGTCGCGCTCGCCGATGTCCCTGATCAACGCCTCGAGGTTAACACTAATTCCTTTTTCTATCAACTGCTTATGTCGCCTCCTGGCGCGCTCCTCGACGCTCGCGGTGAGAAACACCTTGAGCTCGGCGTCGGGGAAGACCACGGTGCCCATGTCGCGACCGTCGGCGACCAGCCCGGGCGGGCGGCGAAAGGCGCGCTGGCGCTCGAGCAGCGCGGCGCGCACCACCGGCTCGGCGGCCAGCCGCGAGGCGAGCGCCCCGGTGCGCTCGTCGCGCAGCGCGCCGTCGACCTCGCGCCCGGCGAGCAGCACCCGCGGCGGCTCGCCGGGCGGGCCGGGCGCGAAGCCGATCGCGAGGCTCGCGGCCCGCCCGGCCACCGCGGCGACGTCCTCGGCGTCCAGCCGGTCACGCAGGCAGGCGAGCGCGGTGGCCCGGTACAGCGCCCCGCTGTCGAGCAGGTGGAAGCCGAGCTCGGCGGCGAGGAGCTGGGCCAGGCTGCCCTTGCCGGCCCCGCCCGGGCCGTCGATGGCGATGACCGGCGCAGCGGCCATCAGCCGGCGGGCTCGAGCTCGAGCCCGCAGGCGCGCGCCGCCGCGGCAAACCCCGGAAACGAGGTCTCGATGCTGGCGCAGCCCTCGACGGTGACCGGGCCGGTGGCGCGCAGCGCGGCGATCGCGGCGGCCATCGCCACCCGGTGATCGCCGCGGCTCTCGACCCGCCCGCCGTCGAGCCGCTCGCGCCCGCGGATCACCATGCCGTCCTCGAGCACCTGGTGCTCGACCCCGAGCGCGGCGAGCACCGCGGCCATCGCCTCGATCCGGTCGCTCTCCTTGACCCGCAGCTCGCCGGCGCCGCGCACCCGGGTCACCCCCTCGGCGCAGGCCGCCGCCACGAACAGCGCCGGGAACTCGTCGATCGCCCCCGGCACCTCGTGGGGCTCGACCTCGATGCCGCGCAGCGCCGCCCCGCGCACCCGGACCGTGGCGTACGGCTCGCCACCGCTCTCGCCGGCCTCGCCGAGCTCGACGCTCGCGCCCATGCGCCGCAGCAGGGCGAGGATCCCGGCGCGGGTCGGGTTGACCCCGACCCCGGCGACCGCGAGGTCGGCACCTGGACAGATGGCCGCCGCGACCATCAGGAAGGCCGCCGAGGAGAGGTCCCCGGGCACCGTGATCCGGGTGGCGGCCAGGCGCGCCCCGCCGCGCACGCAGACCCGCCCGGCGGCGCGCTCGGGCGCCCAGCCGAAGCCGGCGAGCATCCGCTCGGTGTGGTCGCGGGTCGGGGCCGGCTCGCCGACGCAGGTGCGCCCGCGGGCGCGCAGCCCGGCGAGCAGCAGGCACGACTTGACCTGGGCGCTGGCCACCGGCATCGGGTAGTCGATGCCGGCGAGCGGCTCGGCGCTGGCGGCAATGCGCAGCGGCGGCCGCCCCCCGGGGGCGGCCTCGATGCGCGCCCCCATGGCCGCGAGCGGCTCGATCACCCGGCCCATCGGGCGGCGCGACAGCGAGGCATCGCCGGTGAGCTCGCTGGCGAACGGTCGCCCGGCGAGCACCCCGGCGAGCAGCCGCATGGCGGTCCCGGAGTTGCCGAGATCGAGCGGCCCGGACGGGGCGCGCAGCCCCTCGAGACCGGCCCCGCGGACCCGCAGCCGCCCCGTCTCGGGGCCCTCGATGGCGACCCCGAGGGCGCGCAGGGCGGCCACCGTGGCAAGCGTGTCGCCGGCCTCGAGGAAGCCCTCGATCACGCTCTCGCCCTCGGCGAGCGCGGCGAGCAGCACGGCGCGGTGCGAGATCGACTTGTCGCCGGGCACCCGGAGCCGCCCTCGCGGGATGCCGGCGGCCCGTGCCACCAGGGTGCCCGCCACCGTCATGGCCGGCTGAACTCGCCGCGCGTGTAGCGGTCGCGCAGCGCCTTGGCGCGGGTGAACAGGGTCTCGATGCCGGCGCTGTCGCCGCGCCGGACCAGATCGACGGTGGCGGCCAGCTCGCCCTGGAAGTGCTCGAGGGCGGCGAGCAGCGCGTCGCGGTTGGCCACGCAGATGTCGTGCCACATCCGCGGGTCGCTCGAGGCGATGCGGGTGAAGTCGCGAAAGCCCCCGGCCGCGTAGCGGAAGTACTCGACGTGATCGCTCATCCGCGCCAGGCAGTCGACCAGGGTGTAGGCGAGCATGTGCGGCAGGTGGCTGGTGGCGGCGAGCACCTGGTCGTGGTGATCGGGGTCCATCTCGAGGACCTCGGCCCCGACCCGCCGCCACATCCGCGCGACCCGCTCGAGGGCCTCCGGCGCGGTCTCGGCGACCGGCGTGAGGATCACCCGGTGGTCGCGGTACAGGCCCTCCATCGAGGCCTCCACGCCGCTGTGCTCGGTCCCCGCGATCGGGTGTCCCGGGACCAGCCCGGCGGGGATCTCGCCGAAGGCGGCGCGGGCCGCCTCGAGCACGCTGCGCTTGGCGCTGCCGACATCGGTGATCACCGCCCCCGCAGCGAGCCGCCCGCGCAGCTCGCCGAGCACCGCCTCGACCGCGCCGAGCGGGCAGGCGACGACCACCAGGTCGGCCCCCTCGGCCGCGGCCGCAATCCGGGTCTCGTAGCGGTCGATCACCCCGAGCTCGAGGGCGCGGGCCAGGTTGGCCTCGTTGCGGCTGGTCCCGACCACCTCGCCGACCTCGCCGAGCGCGCGCAGGTCGCGGGCCAGCGAGCCGCCGATCAGCCCCACGCCGATGACGCAGAGCCGCCCGATCAGCGGCTCAGCGGCCATCGCCGAGCACCTCGCCGAGGGCCTCGAGGAAGCGCGCGTTCTCGGCCTCGAGCCCGACCGTGACCCTGAGGTGACGGGGCAGCCCGTAGCCGCCGCCGACCGGGCGCACGATCACCCCGCGGGCGAGCAGCTCCCGGTAGACCTCGGCGCCGGGGCGGGGCAGGCCCACGGTGAGGAAGTTGCCCGCCGAGGGGATGGCCTCGAGGCCGAGCGCCGCGATGCCGGCGCCGAGCTGCTCGAGCCCGGCGCTGTTGAGCGCCCGCGAGCGCGCGACGTGCTCCTGGTCCTCGAGGGCGGCGCGCGCCGCGGCGAGCGCCACGGCGTTGACGTTGAACGGCTGGCGGACCCGGTTGAGCAGCTCGGCGATGGCCGGGTCGCTGACCGCGTAGCCGATCCGCAGCCCGGCCAGCCCGTGGGCCTTGGAGAAGGTGCGGGTGACCACCAGGTTGCGGTGGCGGGCGACCAGATCGACCGAGCTCGCGTAGCCGGGAACCGTCACGTACTCGTGGTAGGCCTCGTCGAGCACCACCACGCAGTGCTCGGGGACCCGCGCGAGCAGCCGCTCGATGGCGGCGCGCTCGAGCCAGGTCCCGGTGGGATTGTTGGGATTGGCCACGAACATCACCCGGGTGCGCTCGCCGACCGCGGCGGCCATCGCCTCCAGATCGTGTCCGTAGTCGCGCGCCGGGCAGACCCGCGCGCGGGCCCCGGCCGCCTGGGTGGCGAGCGGATAGACGGCGAAGGCATGGGCCGAGAAGACCGCCTCGTGCTCGGCGGTCAGAAAGGCCCGGGCGATCATCTCCAGGCAGTCGTTGGAGCCGTTGCCGAGCGTCAGGCAGGCCGGCTCGACGGCCAGCTGCTCGGCGAGCGCCTGCCTGAGCAGGTGCCCGGAGCCGTCCGGGTAGCGGCCCAGCTCGGCGGTGGCGGCGCGCGCCGCGGCCCGCGCCCGCTCGCCGGGTCCGAGCGGGTTCTCGTTGGAGGCCAGCTTGACCACCGAGTCGAGCCCGAGCTCGCGCTCGAGCTCCTCGATCGGCTTGCCCGGCTGGTAGGGCTGAAGGCCGCGCACCCCGGGGGCGGCCAGCTCGACGAAGTCCAGGCTCACGAATCCCTCCCCCTGCCC
>CAZRGU010000225.1:0-6285 GCA_964599705.1 uncultured Ectothiorhodospiraceae bacterium | reverse complement strand
CCGGCCAGCGCCTGCGCCCCCGAGGCGCTCACCAGCACCGCCACCAGGGCCTCGAGGGCGCGCTCCGGGACCACCGCGACCCCGAGCGCGCCGAGCAGCGCCCCGGGCACCGCCCCGGCGCACAGCCAGCCGGCCCCGGCCCGCGGCAGCGAGCCACGGCGCGCGTAGGCGAGCGAGCCGACCAGCCCGGTCCCCAGGTAGGCGAGCAGGCAGCTTGCGATCGCCACCCGGATGTCGAGCCCGCCGGCGTAGACCAGCGCCGGAACCAGCAGCACCCCGCCGACACCGACCGTCCCGATCAGCACCCCGACCAGCAGGCCGAGGGCGGCGACCGCGAGGCTCACGGGCCGCGCCGGGCCGCGCCGGCAGGATCCGGTGGCCGCTCAGCCGGCCGGCGGGCTCGTCGAGCGCAGGCCCTCGAAGCGGGCGAGGTCACCGTCGGTCGAGCACCGCACGAGACCGTGGCCGATGGCCAGCGCACCCGAGCGCCGCGGAATCCCGGAGGCTCAGAGCAGCGCCTCGACCAGGTAGGGGCCGGGGCTGGCCAGGGCGCGCGCGAAGGCGGCGCTGAACGCCTCGGCGCTCGCCGCCCGCTCGCCGGGCACCCCCATGCCGCGGGCCAACGCCACCCAGTCGAGCTCCGGGCGGCCGAGCTCGAGCATGTCGCGGGCCCGCGGCCCGGGCTCGCCGGCGCCGACGTTGGCGAGCTCGTGCTGGAGGATCGCGTAGGCCCGGTTGGCGCAGATCACGGTGGTCACGTCGAGCCCCTCGCGGGCCTGCGTCCACAGCGCCTGGAGGGTGTACATGGCGCCGCCGTCGCCGTGCAGGCAGACGACCTTGCGCTCCGGGCAGGCGATCGCCGCCCCGGTGGCGAGCGGCAGCGCGCAGCCGATCGAGCCGCCGGTGACCTGCAGCCAGTCGTGGGGCGGCGCGCCGGCGGTGGCGGCCTGGAAGCCGCGCCCCGAGGTGATCGACTCGTCGGCGACGATCGCCTGCTCGGGCAGCAGCGCGGCGAGCGCCTGGGCGAGGCTCGCCGGGTCGAGCGCCCCGGCCGGGAGCGGCGGGCGCGACGGCGCCTGCAGCGGGGCGGCGCCCGGGTCGGCGCCGAGCTCGTCGGCCAGCCACTCGAGCGCCCCGACCAGGTCCTCGCCGGGCCCGGCGAGGACCTGGATGGCGCACTCCGGGCCGGTCACCCGGCTCGGCTTTCCCGGGTAGGCGAAGAAGGCCACCGGCGCGCCCGCCCCGACCAGCACCAAGTGGCGCAGCCCGGCGAGCAGCGCCAGGGCCTGGTCGACCGGGTAGGGGATGCGGGTGACCGCCACCCGCCCCGCGCCGCGCTCGGTGCGCGCGCTCGCGGTCGGGGCGAGGAGGCGGGCGCCGCTGGCCGCCGCGATCGCCCCGGCGAGCGTCAGGCCGCGCTCGCGAAGCGCCGGGCCGGCGAGCAGGATCGCGGCCGGCTCGCCCGAGCGCAGCGCCGCGGCGCTCGCGGCCACCGCCTCGGGCGCGACCGCGGCGCGCACCGGCGCCTCGACCGGCTGCGCCGGCCCGTCCGCCTCGCCCCAGGCCGTGTCGGCCGGCAGGATCAGCGTCGCCACCTGGCCCGGCGGGGTCAGCGCCGCGGCGATCGCCTGGGCGCCGTCAGCGGCCACCGAGCGTGCCTCCGCCGAGCTCCGCACCCAGGCCGACACCGGCCTCGCGAAGCCCTCGACGTCGGAGGTCAGCGGGGCGTCGTAGCGGCGGTGGTAGGTGGCGTGGTCGCCGACGATGTTGACCACCGGCGAGTGCGCCCGGCGGGCGTTGTGCAGGTTGGCCAGCCCGTTGGCGAGACCCGGCCCGAGGTGCAGGAGCGTCGCGGCCGGGCGCCCGGCCATCCGCGCGTAGCCGTCCGCGCAGCCGGTCACCACGCCCTCGAACAGCCCCAGCACGCAGCGCATCCCCGCCACCCGATCGAGCGCGGCGACGAAGTGCATCTCCGAGGTCCCGGGGTTGGTGAAGCACACGTCGACCCCGCCGGCGAGCAGCGTGCGAACCAGGCTCTCGGCACCGTTCACGCGATTCCTCCCTTGATCGAAGGAGCGATGGACACGGACCGCGGCCACGGGCGCCCCCAAGAGGGATCCGCGGCGGATCCGGCCGATGCCCTTCCCGCGCAGCGGCCCGCCCGCCGCTTCGCGGCGGCCTCCCTGGCGGCCGTGACCGGCGAGGCCGCGGGGCCAGGCGGCGGCGATTATGTCACGGCGGCGGCCGCGGTCGGGCCCACCAGTACCCGCGGCCGCGCTCCGTCGAGCCGGAGGAAGGGGGCAGGCCCCACCGGTCCGGATGGATCGGCGTCCGCAGCCGTGTATCGGCGAGCGATGCGGGCCAGGCACATCGGCACGTCGGGGTCGACGAAGAGGATCACCAATCCCCGCGCACGGCGGAGTCGCACTCGACCTCGGCGAGCATCTCCTCGACATCCCCGGTCGGGAACGCGTGGCACGTCGCAGCACGGAGCACCTCGAGCTTGGCGCCGCTGTCCACGTCCGACTCCTGTCGCCGCGCCGCGCGCAGGGTCTGGCGCACCCACTCGGCAACCGTCATCCGACGGGCCCGGGCGATGCGCCGAATCCCGTCGAGCTCGGCATCATCGAGCAGCACCTGAAGGCGTTTACTCATGACAGAAAGCATATTCGACACATAGATTTGAGCCAATTTGACGCATCATCGATGGCTCCAGGCCCGGCCCCCCGGGATCTGCTTCGTCCACCTTGTAACGGAGGCCTACCACGCCCGCCATCATGATCGCATCGCCACCTCGGCGGTGGTCAGGAGACGGCGGCCGGAACCTCGCCCTCGATCAGGCGCCCCTTCTCGGCCTCGACGACCGAGAGGTCGTGCGCGGTCTGCAGGTTCATCCAGAACGCGGCACCCGTGCCCAGGTAGCGTCCCAGACGCAGCGCGGTCTCCGCGGTCACCGCGCGCTCGCCGCGCAGGATCGCGGTTATCCGGTTCGCGGGCACACGGAGGGCAAGCGCGAGCTGGTTCGCGCTCATCGCCCTCGCCTCGAGCTCCGCTCGAAGAACCTGGCCTGGATGGGTCGCTACTCGTGCCATGGATCACCCCTTGTGGTAGTCCTCGATCGCGACGTCGCGGGCATCACCCGCCTCAAACGTGAAGGTCACTCGCCAACGGTGGTTCACGGTCATCGCCCACCGCCCCCTTCGATCGCCGGTGAGCGGGTGGAGCTTCACCGCCCGCAGCACCCGGAGGGGCTGGAGCGAGGAGGCGGCATGCAACGCATCGAGCAGCATCAGCGCCCTGTCGTAGTCGAGGCCTCGAAAACCTCGCCGCCGGCCGTCCTCGAACAACCGCCGGGTCCTGCCGTCTGCGAAAGACCGGATCACGCAGCAACCGTAATACGTCCCACGTATTACGTCAAACGTCCAGCTCAGAGCGCGGCACCGGTACCCGCCGGTCGGTTGGCGCTCCCCCAGGGGGCAACGGTCGCCCGGATGATCCCGGCCACGGCTGCCGAACGCTCCGGTGACCCGGCAGCACGTGCCCAGGGACGCCGGACTCGCCGACATTCCCTGGCCATTGACCGTCCTCGGTGCTGCCACCTACTGAGATCCTGGGCGACATCTCACCCATCCACTTGCCATGCGATGCGCATGAAAATGATCTGAATCGCATGACCAAGATGATCCAGATCCGCAACGTTCCCGAGGCGCTTCACCGCCGGTTGCGGGCGCGGGCCGCAGCCCAGGGGCGATCGTTGTCCGACTACCTGCTCGCCGAGATCCGCAAGGTCGCCGAGAAGCCGAGCAAGGAGGAGATGATCGCGCGGCTCAGGGAGATGGAGCCGATCGAGCCCCGCGTCTCGCCGGCCGACGCGGTGCGCGAGGAGCGCGAGGCGCGTTGAGCGTCCTCGACGCCTCGGCGGCCCTGGCGGTGCTGCTGCGCCAGCCAGGCAGCGAGGCGCTGGCCGGCACCCTGCTCGCCGACCACGGGGCGGTCCATGCCCCGCACCTGATCGATCTCGAGGTCGCCCAGGTGCTGCGCCGCTACGAGCGTTGCGCAGAGCGCTCGGCGGGCCGCGCGGCCAGAGCCCTCGCCTGGTTTCGCGACCTCGCGATCATGCGCCACGCCCACGAGCCGCTGCTCGAGCGGATCTGGCGGCTGCGCGCCAACCTGACCGCCTACGACGCAGCCTACGTCGCCCTGGCCGAGGCCCTCGACGCTCCGCTGCTCACTGCCGACCACCGGCTCGCGGGCACCGCCGGTCACCGCGCCCTCGTCGAGGTGCTGTGAGTAGCCGGGGGTGGACCGCCTGCGCCCGGCGCTGTCCGACGGCGACGTCGCGAGCGATTCCCATTCTCCGAGACGTTCCCGCGGAAACGCCGCGCTCGCGGTGAGTCACTCCGCCCGATGGGCGTACTGAGGATTGAGCTCGTCCGGAGCGTCGAGAAGGAGCTCGGGCGGTTCGGCGAGACGGACGCGAAGCGAACCCTCCGCTTCCTGCGCGAGCGGGTGGCTCCGCTCGGCGATCCGTCGCTCCCCTGGCAAGGCCCGGGTGGTCCGGGTCGCGCGGTTGTCCCGCACGTGACCATCTGGCGGAACGGCGAGGGAGGGGGGCATGAGTTATACCGTACGGTAAATATTCATTGCCGCACGGCATTGTGCATGCTATGTTTTCCCGTACAGTACAATTCGAGGCGCCGCCATGCCCGAGCCGGACGTTCCGCCCCCCTACGGTCCCATCCGGACGACCGAGGCGCTCGGCCGCTTGGCACGCGCCCACCGCAAGCAGCGGGGGCTCACCCTGGAGACCCTCTCGGGCCTCGCCAACCTCGGCGTGCGCTTTCTCTCCGAGCTCGAGCGCGGCAAGGAGACCGCCGAGATCGGCAAGGTGCTCAAGGCGCTGCGCACCCTGGGGCTGGAGGTGATCGTCCGGCCCCGCGGGCAGCCGGTACCCGGGGCCCGCTCGGATGATCCGGACCGGCCAGCGTCGTGAGCGACCGCGACTCGCTCCAGGTCTGGTGCGAGCAGTGCCGGGTCGGGACCCTGTGGCGCGACGCCATCGGCGCGATCGGGTTTCGCTACGACCCCGAGTGGATCGCGAGCGGATTCGCGATCTCCCAGAGCCTGCCGCTGGCCACCGGCGAGTTCCCCCCCGAGGCCTTGGTCGCCCACCGCTTCTTCGCCAACCTGCTGCCCGAGGGCAGCGTCCGCACCCAGATCGTGCGCGAGCTCAGGCTGCCCGATAGCGACTTCGAGCTGCTGCGCGCCATCGGCGGCGAGTGCGCCGGCGCGCTCTCCATCCTGCCCCTCGACCGGGTGCCCTCGCAGGAGCGGCGCTACCGCCGCCTGGACGACCCGGAGCTCGCCCGGCTGGCCGCCCGGCGCGGGCGGATCTACACCGCCGGGCCGCCCGGCGAACGCCCCCGGCTGTCCCTGGCCGGGGCCCAGGACAAGTGCCCGGTGCTGCTTCGCGACGGCGCCTTCTGGCTGCCCCAGGGCGAGGCCCCCTCCAGCCACATCCTCAAGTTCGAGCCGGCCGACCTCCGTCACCTGCCCGCCTACGAGGCCTTCACCACGATGCTCGCCGCCGCCGTCGGCCTGCCGGTGGTGGCGATCGACCTGCGCCAGGGTGGAGCAAGGCGCTTCGCCGCGATCGCGCGCTACGATCGCCTCTTCGACGACCGGGGCGAGGTCCACCGCCTGCACCAGGAGGACTTCTGCCAGGCGCTGGGCTTCGGGCACGAGCGCAAGTACCAGGAGCACGGCGGCCCGAGCTTCGCCCAGTGCTTCCGCCTGGTCCAGGAGGTCTCCGGCGAGCCGGCGCTCGATGCCCAGCACCTGCTGCGCTGGCAGATCTTCAACGTGCTGGCCGGCAACTCGGACGGCCACGCCAAGAATCTCGCCCTGCTCTACCGCCCGGGCGCGGGGGTCCGTCTGGCCCCCTTCTACGACCTGGTCTGCACCCGCGCCATCGAGCGCATCGACGGGCACCTGGCCCTCGCGGTCGGCGGCGAGCGAAACCCCGGCCAGGTCACCCGCGCCCACTGGGAGGCGCAGGCCCGGGCCTGCGACGTGCGGCCCCGTTTCCTGCTCGGGATGGTCGGCGAGCTCGCCGCCCGCCTGCACGAGCAACTGCCGGCGGTGCGCGAGGCCTTCGCGGCGCGGTTTGGTGAATACCCCGCGCTGCAGCGCATCGAGCAGGTCGTCCGCCGCCAGCTCCGGCGAAGCGCCCGGCCGTAGCCCTCAACGGTTCACCGGCACGCGAAGCGAGGGCGCCGAGACGCT
>CAZRGU010000224.1:0-6309 GCA_964599705.1 uncultured Ectothiorhodospiraceae bacterium | reverse complement strand
GCCGCGCGCTCGCCCCGGCGTGGCTCACTCGAGGGCGATGGTGTCCTCGACCTCGAGCTCCAGGCCGAGGGCCGGGATGCTGAGCACGACCCGCGCGGCCAGCCGCTCGTCGCCGGCCAGTCGCCCGTCGGCGAGCGCCGCGCGCACCGCCCGCTCGATCTCGCGCTGCGAGCCGACCCCGACCTTCTTCAGGAACTTGCGAAGCTGCAGGTTGAAGGTGTCCTCGTCCACGGTCGTCCCCTCCTGGTGCCACCGTTCAGGCCGCCGCCCCGCCGCGCGCCGGCGCCGCGGCGGGCAGCTCGACCTCGAAGCAGGCGCCCTCGCCCGGTCGCGAGCGCACCCGGATGCGCCCACCATAGCGCCGTACGATGTCGCGGCTCAACGACAGCCCCAGCCCGGTCCCGGCCCTCCCGCGGGTGGTGAAGAACGGCTCGAAGACCCGCTCGAGGTCGCCGGGGGCGATCCCATGGCCCTGGTCGGCGACCACCAGCCGCACCCGGCCGTGCTCGCCGCGCCCGGTGCCGACCCGCACACGCCCGCCCTCGCCGCTGGCCTGGATGGCGTTGCGCACCAGGTTGAGCAGCACCTGGCGCAGGTCCTCGGGGTCGGCCTCGAGGACGCTCGGCTCGCGGTGCTCGACCTCCAGGCGCACCCCGCGCGCCGCGGCCTCGCCCTCGACCAGGGGCAGGGTGTCGTCGACCAGGGCGGCCAGCTCGAGGCGCTCCGGGACGCTCTTCCACACCGAGCTGCGAGCGTAGTCGAGCAGCCGGTCGACGATCGCGTGGATCCGGGCGACCTGCTCGAGGATCAGCTCGATCTCGGTCTCGACCCGGGCGGCGTGCTCGCCGAGCTGCACCGGCAGGACCTCGAGGTTGCCCTGGATGACCGCGATCGGGTTGTTGATCTCGTGGGCCACGCCGGCGGTGAGCTGGCCGAGGGCGGCGAGCTTCTCGGAGGCGACCAGCCGCTCGCGGGTCTCGTTGAGCAGCGCCACGGTGGCCGCGAGGCGCGCGTTCTGGGCGCGCAGCTCGGCGGTGCGCGCCTCGACCTCGCTCTCGAGGCGCTCGGCGGCGGCCGCGATCGCCGCCTGGCGCTCCTCGAGCAGATCGAGCATCTGGTCGAACTGGCGGGCCAGCTCGCCGATCTCGTCGCCCGAGTCGAGCCGCCCGATGCGCCGCTCCTCGCCGGCCTTGACCGCCCGCACCACCCGCGCGATGGCCTCGACCGGCTCGAAGATCGCCCGCGCGCCGCGCAGCCCGAGCCACAGCGCCAGGGCCAGCCCGGCCGCGACCAGCCCCAGCGAGACCACCAGGGCGCGCTGGAAGGCGGCCCGGAAGGGCTGCTCGGGGAAGCCGACGGCGAGCATCCCGATGCGCCGCCCGGCGCTGTCGGTGAGCGGCTCGTAGGCCGACAGGTACCAGCGGTCCACCACCCAGGCCCGCCCGGTCCAGCGCTGCCCGCGCCCGACCACCTCGGCGCTGACCGGTGCCGCGGCGCGGGTTCCGATCGCCCGCCGGCCGCCGGCCAGCCTGACGGTGGTGCTCACCCGGGTGTCGCCGAGGAATACCGTGACCACCCCGCGCGAGCCGGCCGGGAGGCTGCCCGGCGGGTAGACCAGGTCGCGGATCCGGTCGACCCAGCCCGCGGCCCCGTTGACCAGCGCGCCGCCGTCGAGCAGCGCCACGATGCTCCCCCCGGCATCGCGCAGCGGTGCGATCGCGCGCACCACCAGCGCGCTGCGCGCTGCCACCGCGTGGGTCTCCACCGTGCGCCCGGCGGGGGCGGTGGCCCGGAGGGTGGGGGGCGGCGGGATGCGGGCGCGCTCGCGCAGCGCCTCGCCCTCGAGGTCCGCGGGCCGGTAGAGCTCGAGACCCACCGCCGCCACCCCGAAGGCGGCCGCGTCACGCTGCAGGGGGCTGTGCGGCGAGGCCGCCTGCCCGCCGCCCCCGGCGGCGAGCAGCCAGCGCCCGCCGGCGTCGGTCAGGTGCACGAAGTCGAGCGCCGTGGTCTCGCGCAGCACCTCGATCTGCTCGGCCATCCGGGCGCGGTCTCCGGCCTGCCAGGCGGCCGCGAAGCTGTACGAGCCGGCCAGCCGCTCGAGGCTCGCGAGCAGCTCCTGCTGGAGGCGCGCGAAGGCGTCGCTGGTCACCCCGAGATCGGCGCTGACCCGGCGCTCGAGCTGCTCGCGCGAGGACAGCCGGCTCCAGTAGGCGATGAATCCGACGCTGGCCGGGGCGACCAGCAGAATCGGCAGCACCACCAGGGCGATGATCCGGTAGCGCAGGCTCGAGGCGAGGCGCGTGCGGACCCGCGCCAGCAGCGGACCCGCCACCCGCCGCTCAGCGCCCGCTGCCGCCACCTTCGCCCTGCCAGCGCCTGAGCCGGCGCTCGAGGGTCTTGCGCGAGACCCCGAGGCTGCGCGCGGCGCGCGACTTGTTCCCCGCGCAGCGCTCGAGGACCTGGAGCATGTGGTGGCGCTCGAGGTCGGCGAGGGTCCAGTCGGACGGGATCCGCGGGGACTCCCCGGCGGGAGGTGCCGGCCGGCGGATCAGCTCGCCGGGCAGCCTGCCGAGCAGCAGCGCCCGCTCGATCACGTTGCGCAGCTCGCGCACGTTTCCGGGCCAGTCGTAGGCGGCCAGCGCGGCGATGTCGGCGCGGGCCAGCGGCAGGGGCGCGGTGCCGAGCTCCTCGGCCAGCCGGGTGACGAAGTGCTCGGCCAGCGCGCCGACGTCCTCGCGGCGCTCGCGCAGCGGCGGCACGGTGATGCTGAGCACGTTGAGCCGGAAGTACAGGTCCTCGCGGAAGCGCCCGGCGGCGACCTCCTCGGCGAGGCGCCGGTTGGTGGCCGCCACCACCCGGGTGTCGACCGGGGTCTCGCGGTCCGCGCCGACCGGGCGGATCACCTTCTGCTCGAGGGCGCGGAGCAGCTTGGGCTGCATCGCCGCCGGCATCTCCGAGATCTCGTCGAGGAACAGGGTCCCGCCGTGGGCGTAGCTGAACAGGCCCTCGCGGCTGGCGTGGGCGCTGGTGAAGGCCCCCCGGGTGTGGCCGAACAGCTCGCTCTCGAGCAGCTCCGGGGGGATCGAGCCACAGTTGACCGCCACGAACGGCCCACGGCGCCCGCTCAGGGTGTGCAGGGCGCGGGCCACCAGCTCCTTGCCGGTGCCGGTCTCGCCCTCGATGAGCACCGTCGAGGCAGTCGGCGCGACCCGGCGGACCACCTCGGCGACCTCGCGGATCGCGGCGCTCGCC
Source organism: uncultured Ectothiorhodospiraceae bacterium (assembly GCA_964599705.1). Taxonomy (GTDB): domain Bacteria; phylum Pseudomonadota; class Gammaproteobacteria; order HK1; family HK1; genus CAZRGU01. Next base: position 3,057 of record CAZRGU010000224.1, on the reverse strand, counting down.
CCGATCAGCCCCTCGATGCCCTCGCCGCCGCGCTCGCGCCGGAGCAGGAAGTTCTCGCGCGCGATGCGGCGCCGCTCCAGGCAGCGGGTCACGGTGGCCACCGCCTGCTCGAGGCGGAACGGCTTGAGCAGGAAGTCGGCCGCCCCGGCGCGCAGCGCCGCGATCGCGGTCTCGAGCTTGGCGTAGGCGGTCATCACCACCACGTCGGTGCGCACCTCGCGGGCCCGCAGGTCCTCGATCCAGGCCATCCCCGAGCGCCCGGGAAGGCGGATGTCGACCAGGATCAGGTCGAAGTGGTAGCGGGCGCGCAGCGCCTCGGCGGTCTCGGCGTCGGCGGCGGTCTCGACCAGCGCGCAGCACGACGCCAGCCCCTTGGCGAGGAAGTTGCGCATCCCCGGTTCGTCGTCGACCACCAGCACGCAGCCGGTCGGAGCCCCCGGGCGGTCGGACGCCGCGCGCTGAGAAGTGCGGGCCGAATGCGTCATTCTGTCCGCCCCTGGACTCCCCGGGTGGGCCAAATCGTACCATGGCGCCCGGCGCCCGGTTGACCGCGACCGGGCGGGCACGGAATGATTGCAATTCACTCCCATCAGCGGGGCTCGAGGAGGTGGCGTTGCCGAGCGAGCAGTATCCGCGCGAGCAGATCACCGGGGTGGTGCTCGCCGGCGGGCGCTCGACCCGGATGGGCGGGGCGGACAAGGGCCTCATCGAGGTCGCCGGCCGGCCGATGGCGGCCCACGTCCTCGATGCCCTGCGCCCCCAGGTCGCCGCCCTGCTGATCAGCGCCAACCGCAACCCGGGCGCCTACCGGCGCCTCGGCGCGGAGGTCGTCGAGGACCGGATCGGTGGCTTCGCCGGGCCGCTGGCCGGGATCGCCAGCGCCATGGAGGCGGCCGCCACCGGCTACCTGCTGGTCGCCCCCTGCGACTCGCCGCTGGTCGCCGCCGATCTCGGCGAGCGCCTCTGGGCGGCGCTGCGCGCCGCGGGGGCCGAGATCGCGGTGGCCCACGACGGCGAGCGCCTGCAGCCGGTCTTCGCGCTGCTGGCCACGGCGCTGCGCGAGCCGCTGCTCGGCTACCTCGAGGGCGGCGGGCGCAAGATCGATCGCTGGTACCGCGAGCAGCGCCTCGCCGAGGCCGATCTCGCCGATCGCCCCGAGACCTTCCTCAACGTCAACGCCCCGGCCGACCGCGAGCGGCTCGAGGCGCTGCTCGGCGCGCGGGTCGCCGGCCGATGATCGACGGCGCCTACCTGCCGATCCTCGGCTTTGCGGCCTGGAGCGGGACCGGCAAGACCACCCTGTCGCTGCGCCTGCTGCCGATCCTGCGGGCACGCGGCCTGCGGGTCGGGATGATCAAGCACGCCCACCACCACTTCGAGGTCGACTACCCGGGCAAGGACAGCTACGAGCTGCGCAAGGCGGGCGCCGCGCAGATGCTGATCACCTCGCGCCAGCGCTGGGCGCTGATGGCCGAGCGCGATGTCGAGCGCGAGCCGCGCCTCGACGAGGCCCTGCTCGAGCTCGACCAGGGCAGCCTCGACCTGGTGCTCGTCGAGGGCTTCAAGGACGAGCGCTTCCCGAAGATCGAGCTGCACCGCCCGAGCCAGCGCCGCCCGCTGCTCTTCCCGGTCGACGAGACCATCGTCGCGGTGGCCGCCGATGCCCCGCTCGGGTGCGACTGCCCGCTGCCGCTGCTCGATCTCAACGACCCCGAGCAGGTCGCCGACTTCATCGGCGAGCGGATCATGGACGCCGGCGCGACCGGCACCCGAGGAGCGAGCGAGCGATGAGCACCCGAGAGCCCCCTTCCCGTCCAGCGGACCCCTGCGGCAGCGAGCCCGAGCTGATGCCAGCAGCCGAGGCGCTGGCCCGCATCGAGGCCGCCGCCCGGCCGCTCGGCGGCTGCGAGGAGGTGGCGCTCGGCGAGGCCCTCGGGCGTTGCCTGGCCGCCACCGTGCACGCCCCCGCCGACGTCCCCGGGCACCGCAACTCGGCCGTCGACGGCTTCGCGCTGCGCGGCGCCGAGCTGCCCGAGCGCGGCGAGCGCCGCTTCCGGGTGCTCGGCACGGCCTTCGCCGGCGCGCCGTTTGCCGGGGAGGTCGGCCCGGGCAGCGCGGTGCGGGTGATGACCGGGGCGGTGATGCCGGCCGGGGCCGACACCGTGGTGATGCAGGAGGAGGTGCGCCTCGAGGGCGACTCGGCGCTGATCGGCCCCGGGCACCGGGTCGGCCAGAACGTGCGCGAGGCCGGCGAGGACCTGCGCCGCGGCGCGCCGGTGCTCGCGGACGGTCACCGGATCGGGCCGGCCGAGCTCGGGCTGCTCGCCTCGCTGGGGATGGCCACGGTGCGGGTCCACCGGCGGGTGCGGGTGGCCTTCTTCTCGACCGGCGACGAGATCCGCTCGCTCGGCGAGCCGCTCGCCGCCGGCGAGATCTACGACAGCAACCGCTACACCCTGCACGGGATGCTCGCCCGGCTCGGCTGCGAGCGCCTCGACATGGGGGTGGTGCGCGACGACCCGGCGGCCTTCCGGGCCGCCTTCGCCGAGGCCGCGGCGATGGCCGACGTGGTGATCACCTCGGGCGGGGCCTCGACCGGGGAGGCCGACTACGTGGCCGAGACCCTGGCCGCGCTCGGCCAGATCGGGCTGTGGCGGATCGCCATCCGCCCGGGCAAGCCGCTCGCTTTCGGGCGGGTCGGCGAGGCGCTCTACTTCGGCCTGCCCGGCAACCCGGTGGCGGTGATGGTGACCTTCTACCAGTTCTGCCAGCCGGCGCTGCGCCGCCTGGCCGGCGAGCGCGACCCGCGCCCGACGCCGGCCCTGGAGGCGACCTGCACGGTGGCGCTGCGCAAGCGGCGCGGGCGCACCGAGTACTACCGCGCGGTCCTCGAGCGCGACGCCGAGGGACGGCTCACGGTGCGCAGCACCGGGCGGCCCGGCTCGGCGCTGCTGCACACCATGAGCGATGCCAACTGCTTCATCGTGCTGCCCGCCGAGCGCGGCCCGGTCGAGCCCGGCGAGCGCGTCGAGGTGCAGCCGTTCTTCGGGCTGATGT
>CAZRGU010000223.1:0-6333 GCA_964599705.1 uncultured Ectothiorhodospiraceae bacterium | reverse complement strand
TCTGACGGGACACTGCCGGCGGGGCTCGAGGTGGTGTCGGCCGGCTTTACAGTCCCTGCCACCCGCGAAGATCGACTACAACTCGTTGAGTAACAGGGACTTTCTCTTCTGCGAGCGGAGCAGGGCGGCTCCCGGCGTGACCTTTGCGGTTACAAAGACGTCGGTATTCTTTATCGTTTCTTAGGTTCCTGGCGCTCGCCACCCCCACCGTTCCCCGGCCGCCGCTTTCCAATCAAGCGCTTGCGCGATGTGGCGCACTTCTTGCTGTCCGTTCGGCGAAGGCTGCGACAGGGGGGGGAGCCACGATGAGCCGCATCGCAACAGCCGCCGGCGCCGCGCTCTGCCTGCTTGGGCTCGGCTGGGCGGCGCAGGCGCGGGCCACCAACCTGTGCACGACCTTCCCCGATCCGGAGAATCACACCTGGAGCGCCGAGTGGATCGACGGCCTCGGCCAGACCCGCTACTCGCTGACCGCGCCGTGCAAGGCGTTCATGACCATTCCCTTCACCGTCACCGTGCAGGCCAGCGATCCGGGCTTCCCCGGCACCTGGGTCGGAGGGCTGTGGTCGCTGACTGACACCCCGAGCGGCGGCACTGCCACCGAGCTCGCCGGCGGCACCTTCATCTTCCTCGACGGTGCCGGCCAGTGGAGCCAGGTCGTCTCGATCACGTACCCGTACGGGTCCGCCGTCGACCACCAGATCGAGTTCTCGTTCACCGACTTCGGCGAGGGCTCCGGCGCCCATAGCTGGGCCGGCTCGGTGGTCGGCGACGTGGTGGTCGACCCGCCGCCGACCGGCGTCCCGGCACCGCCGAGCGCTGCCCTGCTCGCCGCCGGCCTGCTGCTCGCCGGCGGGCTGCGGCGCCGCTGACCCGCCCGGCAGGCGCCCGGCCCGGCAGTGCCGGGGGACCGGCGCGCATCTGTCACCGATGCGCGCCTCCGCGCTGAAACGTCGCGCCGGCGGAGGGCCCGATCCCGGGCGCAGCCCGGGCTACGAGAGCCCCCCGCAGGCCGGGCGCCAGCCCAACGTCGGGCCCCCAGCCGAGGATCGGTGGGCGATGCGGGCTAGACTACGGGCCGATGGGAGGGGGACGACTCGATGAGCCCGGCGAGCGACGAATGACGGCAGGCCCGGCCCGGATCGGCTTCACCGCCTGCCCCCACGACTGCCCCTCGACCTGCGCGCTCGAGGTCGAGTGCCTGGAGGACGGGCGGATCGGGCGGGTGCGCGGGGCCGGCGAGCACGGCTACACCGCGGGGGTCATCTGCAGCAAGGTGGCCCGCTACGCCGAGCGCGTCCACCACCCCGGGCGCCTCACCCGGCCGCTGCGCCGCAGCGGGCCGCGCGGCTCGGGGCGCTTCGAGCCGATCGGCTGGGACGAGGCCCTCGATGCGGTCGCCGCGGCGCTCGCCGCCGCCGAGCGGCGCCACGGCCCGGAGACGGTGTGGCCGTACTACTACGCCGGCACCATGGGGCTGGTGATGCGCGACGGCATCAACCGGCTGCGCCACGTCAAGCGCTACTCGGGCCAGCACTCGACCTTCTGCGTGACCGCGCCGTTCACCGGCTACCTGGCCGGCACCGGGCGGCTCTCGGGGGTCGACCCGTGCGAGATGGCCGAGGCCGACGTGATCGTGATCTGGGGCACCAACGCGGCGGCCACCCAGGTCAACGTCATGACCCACGCCCGCCGCGCGCGCTCCCGGCGCGGGGCGCGCATCGTGGTCATCGACACCTACCGCAACGCCACCGCCCGCCAGGCCGACCACTTCCTGTGCCTGCGCCCGGGCACCGACGGGGCGCTGGCCTGCGCGCTGATGCACGTGCTGTTCCGCGACGGCCACGCCGATCGCGCATACCTGGCCCGCTACAGCGACTGCCCGGAGGCGCTCGAGGCCCATCTGGCCACCCGCACCCCGCGCTGGGCCGAGGCGATCTGCGCCGTGCCGGCCGCCGAGATCGAGGCCCTCGCGACCCTCATCGGCACCCACCCGCGCACCTTCCTGCGCCTCGGCTACGGCTTCGCCCGCCAGCGCAACGGCCCGGTCAACATGCACGCCGCGCTCTCGGTGTCGGTGGTGCTCGGCGCCTGGCGCCACCGCGGCGGCGGCGCCCTGCACAACAACGGCGCCATCTACCACTGGGACAAGACCCTGATCGAGGGGCTCGACGCCCGCGACCCGGCGGTGCGGGTCCTCGACCAGTCGCGCATCGGCGCGGTGCTGACCGGCGAGCGCGAGGCGCTCGGCGGCGGCCCGCCGGTCACCGCGCTGCTCATCCAGAACACCAACCCGATGGCGGTGGCGCCCGACTCGGCCCGGGTGCACCAGGGCTTCGCCCGCGAGGACCTCTTCGTCTGCGTCCACGAGCAGTTCCTGACCGAGACCGCGGCGATGGCCGACATCGTCCTCCCGGCGACCGCCTTCCTCGAGCACGACGACCTCTATCTCGGCGGCGGCCAGCAGCACATCTGCTTCGGCCCGCGCCTGATCGACCCACCCGGCCAGTGCCGCTCCAACCACGAGGTGATCTGCGCGCTCGCCGAGCGGCTCGGCGCCGAGCACCCGGGCTTCGCCATGAGCCCCCGCGAGCTGATCGACGCCTCGCTGCGCGCCTCGGGCTGGGGCGATCTGGCCACCCTCGAGCGCGAGCGCTGGCGCGACTGCCAGCCGCCCTTCGCCGAGGCCCACTTCCTCGACGGCTTCGCCCACCCCGACGGGCGCTACCGCTTCGCCCCCGACTGGGCGGCATTCGCCGCGCCCGGCCACGGCCCGGCCGGCCTCACCCCGCCGCGCCTCCCCGATCACTGGCCGGTGATCGAGGAGGCCGACGCCGAGCACCCCTTCCGGCTGGTCACCGCCCCGGCGCGCCACTTCCTCAACACCACCTTCACCGAGACCCCGACCTCGCGGCGCCGCGAGCGCCGCCCGACCCTGCTGATCCACCCCGCCGACGCCGCCTCGCTCGGCCTCGCGGCCGGCGCCGAGGTGCGGATCGGCAACCGGCGCGGGGAGGTGCGCCTCCACGCCGAGCCCTTCGCGGGGCTGTGCCGCGGGGTGGTGGTCGTCGAGGGGATCTGGCCGGCGAGCGCCTTCCCCGGCGGGCGCGGCATCAACTGGCTGACCGGCGCCGACCCGATCGCCCCGGCCGGCGGGGCGGCCTTCCACGACATCCGGGTGTGGGTCCGCCCGGCGTGAGCGGCCCGCCAGCGAGCAGGGAGCACCCAGCGATGATCGACCTCTACACCTGGACCACCCCGAACGGACGCAAGGTCTCGATCGCCCTCGAGGAGCTCGGGCTGCCCTACACGGTCCACCCGATCGACATCACCCGCGGCGAGCAGCACGACCCGGCCTTCCTGGCCATCTCGCCCAACAACCGCATCCCGGCGATCGTCGACCGCGACAGCGGCCTGGCGCTGATGGAGTCAGGCGCCATCCTGCTCTATCTGGCCGAGAAGACCGGCCGGCTGATGCCGCCTGCGGGCGAGGCGCGCTGGCGCTGCATCGAGTGGCTGATGTGGCAAATGGGCGGGGTCGGGCCGATGTTCGGCCAGGTCCACCACTTCGTGAAGTTCAACCCCGGCAAGAGCGCCTACGCCGAGCAGCGCTACCTCGCCGAGGCGCGCCGCCTCTACGGGGTGCTCGACCGGCGCCTCGCCGGGCACGAGTACCTGGCCGGCGAGTACGGCATCGCCGACATCGCCACCTGGCCCTGGGTGGCGCGCCACCCCTGGCAGACCATCGACCTGACCGAGTTCCCCCACGTCCTGCGCTGGTACCGGGCGATCGCGGAGCGCCCCGCCGTGCAGCGCGGCTACCGGGTCCCGCACCCGGCCGGCGAGATCCCGCTGCCCGGCTGATCCCGCCTCAGCGATCGAGCGCCCGCCCGCCCTCGGCCAGCCGCCGCGCCACCTCGGGCATCGCCTCGGCGCCGAGGTTGGCGAAGGCCAGGCGCAGGTAGTCCTCCTGGCCCGGGCCGAAGATGCTCCCCGGCAGGCACAGCAGGCCGTGCTCGGCGGCGAGCCCCCGGGCCACCTCGGCGGCCGGGCGGCCGCGGAAGGGGTGGCGCAGGTAGGCGAAGTAGGCCCCGACGCTGACCAGCCGGTAGCCGCCCGGGGCGGCGGCCAGCGCCGCGCGCAGCGCCTCGACGCGCGCCTGCATCGTCGCCCGCCGGGCCTCGCGCCAGGCCTCGAGGTGGCCGAGCGCGTAGAGCGCCGCCTCCTGGCCGATCCGCGGCGCGCAGATCGCCACGCAGTCGGCCACCTTGGCGACCTCGGCGAGCAGGGTGCGCCCGCCGATCAGCGCCCCGACCCGGTAGCCGGGCAGCGCGTAGGCCTTCGAGAAGCTGTAGAGCTGGACCACGGTCTCCTCCCAGCCGGGCTCGGCGAGCAGCCCGTGGGGTGGGCCGGGCTCGGCGCGGAAGTCGCGGTAGGTCTCGTCGATGACCAGCGCCAGCCCGCGCTCGCGGGCCAGCCGGTGGAAGCCCTCGAGGAGCGCCGGCGGGTAGACCGCGCCGGTCGGGTTGTTGGGGGTGACCAGCACCAGGGCGCGGGTGCGCGACCCGATCCGCCCGGCGGCGGCCTCGACGGAGGGCACCGCCCCCTGCTCCGCGGGGACCGGCAACAGCCGCGCGCGGATGCCGAGCATCTCCAGCCACATCTGGTGGTTGAAGTAGTAGGGGACCGGCAGCAGCACCTCGTCGCCGGGGCCGGCGAGCGCCAGCATCGCCAGGCAGAAGGCCTGGTTGCAGCCGGCCGTGATCGCCACCTGGTCGGGCTCGACACGGGCCCGGTAGCGCTCGCTGACGTGCCCGGCGAGCGCCTCGCGCAGCGCCGCCAGGCCGAGGATCGCGGTGTAGCCGGCCGCCCCGTCGGCGCGCACCAGGGCGGCCAGGTGCTCGCGCAGCTCGGCGGCCGGCGGCTCGCTCGGCACCGCCTGGGCGAGATCGAGGAACGCCTGGCCGGGGCGTGGCCGCCAGGCCTCCGCCCAGCCCTGCGACTCGGCGATCGGCGGCGCCTGCACGGCGCGCAGCAGGACGTTGACCGGGTAGCTCATCGACGGACGGGCCTGGTCTCCGGGGCCGCCGCCCGGCGCGCCAGGCACCGGCCGCGAGGCCGCGCCCGACCATAGTCGAGCGCCCGGGTGCGGGCAAGCGGGCGGCGCCCGCCGGGCCATTCCCCGCGCCGGCCGGGCGCGCTATCGTTGCGTTTTCTCGACCCAGGAGCCGATGCCGATGCCCACCCCCGAGGAGGCTCGCGGGCCGCTCGCCGGCGTGCGGGTGCTCGACTTCAGCCGCATCCTCGCCGGCCCCTACTGCACCGCGATGCTCGCCGATCTCGGCGCCGAGGTGATCAAGGTCGAGCCGCCCGGCGGCGACGAGTACCGGCGCATCGGCCCGCCGCGCGGCGACCAGTCCGGCTACTTCGCGCTGGTCAACCGCGGCAAGCGCAGCGTGGTGCTCGACCTCAAGGAGGCGCGCGGGCGGGCCTGCGCGCTGGCCCTGGCCCGGCGCAGCGACGTCGTGGTCGAGAACTTCGCCCCCGGGGTGGCCGCCCGGCTCGGCGTCGACTACCCGACGCTGGCTCGCGACCACCCGGCCCTCGTCTACCTCAGCGTCTCGGGCTTCGGGCAGGACGGTCCGCTCGCCGCGCGCCCGGCCTACGACGCCATCGCCCAGGCGATGTCGGGGATCATGACCACCACCGGCGAGCCCGACGGCCCGCCGACCCTGATCGGCGAGTCGCTCGGTGACCTCGCCGCCGCGCTGTACGGGGCCTTCGGGGTGATGGTGGCGCTCTTCGAGCGCGAGCGCAGCGGCCGCGGGCGGCGCCTCGAGGTGGCGATGCTCGACGCCCTGGTGACCCTTCAGCCGACCGCCCTGGTCCAGTACCTCTATGGGGGGCGTACCCCGCGGCGGGTCGGCAACCGCCACCCGCTCTCGACCCCGTTCGGCGAGTTCGCGGCCGGCGACGGCCATCTGGTGATCGCGGTGCTCAACCAGGGCCAGTTCGAGCGCCTCGCCGCGGTCATCGGCCGCCCCGAGCTGGCCGCCGATCCGCGCTACGCCAGCGACGCCGAGCGCACCCGCCACGAGCCCGAGCTGCGGGCCGCCATCGAGGGCTGGTCGCGCCGCCTCCCGGTCGCCGAGGCGCTCGCCGCGCTCGAGGCCGCGCGGGTCCCGGCCGCCCCGGTCTGGACCCTGCCCGAGGCGCTGGCCAGCGAGCACCTGCGCGAGCGCGGCCTGCTCCAGCGCCCCCGCCACCCGCAGGCCGGCGAGCTGCCGGTCGTCTGCCAGCCGGTGCGCTTCGAGGGCGCCTCGCTGCCCGCGG
>CAZRGU010000222.1:211-6364 GCA_964599705.1 uncultured Ectothiorhodospiraceae bacterium | reverse complement strand
CTTCCCGCTGGCACGCCTGCGCCGGGTGGCGCTCGCCGCCGCCTACCTCGGCTACCGGCTGCGCGACCGGTGAGGACAGGGCGCGCGTTCGCTGGGCTCGGCGCAGCGCTGCTGCTCGCCGCGGGCGCGGCGGCGGGCAGCACGGTGAACGCACCCCAAGGGAGCGAGTCGGCCACCGAGATCGTGCGCCGCGCCGATGCCAAGACCCGCGGAAGGTCGAGCTACACCGAGATGACCATGCGCATCGTGCGCCCCGAGTGGACCCGCACCCTGCGCATGAAGGCCTGGACCCTCGGCGACGACTACGCCCTGGTGCTGGTCACCGCACCGGCCGCCGAGCGCGGCAGCGCCTCGCTCAAGCGCGGGCGCGAGATGTGGAACTGGGTGCCGCGCATCGAGCGGGTGATCCGCATCGCCCCGTCGATGCTCGGCCAGGCCTGGATGGGCTCGGACTTCACCAACGACGATCTCGTCAACCAGTCCTCGCTGGTCGTCGACTACAGCCACCGGCTGCTGCGCGAGGAGCCCCTCGACGGGGTCCCGTGCTGGGTCATCGAGGCCACCGCGCGGCCCGAGGCGCCGGTGGTCTGGAGCCGGCTGCTGCTCTGGATCAGCCAGGGCGAGTACAACGAGCGCCGGGTCGAGTACTACGACGAGGCCGGCGAGCGGGTCGCGACCCTGACCACCGCCGGGGTGCGCGAGATCGGCGGGCGGCGCCTGCCGACCCGGCTGACCATGCGCCGCAGCGCCGAGCCCGGGCGCTACACCGAGATCATCGAGCACGCCGCGCGCTTCGACTTCCCCATCGAGGAGTCCTTCTTCTCGCTGGCGCGGCTGCGCGAGCTGCGCCCGTGAGCACGCCCTTCCTGCTCCGCCTGGCCTGGCGCAACCTCTGGCGCCAGCGCCGCCGCACCCAGATCACGGCCGCCGCGATCGCGGCCGCGGTGCTGCTCTCGCTGGCGGTGCGCTCGATGCAGGAGGGCGCCTACGCGCACAACCTGGATACCGCCACCCGCTTCTACTCCGGCTACCTCCAGCTCCAGCACCCGCGCTACGCCGCGCGGCGCTCGATCGACGCCCTGCTCGCGGCCGATGCCGACTTCGCCGCGCGGGTGCGCGCCATCCCCGGGGTGCTGAGCGCGGTGCCGCGCCTCGAGTCCTTCGCCCTCGGCGCGGCCGGCGAGCGCTCCAAGGGGGTGGTGGTGATCGGCGTCGACCCGGCGGCCGAGGACGCCTACTCGCGGCTCGGCGAGCGGGTCCGACGCGGGCGCTACCTGGCGGGGGGTGAGGAGGCCCTGGTCGGCAGCCGGCTCGCCGCCTACCTCGGGATCGGGCCGGGCGACACCCTGGCCCTCTACGGCCAGGGCTACCACGGCGCCACCGCCGCCGGGCTGTTCACCGTGGTCGGGGTGGTCCGCTACCCGCTCGGAGCGCTCGATGCGCGCATCGTCTACCTGCCGCTCCCCGCCGCCCAGTCCCTCTACGGCACCGGCGAGCGGGCCAGCGCGTGGGTCCTGCACGGCACCGACCCGCGCGCGATCCCGGTGCTCGCCGCCGCGGCGCGCGCCGCCATGGGCCCGGCGGTGCGGGTGCGCACCTGGGACCAGATCTCGCCCGACCTCGCCCAGCGCATCGCCCTCGACCGCGCCAGCGGCCGGTTCCTGGTGCTGGTCCTGTACGGCGTGGTCGGCTTCGGGGTGTTCGCCACCGTGGCCATGATGACGCTGGAGCGGCGCCGCGAGTTCGCGGTGATGCTCGCCACCGGGATGCTGCGCTCGCGCCTCGCCCTCCTGGTCCTCACCGAGTCGCTGCTGCTCACCGCCGCCGGGGCGCTCGCCGGAATGCTGGCCGCCGCCCCGCTGCTCGCCTGGTTCCACCGCCACCCGATCCCGCTGACCGGAGCGCTCGCCGGGGCCTTCGAGGAGCTCGGCTTCGCCCCGATCCTGCCCTTCTCGATCGCCCCCGAGCTGTTCCTCGGCCAGCTCGCCAACGTGGCCGTGATCCTCGCCGTCTGCGCCCTCTACCCGCTGGTGCGGGTCGCCCGCCTGCCGATTGCCGAGTCGCTGCGCTGAGAGTTTGTGAAAGAACCACCCGCCTACTGCGGACGGTTCGTTCACAAACTCTGAGCGCCCGGGGAAGCATCACCCATCGACTGCGGGCGCCGCTGGCCGTTCACGCCGGCGCTGCTCGGGGCCTCTCGATGAGCTCGATGGTGATCCCGTCCGGGTCGCGGACGTAGACCAGGCGGGCCCCGGCGTTGGGTCCCTGGTCGATCACCACGACCTCGCCGGCAGGGCAGGCGCCGTGGGCGGCGAGCGCGGCGAGCGCCGCGTCGAGGTCATCGACGTCGTAGGCGAGGTGGGCGAAGCCGACGTCGCAGGGGCGGGCCTCGACCCGGCCACGGCCCCCGGCGGGGCCGAGGTACTGGATCAGCTCGATGCTGTGCCCGGGACCACGCAGGTAGGCGACCAGCAGCTCGGCGCCCGGGACGCCGGTGACCCGGGCGGCGAGCGCCGGGTCGCGCGGGCCCTTGGAGGTGACCTCGAGGCCGAGCCCGTCGCGGAACAGCGCGATGCTGCGCTCGAGATCGGAGACGGTGAAGCTGGTGTGGTGGGTGGCGAGCACCCGGAAGCCCGGCATCGGCGGCACCTCCTGGTGGTGAGCAGGCGGGAAATATACGCGATACTCGCCGCTGCCCGGCGGGCGCCGCAAGCGGGAGGATGGACCGAGCGGCGGGCGGGCCGCGCGCGGGTGCCGGCCGGCGCGGGGAGAGACGGGGGCGATGAGGCTGCTGCTGACGCTTGCCTGGCGCAACGTGTGGCGCAACCGGCTGCGCAGCGCGATCATGGTCGCGGCGACGGTCTTCGGGCTGCTCGGGGTGGTGCTGGCGATCGGCTTCATGCAGGCGATGATCGACAACATGGTCGCCAACGCGATCCGCTACGAGACCGCGCACCTGCAGATCCACGAGCGGCGCTTCACGCTCAACGAGGAGCTCGCTGCCTTCCTGCCCGGTGCCGACGCGCTCGCCGCGCGGATCCGGGCGCTGCCGGAGGTGGCCGGGGTGGCGGTGCGCCAGGTGGTCGAGGGGCTGGCGGCCTCGCCGGCGGCCACCCGCGGGGTGCGCATCCACGGGGTGAACCCCGCCGCGGAGGCCCGGGTCAACGCGATCGCCGAGGCGGTGGTGGCCGGCACCGCCCTCGACCCCGCGGCGCGCAACCGGGTGCTGCTCGGGCGGCGCCTGGCCGAGCGGCTCGATCTGCGGGTCGGCTCAAAGGTGGTACTGACCTTCAGCGACCGGCGCGGCGAGCTGACCGGCGCGGCCTTCCGGGTGGCGGGGCTCTTCGCCACCCCGTCGAGCGGCTTCGACGAGGGCAACGTCTTCGTGCGCCGCGCCGACCTGGCCCGCTACACCGGGCTGGCGGAGGCCCACGAGGTGCTGGTGCGCCTCGCCGCCGGGTCGGCGCTCGCCGCGCTCCGGGCGCAGGTCGAGGCGCTGGCCCGCGCGCAGGCCGGGCCCGGCGCCGAGGTACGCGACTGGAGCGAGGTGCGCCCGCTGATCGCGGCGATGACCGGCACCATCGAGACCAGCAACGCGATCGTGATGGTCATCTACGTCCTGGCGCTCGGGCTGGGGATCGTCAACGTGATGCTGATGGCGGTCTTCGAGCGCACCCGCGAGCTCGGCGTGCTGATGGCGCTCGGCACCACCCCCGGGCGACTGCTCGCCCTGATCGGGCTCGAGTCGCTGCTCCTCGGGGCGGCCGGGGCGCTCGCCGGGCTGGCGGTGAGCGCGGTCGCGCTTGCCGCCCTCGGCCGGGTCGGGCTGCCGCTCGGGGCGCTCGCCGAGGGGCTGGCCTCGTTCGGGGTCGACACCGTGCTCTACCCGCGCCTCGAGCCGGCGGCCTACCTGTGGCTGCTCGCCCTGGTGCTCGCGGCGAGCGCCCTGGCCGCCCTCTACCCGGCCCGCCAGGTGCTGCGCCTGCGCCCGGCCGAGGCGCTCGCCCGGCGGCAGTGAGATGAGCGTCGAGCTCGACGGGCTCACCAAGGTCTACAACCCCGAGGGCGAGTTCCCGGTGCGCGCGGTCGACGCGGTGAGCGCGCGCATCGAGCCCGGCGAGCTGGTCGCGGTGATGGGCCCGTCGGGCTCGGGCAAGACCACGCTGCTCAATCTCATCGGCGGCATCGACCGCCCCACCTCCGGGCGGGTGACGGTCGCGGGCACCGATCTCACCACGCTCTCCGAGCGCCGCCTGATCGCCTTCCGGCGCGACCGGATCGGCTTCGTCTTCCAGGACTTCAGCCTGCTTCCGGTGCTGACCGCGCTCGAGAACGTCGAGTTCGTGATGCGCCTCCAGGGACGCCCCGGCGAGGAGTGCGAGCGGCGCGCCGGCGAGCTGCTCGCCGAGGTCGGGCTCGCCGAGCGGGCCGGCTGCGTGCCGGCCCGGCTCTCCGGGGGCCAGCAGCAGCGGGTCGCGGTGGCCCGGGCGCTGGCCGCACGCCCGGCGCTGGTGCTCGCCGACGAGCCCACCGCGAGCCTCGATGCGCGCGCCGCCCACGGACTGCTCGACATCATGGAGCGCCTCAACGAGCGCGAGGGCACCACCTTCGTCTTCTCGACCCACGACCCGCGGGTGATCGAGCGGGCCCGGCGGGTGATCGTCTTCGAGGACGGGCGGATCGCCGCAGATCGGCGCCGCTGAGCGATGCGCGCGGCGGCGAGATCCGCGCTCGCTGCCGGCGGCCTGCTGCTCGCCACCACGGCGCGCGCCCAGATCCCGGGCCTCGCCGCCGAGCGCCCGTTCACGGCCGGGGGCTACCTCGAGTACCGGCTCGCCGCCACCCGGGTGGCGGGCGACGCCGGCAGCCTCGATCAGCTCGCCCAGCTCCGCCTCGACCTCGAGTACCGGCCCGGCCCGGGGCTCATCGCCCGGCTCGGGATGCGCAACCGGCTGCTCGCCGGGCGCGGCCTCGAGCGCCCCGCACGGCGCGCGGCGCTGACCGCCGACGAGGGGCGCTGGGATCTCACCTGGCGCAGCGGCGGGCGACGGGCGATCGCCGCCGTCGGTCTCGACCGGCTCTACCTCGAGTGGCGCCGCGAGCGCTGGCGGCTGCGCGCCGGGCGCCACCGCGTCCACTGGGGGATGGTCACCCTGTGGAGCCCCAACGATCTGTTCAACGCCGACTCGATCTTCGACCTCGACTACGCCGAGCGCCCGGGCAGCGACGCCCTGCGGGTCGCCCGCGAGCTCGGCCCGAGGGCCGGCGCCGAGGCGCTCTGGGTGGCCCCGGCCGCGGGCCGCCCGGCCAGCGCCATGGGGCGCTACTGGGGGGCGCTGGGCGGCTACGACGTGCAGCTCCTCGCCGGGCGCTACCGGCGCGACACGGTCGCCGGAGCGGGCTTCGCCGGCAGCCTCGCCGGGGCGGCGCTGCGCGGCGAGGCGAGCGCCTTCTTCCCGCGCGCCGGCAGCGGGCAGCGCCGGGCGCTGGCCGCGAGCCTCGAGGCGAGCGCCGGGCTCGGCGCGCGGCGCAACGCCCGCTGGCAGGCCGACCTGCTCTACCTCAGCCGCCCGCTCCCCGGGGCCGGGCGGGGCGGGGCGCCGAGCGCCCGGGCGCTCGGCTTCGCGCGCTGGAACGGCTACGCCGAGATCGCCCTCGACCTGACGGCACTCAGCCGGGTGCGCCTCGGCGCGGCCGGCTACAGCGACGGGTCCTGGTACGCGATCGCCAGCGACCGGATCTCGCTGGCCGACGACTGGTCGCTGCTCGTCGCCTGGCAGCGCTTCGACGGCTCGCCGGAAAGCACCCTGGGCGCGCACCCGGCCGATCTGCTCTTCGCGCGGCTGCGCTGGAGCTTCTGAGCCATCGCGCTCAGCGCCTCGACGAGCGCGGGTCGCGCGCTCGACGAGCGAACACGCGTGCAGCAGACGTTCGCTGCCCAAGCGGGTCTCGACGTCGGGCTGGCGCCCGACCTACGCCCGAGCCGCGCCCGCGATCGTGCGTCCGATACCACCGGGCAGGCCCTTCCTCGTAGCCCGGGCTCCGCCCGGGATCGGGCGCGGAATCGCACCCGACGTCCGCTGCCGAAGCCCGGCTCCACGTCGGGCTGGCGCCCGACCTACGCCCGAGCCGCGCCCGCGATCGTGCGTCCGA
>CAZRGU010000222.1:0-111 GCA_964599705.1 uncultured Ectothiorhodospiraceae bacterium | reverse complement strand
GACGTCCGCTGCCGAAGCCCGGCTCCACGTCGGGCTGGCGCCCGACCTACGCCCGGCTACTCGGCGAGGAAGCGGATCGCGCACTTCAGCCCGGCGGGGAGACGGTGGTCG
>CAZRGU010000221.1:0-6379 GCA_964599705.1 uncultured Ectothiorhodospiraceae bacterium | reverse complement strand
GGTGCCCGTGGCGCCGTTGCCGAGCCGGCTGCGGGTGCTCTAGTATCGGCGCCCCCGCCGGGGCCGCGCGCGTCGCGACGGGGCGCGGGCCGCGATCTCGGCGATCGAGGCCGGCGGCGCGGCCGGCAAGCGAACTCGGGGAGGCCTCATTGGCGAGCTCGACCGCTTCCCGGGAGCGGCCATGATCACTCGTGACCGCCTCTGGTACGGACTGATCACCGTGCTGGTGGTGTGGTTCGCGCTGGTCCCGGTCTACGGCGGTAACCTGCCGTTCTTCTTCTACTTGATGCTGTGGATCACCATGGCGTCAGCCTTCAACATCATCTCCGGCTTCACCGGCTACATGCCGTTCGGCTACGTTGCCTTCTACGGCATCGGCGCCTTCACCACCGCCATCCTGGTCAAGAAGCTCGGCTGGCCGGTGGCACTCGCCCTGCCCGCCGCCGGCATTGCCGGGGTTGCGCTGAGCCTGCTGTTCGCCAAGACGCTCAAGCTCAGCGGCATCTACTTCGCGATCGTCAGCCTGGCCCTGGCGATCATCGCGCGCCTGGTGATCACAAACATGCCCGAGGAGATTACCGGCGGCAGCTTCGGCATCACCCTGGGTGCCGAGGCCGAGCCGGTGCAAAGCTTCTATGTCATGCTGGCGGTCATGATCGCGGCGCTCGCCTGCGTTACTTGGCTGGCCCGCTCGCGGCTCGGCAAGGCGCTCAGGGCGATCCGCGACGACAGCGAGGCGGCCGATGCGATGGGCATCGATGTTCCCCGGGCGCGGCTCAAGGCGTGGGTGATGGCCGCCGTCTTCCCCTCGCTGGTCGGCGGTATCGAGGCGTGGTACACCAATGTTGTCGACACCGAGACTGCGTTCGACATCCTGGTCACGGCCAAGACCATCATCTACGCGATGGCCGGCGGTCTGGGCACGGTCACCGGCCCGGTGGTCGGCGCGGTGGTGATGGTCTGGGTCGACGATCTGATCTGGCAGCGCTTCCCGCTCCTCAACCTGTTCCTGCTCGGGCTGGCGATCGTGCTGCTGATCCAGTTCATGCCGCGCGGCATCATCGGCACCCTGATCAAGAAGCGGCCGGGTCTTCGCCGGTACATCATGTAGGGGTGCGGTTGGCAGTGACCGAGTTTCTGATCCTCAACGGCATCGTCAACGGCATCATCGTCGGCGTCCTCTACAGCCTCATCGGGTGCAGTCTCAACGTCCTCTACGGCGTGCTGCGGGTGGTCAATTTTGCCCACGGCGAGTTCATCATTGCCGGTTCCTTCCTCGGCTACGTGATGTTCGTGGCCTTCGGCCTTCATCCGTTGCTCTCGGTGCCGCTGGCCGCCGTCTCGTTCTACCTGGTCGGCTATGGCCTCTACTACCTGCTGGTGCCGCGACTGGCTCGCTCCGACGATCCCGAGACCTCGTCGTTCCTGATGACCTACGGCTTGTCGCTGATGCTGGCCGCGGCGATGCTGATGATTTTCGAAGCCGACACCCGGGCCCTCGACTTCCGCTTCTCGCCGATCTCGTTCAACATCGGCATGCTCTACGTGCCGACCTCACGGCTGGTGGCGCTGGTCGTCAACCTGACGGTCGCCGCGCTGCTGACCTGGTTCCTCTATTTCACGCTCTACGGCAAGGCGCTGCGCGCCGCGATCATGAACCGTGAGGCGATCCAGGTCGTCGGGGTCAATATCCACCGCCTGTCGGCAATGGCGTTCGGGATCGCGACCGGGCTGGCCGGTGTCACCGGGGTGATGATCGCGCTGGTGTTTCCCGCCTTCAGTCCTTTCTCGGGCCCCGACTACACCCTGATCGGCTTCATTGTCATTGTCCTTGGTGGCCTCGGCCATCCGGTCGGGGCGCTGGTCGGGGGGGTCATCTTCGGACTCACCGAGCAGCTCTCGACCGTCTTTCTGCCCCAGGCGATGGCGCCGATCGTCGGCTTCAGCATCCTCATCGTGGTCATTTTCCTGCGCCCCACCGGGCTGTTCGGCAGGGCGCCGTCGCGCTAGCGATGCTCACGGTCGAGGGCTTGGTCAAGCGCTTCGGCGGCCTCGTCGCGGTCGACGGGGTGAGCTTCACGGTGCCGCGCAACACCATCCTCGGAATGATCGGCATCAACGGGTCCGGCAAGACCACGGTGATGAACTGCGTCAGCGGGCTGTACCGCAGCGACGCCGGGCGGGTCATCTTCGATGGCCGCGACATCACCCACAGGAGCCCGCACGACGTCGCCCACCACGGCATCGGCCGCACCTTCCAGGTGCCGCGGGTCTTTGATCGCATGACCCTGGTCGACAACCTGCTGGTCACCGTCCTCGACAGCCGGGAGAGCGATCGCGAGCTCATTGCCCGGGCCGAGGCGATCCTCGAAGGCGTCGCGCTGCATCCTCTCCGCCACAACTACGCCGAGGAGCTCTCGGGCGGGCAGCGCAAGCTGCTCGAGCTCGCCCGGGTGATGATGTTCGACCCGGCCCTGATTCTCCTCGACGAGCCGTTCGCCGGCGTCAACCCGTCGCTGTGCCGACTGCTGATCGAGCGCATCGAGGGACTGCTCGAGGCCGGCAAGACCTTCCTTCTGGTCAGTCACGATCTGACCTCGATCTACCGGCTCTCAACTCGCATTCTGGTGCTCAACCAGGGCAGGAAGATCGCGGAAGGCGGGGTCGAGGAGATCAAGCGCGACCCCAAGGTGATCGAGGCCTACCTTGGTGCCTAGGCCGTGCATCTCGCCGGCGCGTGGAGCGAGGGCCTCGACAGGTCACTGTGGCGGTGCGCACGGACCGGGAGGCCGGCGAAGGCGCGGCCGATGTGGCGTCGGGCCGACCGCAGGGAGCACGCCGTGGCGGCGCGGGTGGATCGGCGGCGGCCGCTGCGAGCGGATGACGATGCGGGAGGAGAGGCGACGGTGGAGATGAGGCGCCCGGTGATGGAGCTGCGCGGTGTCTCAGTCGCCTACCACGGCGACATCAACGTCCTCAACGGGCTCAGCCTGGCTGCGGGCGAGGGTGAGATCACGGGCATCATCGGCTCCAATGGGGCCGGCAAGTCAACCGTGCTCAAGACCCTTTACGGCTTTCTCCATCCCAGCAAGGGCGACGTCATCCTGCGCGGCGAGCGCGTCAACCGGCTGCCGCCCTACGAGTTCGTCGGCCGCGGGGTTGCCTACGTGCCGCAGAACCGCAGCCTGTTCGACGATCTCTCGGTGGAGGACAATCTGCGCCTCGGCTGCTGGGCGTTCCGCAAGGACAAGCACCGGGTGGCCGAGGCCATCGAGCGCGCCTTCAACCACTTTCCGATCCTCAAGGAGAAGCGCAAGGACCCCGCCGGGAGCATGAGCGGCGGCCAGCAGCGCTTCCTCGAACTCGGCCGGGCGCTGGCACTGCAGCCGAGCATCCTGCTGCTCGACGAGCCGACGGCTATGATCGCGCCGCGCCTGTCGCGCGAGATCTACGAGTTCATCAAGAGCCTGCCAGGCGCGGGGATCAGCGTCATTCTGGTTGACCAGAACGTGCGCCAGTGCGTCGCGGTATCCGACTACATGTATGTTCTCGAGCTCGGTCGGGTGCGCGGCGAGGGCGACCGGGCAAGCTTCGGCGATGATCGCCAGCTTCGCGACATGATTGCCGAGTGGCTTGACTACCAGATCGATTGATCCGCCCCCGGCTACCGCTCAGGCGGGCCGATCGCTAGGTTTGGCGGCCAGCGTGCGGCTGTCGACCGCCGGCAGCATCTTGCCCGGGTCGCGGGTCACCACCACGTCGATGACCGTCGGGCGCTCAGCGGTGTCCAGGCCCTCGGCGAGCGCCGCGTCGAGGGCACCAGGGTCCTCGACCCGGATGCCGTGGCAGCCGAGCGCACGGGCGAGCGCTGCGTAGTCGGTCTCACTCAGGTCGCTGGACTGGTAGCGGCCGCCGAACAGCCCGTGCTGCAGCGCCTTGACATAGCCCGACGCGGCGTTGTTGACGACCACCAAGGTGAAGGCGACACCAGCCCTGCACGCCGTCTCAAGCTCCCCGAGCGCCATGTTGAGACCACCGTCCCCGGTCAGCCCGACCACCGCGCGCCCGGGCGCGGCGAGCTGCGCGCCGAGGGCTCCGGGAAGTCCGTAGCCGATCGAGGCGAACCCGCGGTTGGCGACGAAGTGTCGGCCGGCACGCCGGGTGTCGTAAAGCAGCCCGGTCCAGTGGGCGGCGAAGCCGCCGTCGGCGACCACGATGCCGTCGTCGGGCATTCCCCGGTTGAGGGTCTCGACCAGCCGCGCCATGTGGATCGGGCGTTCATCGGAGGTCAGCCGCGGGCCGGCCTCGCGGCGCCAGGCCGCCATCCGTGCGCTCACCCCGGCGAGGTGATCGCGGCGTGCCGCACGGCGCGCGCCGGCCCCCTCGGCGAGTTCGGTGGCGAGGTCCTCGAGCGCCGCCCGGGCGTCGCCCCAGAGCCCCAGGTCGACGCGCCGCCAGCGCCCGATCTCCTCGGCGACGATGTCGATCTGGATCAGCGGGGTGGCCGCCGGCGGAAGGACGTAGCGCCGGGTGGCGATCTCGCCAAGCTTGCAGCCGACCACGACGATCAGATCGGCATCCACGATGAGCTCATTGGCAATCCGGGAGTAGCGCCCGAACAGCCCCACCGAGAGCGGGTGCCGGCAGGCGATTCCACCCTTTCCCGAGAGGGTATGCGCGACCGGGATGCCCTCGCCCTCGGCCAGGGCTGCCAGCGCCGCGTGAGCCCCGGAGAGGTGGATCCCGCCACCGACCAGCAGCAGCGGCCGGGCGGCCGCGGCGATCATCGCCGCCGCGCTGGTGACGTCGGGCGCGGCTGGGCGGACCCGACGCGCCGGGACCGCGAGCGTTGCCGGGTCGGCGACCAGCTCGTCGTCGGCGAGCTCGAAGATGCCGTGACAGACGTCTTCGGGAACGGCAAGCACCACCGGTCCGGGCCGCCCGGAGGTGGCGACGGCGAAGGCCCGGCGCACCGCCTCGGGGATGCGCCGCCCGTCCTCGATGCGGACGAGCTCCTTGACCGCCGGGCGGAGGATCTCGCTCTGGCGGGCCTCCTGGGTCATGTGGCGGCCGGCGTGGGCGCGGTGGGCATCGCCAACCAGCGCCACCAGCGGCACCCCGGCGTTGAGCGACTCGACCAGCCCGGTGACCAGGTTGGTGGCGCCCGGGCCGAGGGTCGCGTCGCAGACCGCCGCGCGCCCGGTCACCCGTGCCTGGGCGTCGGCGGCGAAGGCCGCGCAGCGCTCGTCGTTGACCAGGTGGTGGGACATGCCGAGCTCGCGCACGGCATCGTAGAACGGCAGGAGCTGAAAGCCGCCGATGCCGAACATCGGGCCGGCGCCGTGGGCCTGGAGCATCCTGGCCAGCGCCATGCCGCCTGTCATCGACCGCGCGACGTTGCTGCCGCCTCTGTGCCGCTCGCTCATCCGCCGCCTCCGAGGCTGGCCCGCGCGCGGCGCATCATAGCCGCCGGGCGAGGAGGCGGGCGACCCAGGCCGGCACCGTGAGGCCGGGTCCGGCGCCGGCCTCGGCGGCGACCCGGTTGACGTGCGAAACGATGCCCTCGCGCCAGCTCGCCAGCCCGTCGCCGATTGCGGCGGTGTCGTGGCCGACGGTCGCGGCCGCGATGCCGCGCGCCTCGAGCGCGGCCAGCCGCCCGATCCCGGCCCGGTCGATCCCGACCCCGGCGTCGTTGAAGACCGCGGCCAGGGCGTCGACCTTGAGGGCGGTCGCGGCGCGCCCGCCGAGCAGGGCGCCGTGAGAGCCGGTGACCACCACCTGCCCGGCGTGCTCGGGTGCGACCAGCGAGGCCGAGTCGAGCGCCCACACCAGCGGCTCGCCCGGCCGCACCCGGGCCAGGTGGCAGGCCTCGCTCGCCGCCCGCGGCAGCCGCCCCGTAGGCCGAGCGGCCCGCAGGCGCCGCGCGCACGCGGCGCAGTCCTGCCCGGCGGCGCAGCCGTGGCGGGCGGCGACGGCGTTGACGTGGGTGACGATGCCACGCCGCCACAGGTCCGCCCCGTCGCCGATCCGTGCCGTCTCGTGCCCGATCGCGACGGCGGCCACCCCGAGGGCCTCGAGGGTGGTGAGCCCGGCGATCCCGGCCTGCTCCCGCCCCACCCCGGCGTCGCTGAGGATCACCGCCCGGGGCCGGATGCGCGCGGCGAGGGTGGCGGCAAAGACCCCGCCGTGCGAGCCGCAGACCAGTACCCGCCCGGCATCGTCCGGCACGATCCCGGTGACCGAGTCGTGGACGCTGATCCCGGGCTCGGGGGTCATTGACGGCACCGCGCGCGGTCCCCGGGGCACGCCGGCCCGCTCACCGGCCCGCCGCCCGCCAGGCCAGCGGCTCCTCCTCGGTCAGGGCGATCTGCTCGCGCAG
>CAZRGU010000220.1:0-6395 GCA_964599705.1 uncultured Ectothiorhodospiraceae bacterium | reverse complement strand
CCTGACCCCATCCCCCTGTTACCTGCTAGAGCTCGCAGCCGAAGCTCTCGCGGTAGCGGACCTCGAGCTCGGCGCGGTCGAAGGTGTGGTTCTGGGTGCCGTGGCACTCGACCTTGATCGCGGCGACCACCGCCGCGAGCCGCGCGCTCGCCTCCCAGTCGAGGCCCTCGAGCAGCCCGTAGAGCAGCCCGGCCCGGTAGGCGTCGCCGCAGCCGGTCGGGTCGAGGGCGCGCGCCGCGCGCGCCGCCGGCACCTCGATGCGACGCCCGTCGGCGCGCACCTCCGAGCCCTGGGCGCCGCGGGTGATGACCAGCGCCTCGACCCGCGCGGCAAGCTCGTCGACCGAGTAGCCGGTGCGCTCGACGAGGAGCTGGCACTCGTAGTCGTTCAGCGTCAGCCAGGTCGCCAGATCGACGAAGCGGCGCAGCTCGGCGCCGTCGAACATCGGCATCCCCTGCCCGGGGTCGAAGATGAACGGGATGCCGGCCTCGGCGAACTGCTCGGCGTGGCGGATCATGCCCTCGCGCCCGTCGGGCGAGCAGATCCCGATCCGCACCCCGTCGGCCTCGTGCACCGAGTTGAGGTGCGAGTGGTTCATCGCCCCGGGATGAAAGGCGGTGATCTGGTTGTCGTCGAGATCGGTGGTGATGAAGGCCTGGGCGGTGAACTCGTCCTCGATGGTGCGCAGGTGGCGGCGCTCGAGGCCGTGGCGGTCCATCCAGCGCGCGTAGCGCCCGAAGTCCTTGCCGACCGTGCCCATCGCCAGCGCCTCGCCGCCGAGCAGCGCCAGGGTGTAGGCGATGTTCCCGGCGCAGCCCCCGAACTCCTGGCGCAGCTCCGGGACCAGGAACGAGACGCTCAGCATGTGCACCTTGTCGGGCAGGATGTGGTGCTTGAAGCGGTCGTGGAAGACCATGATGTTGTCGTAGGCGAACGAGCCGCAGATCAGTGCCGTCATCGGCCACTACCCTCCGTGGCGCGCCCGGCCTGCGCGCCGGGCTTCGCGGGTTCCCGATTGGTCGCTGAGCGCCGGCGCCGCGGGCGGGCGCCGGCGGGCGAATCCTCGCCGATCACGCCGGCCGTGGCCAGCACCGGAGCGAGCCAGCGCCCGGTGTGCGACTCGCGGCACGCCGCGATCGCCTCCGGCGGGCCACAGGCGACCAGCCGCCCGCCCCGCTCGCCGCCCTCGGGGCCGAGGTCGATGACCCAGTCGGCGCTCTTCACCACCTCGAGGTTGTGCTCGATCACCACCACCGTGTTGCCGCGCTCGCACAGCCGGTGGAGCACCGCGAGGAGCTGCTCGACGTCCTGGAAGTGCAGCCCGGTGGTCGGCTCGTCGAGGATGTAGAGGGTCCGGCCGGTGTCGCGCCGGCCGAGCTCGCGGGCCAGCTTGATGCGTTGCGCCTCGCCGCCCGAGAGCGTGGTCGCCGGCTGGCCGAGCCTGAGGTAGCCGAGGCCGACCTCGATCAGGGTCTGCAGGCGGCGGGCGAGCGGCGGGACGGGGGCGAAGAAGGCACGCGCCTCCTCGACGGTCATCTCGAGCACCTCGTGGATGCTGCGGCCCTTGTAGCGGATCTCCAGCGTCTCGCGGTTGAAGCGCCGCCCGGCGCAGGCATCGCAGGTCACGTAGACGTCGGGCAGGAAGTGCATCTCGACGCGCAGCACGCCGTCGCCGGCGCACGCCTCGCAGCGCCCGCCGCGCAGGTTGGTGCTGAACCGTGCGGGCCCGTAGCCGCGCGAGCGCGCCTCCGGGGTGGCCGCGAAGAGCTCGCGGATCGGGCCGAGCAGGCCGGTGTAGGTGGCCGGGCTCGAGCGCGGGGTGCGCCCGATCGGGCGCTGATCGATGGCCACCACCTTGTCGAGGTGCTCGAGGCCGCGCAGCTCGCCGAGCCCGGCCGGCGCCGCGCCGAGGCGCCCGAGGCGGCGCGCCGCGTGGCGGTAGAGGGTCTCGTTGACCAGGCTCGACTTGCCCGAGCCCGAGACCCCGGTCACGCAGGTCAGCAGCCCGATCGGCACATCGACGTCGAGCGAGCGCAGGTTGTTGGCGCAGGCCCCGCGCAGCTCGATGAGGCGGCCCGGATCGCGGGTGCGGCGCCGCGCCGGCACCGCGATGCGCCGCCGCCCGGAGAGGTACTGGCCGGTCAGCGAGGCCGGCGCGGCGGCGATCGCCTCGGGCGGCCCCGCGGCGACCACCCGCCCGCCGTGGGTGCCGGCCCCCGGGCCCATGTCGATCACGTGGTCGGCGCTGCGGATCGTCTCCTCGTCGTGCTCGACCACGATCACCGTGTTGCCGGCGTCGCGCAGCCGCGCCAGGGTCGCGAGCAGGCGCCGGTGGTCGCGCGGGTGCAGGCCGACGCTCGGCTCGTCGAGGATGTAGAGCACCCCGACCAGGCCGGCCCCGATCTGGCTGGCCAGACGGATCCGCTGCCCCTCGCCGCCCGAGAGGGTGGCCGCCGCCCGATCGAGGGTCAGGTAGTCGAGGCCGAGGTCGGCGAGGAAGCGCAGCCGCGCCGCGACCTCGCGCAGCACCGGCGCGGCGATCACCGCGCGCCGCCCCTCGAGGGCGAGCCCGCTGACGAAGCGCTCGGCCTCGCCGACCGCGAGCGCGCAGAGCTCCGGGAGGCTCAGCCCGCCGAGAAAGCAGTGGCGCGCGTAGCGGTTCAGCCGGGTCCCGGCGCAGCCCGGGCAGGGGCGCTCGCCGAGGTAGCGGCCGAGCTCGTCGCCGCGCTTGGCCGCGCCGCGCTCGCGCCAGCGCCGCTCGATGCTGGCCACGAGCCCCTCGAACGGCCGGGTGCGGGCGTGGCTCGCCCCCTGCCCGTCGCGGTACTCGAGGCGGATCGGCTCCTCGCCGCTGCCGTGCAGCAGCACCTGGCGGACCCGCTCGGGGAGCTCGCGGTAGGGGGTGTCGAGGTCGAATCCGTAGTGCCCGGCAAGCGCCTCGATCATCTGCTGGTAGTAGGGATTGCTGCGATCCCAGCCACGCAGCGCGCCCTCGGGGAGGCTGAGATCGGGGCGCGCCACGATCCGCTCCGGGTCGACGAAGCGGGTCACCCCGAGCCCGTCGCACTCCGGGCAGGCGCCGGCCGGGTTGTTGAACGAGAACAGCCGCGGCTCGAGCTCGGGCAGGGCATAGCCGCAGCGCGGGCAGGCGAAGCGCGCCGAGAGCAGCCGCTCCGGGCCCTCGCCGTCCATCGCCACCACCCGGACCAGCCCCTCGGAGAGGGCGAGCGCGGTCTCGAGCGACTCGGCCAGGCGCAGGCGCAGCTCGGGGCGGATCCGGAAGCGGTCGACGACCAGCTCGATGTCGTGGCGGGTCTCCCCGTCGAGCCGTCCGAGGCGGTCGAGCTCGCGCACCTCGCCGTCGATGCGCACCCGCAGGTAGCCCTCGGCGCGCAGCCGCTCGAGCAGCCCGGTGTGCTCGCCGCGGCGCCCGGCGGCCAGCGGGGCGAGCAGCATGTAGCGCTCGCCGGCAGGCAGGGCGAGCACCTCGTCGACCATCTCGCTGACGCTCTGGGCGGCCAGCGTCGCCCCGTGCTCGGGGCAGCGCGGCTCGCTCACCCGCGCCCAGAGCAGGCGCAGGTAGTCGTGGATCTCGGTGATCGTGGCCACCGTCGAGCGCGGGTTGTGGCTCACCGCACGCTGCTCGATGGCGATCGCCGGCGAGAGCCCCTCGATGCGATCGACCTCGGGCTTGTCCATCACCGAGAGGAACTGGCGGGCGTAGGCCGAGAGCGACTCGACGTAGCGCCGCTGCCCCTCGGCGTAGAGGGTGTCGAAGGCCAGCGAGGACTTGCCCGAGCCCGACGGCCCGGTGATCACCACCAGCCGCCCGCGGGGCAGGTCGAGGTCGATCCCCCGGAGGTTGTGGGTGCGCGCGCCGCGGATGCGGATGGTGTCCATGGCGGGGTCCGTTGCGGGCGCGCTTGGACGCGCGCCGGGCGAGCGCGCTATATTATCCCTTTTTCGCGATCATGCCTCGAAAGCCAGTCCCCGCCAGCGCCGCGATGAGCGCCGCGGAGCGCCGCTCGGCGCTCTCTCTCGCCTGCATCTTCGTGCTGAGGATGCTCGGGCTGTTCATGATCATGCCGGTGTTCATGCTCCACGCCGACCAGTACAGCGGCTACTCGGCGGCCGCCGCGGGGCTTGCCTTCGGGATCTACGGGCTGACCCAGGGGCTGTTCCAGATCCCGTTCGGGATGCTCTCCGATCGCCTCGGGCGCAAGCGGGTGATCGCGGCCGGACTGCTGATCTTCGCGGCCGGCTCCGTGATCGCGGCGCTCGCCGACAGCATGCTGATGGTCACCGTGGGGCGGGCGCTGCAGGGGCTCGGGGCGATCGCCGGGGCGGGGCTGGCGCTGCTCGCCGATCTGACCCGCGAGGAGCACCGCACCAAGGCGATGGCGATCGTCGGGGTGAGCATCGGCATGTCCTTCGCCCTGGCGATGGTGCTCGGCCCGGCGGTCACCGCGGTGGCCGGGCTGGCCGGGCTGTTCTGGCTGACCGGGGCGCTGGCCCTCGGCGGCATCGCGCTGCTCTACCTGGTGGTCCCCGACCCCGAGCGCTCGACCTTCCACCGCGACGCCGAGACGGTGCCCAGCCAGCTCGGCGCGGTGCTCGCCAACGGCCAGCTCCTGCGCCTCGACTTCGGCGTCCTGGTGCTGCACGTGCTGATCACGGCGACCTTCACCGTGGTTCCGGTGCTGCTCCGTGACGAGGCCGGGCTCAGCGACACCGCGCACTGGAAGTTCTACCTCCCGGTGCTGGCCGCCAGCGTGGTCCTGATGGCCCCGTTCGTGGTCTACGCCGAGCGGCGGGGACGCCTCAAGCAGGTCCTCATCGGGGCCATCGCGGTGCTGGTCCTCGCCGAGCTCGGCCTCGACCTGTTCGGCTCCTCGATCGCGGTGGTCGCCGTGCTGATGGTGCTCTTCTTCACCGCCTTCAACCTGCTCGAGGCGACCCTGCCGTCGATGGTCTCGCGCTTCGCCCCGGCCGATCTCAAGGGCACCGCGCTCGGCGCCTACTCGATGGCCCAGTACCTCGGGGCGTTCATCGGTGGGGCGAGCGGCGGGATCCTGCTGGGTCGCTTCGGCCAGGGCGCGGTGTTTGCCGGCAGTGCGCTGCTGGCCCTGGTCTGGCTGCTGGTCTCGGCGGGGATGCGCACCCCGCCGCAGGTCAGCACCCGGCTGCTCAACCTCGGTCCGCTCGCCTGCGGCGAGGCCGACGAGATCGCCGCCCGGCTGCGCGCGGTGCCCGGGGTGATGGAGGCCGTGGTCCACGCCGAGGAGGGAATCGCCTACCTCAAGGTGGAGGCCGCGAGCCTCGACGAGGCCGCGCTCGGTGCAATCGTCCCGGCCGAGGGGTAGAGTCCGGCGGCGTCGGCGAACCGTTTGAGGAGAGGAGCAAGATGGCCAGAGGCGTCAACAAGGTGATCCTGATCGGCAACCTGGGGGCCGATCCCGAGACCCGCTACACCGCCAACGGAACCGCGGTGACCAACATCCGCATCGCCACCAGCGACAGCTGGCGCGACAAGCAGAGCGGCGAGCAGCAGGAGCGCACCGAGTGGCACCAGGTGGTGCTCTGGGGGCGGCTTGGCGAGATCGCCGCCGAGTATCTGCGCAAGGGCCGCCAGGTCTACATCGAGGGCCGCATCCAGACCCGCAAGTGGCAGGGCCAGGACGGCCAGGACCGCTACACCACCGAGATCGTGGCCCGCGACATGCAGCTGCTCGGCGGGCGCGGCGGCTACGAGGAGGGGGCCGGTGGCGGCAGCCGACGGAGCGAGCCGGGCGCGGCGCCGCGCGCGGCCGAGCCGGCCGCCCCCCAGGCCGGCCCCTCGTCGTCGGCCCCGCCAGCCGACGACTTCGACGACGACATCCCGTTCTAGCCCGCATCGCTCACCGCGACGCGAAGCGAGGGCGCCGAGACGCTGTCCTGGCCGGAAGCACGGACCGGAAGGCGGCGAAGGCGTGGCCGACACCACGTCGAGCCGACTGAAGGGAGCACGTCCCGCCAGGACAGAGGGATCGGCGCCCGCAGCCGTGAATCGGGGAGCGATGCGGCTAGCGCCGGCGAGACACAAAAAAACGCCGGGGCACAAGCCCCGGCGAATAACCACCAAAGGAGGATTTGGAGGAGAAACATCTGTCCAGATGTTGCGACGCACTATAGCCGAAATGGTGCAATGCGTCAACCCCTCCCGGCCGCTTCCCGGCTCCCCGCCCGAGGTCCTCCGCGAGCCCCGCCCGGCGTCGCATCCGGCATGAAAGCACGCAAAAAAATGCCGGGGCGGGGGGGCCCCGGCAAACAACCACCAAAGGAGGATATAGGAGGAGAAACATCCATCTGGATGTTGCGGTGCAGTATATGCGGAATGGTGCGCTGCGTCAACCCCC